>JBFHLR010000083.1:0-11062 GCA_041594735.1 Marinobacter sp.
CCCGCGAAATAGGCGCCAATGTCTGCGACCCAGACGATGCAGAAAACATATAGGATAATCAGCAGGTTATTATCAACACCGCCGAACTGGAAGCTGCCTGTGCGCAACACATTGAGCCCGACCCAGGCCGGTACCAGCACCGCCAATCCCATCAGCATGCGGACCGCAACCGGGGACCAGCTCGCACTACCCGACGGATAGCTACGCACCAGCAGCAGGCAGACGAACCACCACGCCACCGCCAGCCACAGGACCGCCGAATGGGGCTGGTACACCAACCACAGCACCAGGGCTACGGCAGCGGCATAGGCCACTCGAGCAAACTGGCGGGTCAAGCCCGCCATATTTGCCCACTCCCAGGCGCCGAGCGTGATGATGGCGCCGGTAAACAAAGCAAAGCCCAGCGGTGGCAGGAAAAAGATGCCACCAATCGCGATGGGGGCCAGAATCAGAGCGGTGATAATGCGGGTTTTGAGCACAGTCTTATTCGCTTATAGGTCATTATTTTCAAGCGGGTGGGCAGCGGCAAGCTGATCATCGGTCTGGCCGAATCGGCGCTGGCGCTGGGAATAAGCCGCTAGCGCCTTGCGCATCTCGTCTTCGAGAAAATCCGGCCAGTAAACATCGGAGAAATAGAATTCGGTGTAGGCCAGGTGCCACAGCAAGAAATTGCTGACCCGTTGCTCACCGGCAGTACGGATCAACAGATCGGGCATCGGCAAGTCGCCAATGGACAGGTGTTGCTGGATGACCGTGTCGTTGACATCGGAAAGGGCGAGACGGCCGTTGCGCACCTCTTCGGCCACTTTGCGGGTCGCCTGGGTGATATCCCAATGGCCACCGTAGTTCGCGGCGATCACCAGGGTCATCAGCGTGTTGTCCCGGGTTAACTCCTCCGCACGGGCCATATGTTCCTGCAGCTTGGGACTGAAAGCACTGCGATCGCCAATGATGCGAAGCCGGATGTTGTTGCGGTGAAGTTTTTTGACCTCTCGCTCCAACGCGAACAGAAACAATCGCATCAGGGCGGAGACTTCCTCCTCCGGGCGACGCCAGTTTTCGCTGGAAAAAGCAAACAGGGTGAGCACCTCAACCCCTTCCCTGGCACACGTCTCGACCACGGCCTTGACCGCCTTGACGCCGGCTTTGTGACCAGCGACCCCTTTCAGCCGGTGAGCCTTGGCCCAGCGGTTATTGCCATCCATGATGATGGCCACGTGCCGGGGCCGGGCATCGGCGGTGACCGGAATGTCTGCGGATACACTGTCCGTCATGCTATCCCCTGCCCCGGTAATGCCCCGCCGGGCCTCCCAGGTCATTCATTGGTGAAAGTGAATGGAGGCTTACACCTCCATCAAGTCCTCTTCCTTGGCTTTGAGCATCTTTTCCACTTCCGCAATGTAGCGATCCGTCAGCTTCTGGATCTCATCTTCGGCACGACGCTGATCGTCCTCACTGATTTCCTTTTCCTTCAGCAGATCCTTAACGACGCTGTTGGCATCACGTCGGGCGTTACGGATGGAAACCCGGCCATGCTCAGCATCGGCCTTTGCCTGCTTGACCATTTCACGACGGGTGTCTTCGGTCAACATGGGCATGGGCACCCGGATGGCGTCACCACTGGTGGAGGGATTCAGCCCCAGATCAGACATCATGATGGCTTTCTCGATATTCGGTACCAGGTTCTTTTCCCAGGGAGACACCAGCAGCGTACGGTTGTCTTCTACATTAACGCTCGCCACCTGCTTGAGGGGCGTTTCCTGGCCATAGTAATTCACCATGACGCTATCGAGAATGGCCGGATGGGCACGACCGGTGCGGATTTTGTTAAACGCGGACGCCAGAGCTTCCAGGCTCTTTTTCATGCGTTGCTCGGCATCGGATTTGATTTCGTTAATCACTGCAGCATCCTCAATTCGTTGTCTTACACGATCCGTTGGGAATCCGGGGTAACGTTCGATCCGGGATTATTCAATCAACGTGCCTTCCGGCTCACCGGTCACAATACGGGTCAGCACGCCGGGTTGATTCATGTCAAAAATTCGCAGGGGCATGTCGTGATCACGGGCCAGACAGATCGCCGTCAGATCCATTACCCCAAGCTTCTTGTCCAATACTTCATCATAGGACAGGGCGTCGTATTTCTCTGCGGTTGGGTCGAGCACCGGATCTGCAGAGTACACGCCATCCACCTTGGTGGCCTTGAGTACCGCATCGGCCTCGATCTCAATGCCCCGCAGGCAGGCCGCCGAATCCGTTGTGAAGAACGGGTTACCGGTGCCGGCGCAGAAAATCACCACATCGCCGTCCTTGAGATCCCGAACCGCTCGCCGGCGGTCATAATGCTCCACAATACCACTCATGGGGATGGCGGACATGACCCGCGTGCGGATATTGGAGCGTTCCAGTGCGTCCCGCATCGCCAGGCCATTCATCACCGTTGCCAGCATTCCCATGTGATCACCGGTGACCCGGTCCATACCGGCGGCGTTCAGCGCAGCCCCCCGAAACAGATTACCGCCACCAATCACCAGGCCAACCTGAACACCAATTCCGATCAGCGCACCGATTTCCAGCGCCATGCGATCCAGAACCTTGGGGTCGATGCCAAAGTCGAGCTCTCCCATCAGGGCTTCGCCGCTGAGCTTGAGCAGAACGCGCTTGTATCTCGGTTGAGTCTTCGACGACTTTGGCATGATGATCCCCTATATCGATGTCTGGCAGGAAAGTGACGCTACGGGAGTGCCGCGCCAGGTAGACGGCGCGACCTCGGAACCGGGCTTGCATCTGACATACCTCTTGCAGCCCACGGTTTGACCAAGACGCACGACCAAACCAAAAGGGGTATCTCAGATACAAGCCCGCCACGAGAGCCGGGTTGCCCCAGCCAACGTGGCAGACTTGGGAGCCCCCAGCACTGCTGACAGTGCCGAGCGCAAAGAAGGATCAGGCCTTGCCAGTGCCAGCTGCAGCTGCAACTTCGGCGGCAAAGTCCACTTCTTCTTTCTCGATGCCTTCACCCACTTCCAGGCGAACAAAGCTAACCAGCTCGCCACCGGCGGACTTGATCAGCTCACCAACGGTCTGGTCCGGGTTCTTGACGAACGGTTGCTCAACCAGGCTGTTTTCCTTGAGGAACTTCTTGATCCGGCCGCCCATCATCTTCTCGACGATTTCAGCAGGCTTGCCTGCCATGTCTGGCTGGGCCTTGATGATTTCCTTCTCTTTTTCCAGCTCTTCAGCAGGCATGTCGTCCGGCTTGCCTACCCGCGGGTTAACCGCAGCGGCATGCATCGCCACATCGCGAGCGACTTCGGAATCGCCGGCGGTGATGGCAACCACACAGGCAATCTTGTTGTTGCTGTGGACGTAACCACCCACAACCGGGCCGTCAACCTTAACGATGCGACGTACGGTGATGTTCTCGCCGATTTTCTGAACCAGCGCTTCACGCTTGGCTTCCAGATCGCCTTCCATCAGCTTGGCAACGTCGGTTTCGCCGTTTGCAACGGCCAGCGCCAGTACTTCGTTGGCAAACGCCAGGAAGTTGTCATCACGAGCAACGAAGTCGGTTTCGCAGTTCACTTCCAGGATGAAAGCGCTGGTGCTGTCGTCAGTCACCTTGATCAGGGACACGCCTTCGGCGGCAGTACGACCGGCTTTCTTGGCAGCCTTCAGGCCAGAAGACTTACGCAGTTCTTCAATTGCAGCGTCAACGCTGCCGTCAGCTTCCACCAGTGCCTTCTTGCACTCCATCATGCCAAGACCAGTGCGCTCACGCAGCTCCTTGACCATTGCAGCGGTAATAGCAGCCATGTTCAATCCTCTCACTTTCAGGAATCTGGAGTCCCGCCCCCGGGGGGCCGGTACAGATGTAATGGGGTTGTTTCTATTTAAAGAAAGGGGGACCGGAGAATAACCCCTCAGCCCCCACATTCGATCGCTGAAACACAGTCAGCAAAAGACGTCCGAAACCTTACTCGGCAGCCGGTGCGGCGCCTTCGGCATCTTCACTGACTTCAACGAATTCATCGGCACCCGGGCCAGCCTGAGCACCTTCAAGGCAGGTGTCTGCCATGGCCTTAACGTAGATCTGGATGGCGCGAATGGCATCGTCGTTACCAGGGATCACGTAGTCAACGCCGTCCGGATCGCTGTTGGTGTCCACCACACCGATAACAGGAATGCCCAGCTTGTTGGCTTCTTTGATGGCGATACGCTCGTGGTCAACGTCGATGACGAACAGGGCATCCGGCAGGCCGCCCATGTCCTTGATACCACCGATGCTGCGCTCCAGCTTGTCCATCTCGCGGGTACGCTCAAGCGCTTCTTTCTTGGTCAGCTTGTCGAACGTGCCGTCTTTGCTCTGGGTTTCCAGGTCGCGGTAACGGCGGATGGACTGACGGATGGTCTTGTAGTTGGTCAGCATACCACCCAACCAGCGATGGTTGACGAACGGCTGACCGGCGCGCTCCGCCTCTTCCTTGATGATCTTTGCAGCGGCACGCTTGGTACCTACGAACAGAACCTTGTTCTTGCTCTCTGCCAGTTGCTGAACGAACTTCAGGGCGTCGTTCATGGCAGGAACAGTCTGCTCCAGGTTGATGATATGAATCTTGTTGCGGGCACCGAAAATGTATTTGCCCATTTTCGGGTTCCAGTAACGGGTCTGGTGACCGAAGTGAGCACCTGCCTTCAGCAGGTCACGCATATTTACCTGAGCCATGATATTTACCTTTTAGCTTCGGGTTAGTCCTCCACACGTCCAATTGCCCCAACCTACCTTTCCTTTAGTTAATCAGTTAAAGAGAAAAGGCAGGCACCCTGGGACAACGTGCCGACGCGTGTGTGAATTTGCCGGAATTTGTTCCAGCGGGCGCGTTTATACCACAAAACGACTCGGCAGCGCCATTTATTTCACCATCAACCACCCCCATCGACCGACCGCCCACGCCTTACCCGGCCAACCATTTCATCGGACATCCACCCGCGCCAGCCTTGTTCCCTGGCCCCTGCCCCCCTAAAATAGCGGTTTGGCTCAAATCAACGGGAATCGCAATGCAGGTATCGATCAAGACTCCGGAAGAAATCGAGAAGATGCGCGTCGCAGGCAAACTGGCGGCAGAGGTCCTTGAGATGATTGGAGAGCACGTCACGCCGGGGGTATCCACCGAGGAGCTTGATCGGATTTGCCACGACTATATTGTCAATGTGCAACAGGCGATTCCGGCGCCGCTTAATTACAAGGGCTTCCCGAAATCCATCTGTACCTCGGTCAACCACGTGATCTGCCATGGCATTCCGACCGAGAAAAAAGTCCTCAAGGATGGCGACATCATTAACATCGACGTCACCGTGATCAAAGACCAGTACCACGGTGACACCAGCAAGATGTTCATTGTCGGTAAACCCAAGCCGGGCACCGAGCGGCTGATTCAGATTACCCAGGAATGCCTCTATAAAGGTATCGAACTGGTCAAGCCCGGTGCCCGCCTGGGCGATATCGGACATGTAATCCAGCAACACGCCGAGAAGCACCGCTATTCGGTGGTACGGGACTATTGCGGTCACGGCATCGGCAAGGTCTTCCATGAGGAGCCACAGGTCATGCATTACGGCAAGCCCGGCACCGGCATGGAGCTACAGGAAGGGATGACCTTCACCATCGAGCCAATGATCAACCAGGGCAAGTACCACACCAAGCTGCTCCCGGATGGCTGGACCGTGGTCACCAAGGACCACAAGCTGTCGGCCCAGTGGGAACACACGCTATTGGTGACTGCAGACGGCTGCGAGGTACTGACCAAACGTACGGAAGAGTCGTTCTAGGTGGACATTGCGGAGCTGGAAACACGAATTAGCGAAGAACCGTCTCCGGTCCTGGCGGCCCGAGAGCTGTTGCGAACCCGCTACGATGCCGACGCCGAGGCGTTCCGGCAGGGTGCGGGTGTGCGCGAACTGGTACACGCCCGCGCCCACACCGTGGACCGGGTGCTCCAGCTGATCTGGTCCCGCTACCCGTTTGCCCAGTCCGCCGATATCGCCCTGGTGGCCGTAGGCGGCTACGGTCGTGGCGAATTGCACCCCCACTCTGACATTGATCTGCTCATTCTGACTCGCAGCGGTGTCCAGGAAGACTGGCAGGAGGATCTGGGCGCCTTTATCACCCTGCTGTGGGATCTGCGTCTCGACATCGGACACAGCGTCCGCAGCCTGGACGAATGCAATGACGCCGCCCGGGAAGACGTCACCATTCTCACCAACCTGTTGGAAACCCGCACCATCGCGGGGCCCGACGAGCTTCGAAGCGGTCTTGCCGAAGCCATTTTCTCCGACGCCATCAGCACCGATCGGGATTATTTCATCGCCAAACGCAACGAGCAGAAACAGCGCCACGACAAATACGGCGACACCGAATACAACCTGGAGCCCAACGTTAAGGGTTCCCCCGGCACCCTGCGGGACATCCAGACCATTGGCTGGATCACCAAACGCCATTTCGGCCTCGACAGCATTGCCGACCTGACCCGCTACAGCATTCTGACCCAGGAGGAACACCAGATCCTCCAGGCCGGCGAGACCTTCCTGTGGCGGTTGCGCTACGGCCTACAGCTGATTGCCGACCGCAATGAAAACCGCTTGCTGTTCGACCACCAAAGGGCCCTGGCCCACATGCTGGGTTACCGGGACGAGGGCAAGCGACTGGGCGTCGAGCTCATGATGCAGGCCTATTACCGTACGGTGCTGGCACTGGCCGAGCTAACCGATGTCATCCTGCAGTATTACGACGAGGCTATCCTGGACAGCGACGGCCAGGAGGCGATCCAGCCGCTCAACCGCCGCTTTCAGATTCGCAACCGCTATATTGAAGCGACCAACAACCAGGTCTTCGCCTATGCGCCCTACGCCATCATGGAGATTTTCGTGCTGATGGCGCAGCATTCGGAAATTGTCGGCATCCGGGCCAGTACCATTCGCGCCCTGCGGGCGCACCGCCATCTGATCGATGACGCCTTCCGCAACGACCTCGCGGTAACCAGCCTGTTTATGGAGCTGCTCCGCACCCCTCACCGACTGGACCGTACCTTGTCGGCGATGAAGAAATACAACGTGCTGGGGCGCTACCTGCCGGAATTCGGCAAGATTATCGGGCAAATGCAGCACGACCTGTTCCACATCTATACCGTGGATGCCCACACCCTGCGGGTCATCCGCAACATGGCACGACTCGGCGGCCCGGAAACCCGCTCCGAGTTCCCCCTGGCGTCGCGACTGATTCACCGGCTGCCCAAATTGGAAGTCCTGTTCATCGCCGGACTGTATCACGACATCGCCAAGGGCCGGGGCGGGGACCATTCCGAACTGGGCGCGGTGGATGCCGAAGCCTTCTGCCAGCGCCATCACCTCAGTGAACGGGACAGCCAGCTGATTTCCTGGCTGGTGGAGAACCACCTGCTGATGTCGATGACCGCTCAGCGCAAGGACATTTCCGATCCGGACATCATCCACGCGTTCGCCCGAGGGGTGCCCAGTGAAGTACATCTGGATTACCTGTTTGTGCTCACCGTGTGCGACATCAGCGCCACGAACCCCAACCTGTGGAACACCTGGCGCGCCTCGCTTTTGCGCCAGCTGTACCTGGAAGCCAAACGGGCTCTGAGCCGGGGCACGGAAAATCCGGTGGACCGTCGCGAGTGGGTACGGGCCACCCAGACCGAAGCCCGGGAAATGCTGCAGGCGCAGAACTTCTCCGATGCTCAGATTGACTGCATCTGGTCCACCCTCGACCAGGAGTATTTCCTGCAGGATTCGACGGTGGATATCGCCTGGCAGACCGCCGCCATCATCCGCCACGGCGACAACCCGGATCCGCTGGTCATGATTCGCGATACCCGCGGCGGCCCAACCGACGGCTACTCGCAGATCACCATTTACATGAAGGACCGCATGGCGCTGTTTGCTGCCACCACCGCGGTGCTTGAGCAGCTCAACCTCAACATCGCCGATGCCCGGATCAGCTGCGGCAATGGCCCGTTTTCCATCAGTTCCTACGTGGTGCTGGACGACCGGGGCCAACCGCTGGGCGTCGACCCTGCCCGCAAGGACCGGGTTCGCAAACGCCTGATCGAAGAACTCGATGACCCGGAGGACTACCCGGAGATCATCCATCGGCGCACCCCCCGCCAGCTCAAGCACTTCGCCTTCCCGACGGAGGTGACCTTCTCCAACGACACCGTGAATCAACGCACGGTCATGGAAGTCATCACACCGGACAGGCCCGGACTGCTGGCCCGCATAGGCCAGGTTTTGCTGGAGCACCGTGTGCGCCTGACCAACGCCAAGATCGCCACACTGGGCGAGCGGGTTGAAGACGTATTCTTCGTCACCGATGAGAACGGTGAGCCCATTCGTGATCCTGGCGTCTGCCAACAGCTCCAGGAAGATCTCTGTACGCTGTTAGACAACACCCAATGATGTTGATCAACACCGAGTTAAGCTGGACAACCCCCAATTAAGGCTGAACAACACCCGATGAACCCGAACCTGGACCTACTGCACCCCTACCCGTTCGAGAAGCTGGCCAAGCTCAAGGCCGGCATCGCGACGCCGACGGACCTTGCCCCCATCTCCCTGGGGATTGGCGAGCCCAAGCACCCGGCGCCGGAGTTCGTTCAGCGAGTCATCGCCGACAACCTGCAGCGACTGGCCAACTATCCCACCACCAAAGGGTTGGACGAGCTGCGCCAAGCCATTGCCGACTGGGCCACCCAGCGCTTCGACCTGGCACCGGGCAGCCTGACCGCCGACCACCATATTGTTCCGGTCAACGGCACCCGGGAAGGCATCTTTTCACTGGTGCAGGCCGTGGTGGACCCAAGCAAGCCGGGCGCCCGCGTGGTCAGCCCCAATCCGTTTTACCAGATCTACGAAGGCGCTGCGCTGCTGGCCGGAGCCCAACCCCACTACCTGCCCTGCGACGAGAGTAACGGTTTTATACCCGACTTTGACCGGGTGCCCGCTCAGGTGTGGGACGACTGCCAGATCCTGTTCCTGTGCTCACCGGGCAATCCCAGTGGCGCGGTCATCCCCCGGGAGACGCTCACCAAGGTGATCGCCCTGGCGGACCGGCACGACTTTCTGATCGCCTCCGACGAATGCTATTCGGAACTCTACCCAGACGAGAGTAATCCGCCCGAAGGCCTGTTGCAGACCTGCGCCGCCATCGGCCGGGACGATTACGCCCGCTGCGTGGTGTTCCACAGCCTGTCCAAGCGCAGCAACCTGCCGGGCCTGCGGTCCGGCTTCGTGGCCGGTGACGCCCGTATTCTCAAGGCCTATCTTCGCTATCGCACCTACCATGGCTGCGCCATGCCGATCCAGCATCAGCTGGCGAGCATCGCTGCCTGGCAGGACGAAGCCCACGTTCAGGCCAACCGCGCTGCCTACCGCGCCAAGTTCGAGGCAGTGGTGCCCATCCTCGGACAGGTGATGGACGTAGCCTACCCGGATGCCGGCTTCTATCTGTGGCCGAAAACACCGGTGGACGACGAGACGTTTGCCCTGGAACTGTCCGAGCGCCAGAACGTGCATGTGCTCCCTGGGCGTTACCTGTCCCGTACGGCGGATGGCCACAACCCCGGCGAGGGACGGGTTCGCATGGCCCTGGTGGCACCCCTGGAGGAGTGCGTGGAAGCGGCGGAGCGCATCGTCACCTACCTGCGTACCCGGTCGGGTATTAGGTAACGACCTGGGTCGACAGGCCCAAAGAAACTCTCTCGATTAACCGATCTAACGTTCAAACAATTTAACCCATGACCATGAAACTCTACGGCATCAAGAACTGCGACACCGTCAAAAAAGCCCGCAAGTGGCTGGATGAGGCGGGCATCGCCTACGACTTCCACGATTTCAAGAAGGACGGCCTGTCCAGTGAGCAACTGGGCAAGTGGGAGGAATCCCTGGGCTGGGAGATCCTGCTCAACCGTCGCGGCACCACCTGGCGCAAACTGCCGGATGAGGTTCGTGATACCATTGACGCCCAATCCGCCCACCAGGTCATGCTGGACAACCCATCCATCATCAAAAGACCGGTGGTGGAACACGATGGCGAGGTCCGGGTAGGCTTCAAAGCCGCCGACTGGGACCAGGCATTCGGCCGCTGAGCCCGGCCCGGCAATCCGCGGCCACTTACGCCGACAACGACTAACTGCAACCCGTACGAGCGCCGGCTGACCCAGCGCACGACTGACAACCTTACACATCAAGGAGCAACTTCATGAGCTTCGCTTTCGGAATTGGGATCGGTACCCAGAACAGCCAAGGTGAATGGCTGGAGGTCTTTTATCAGCAGCCCGTACTGAACCCCGACGCCGCGCTGCTCCAGTGCGCCCGGGACACCCTCGGTTACAGCGGCGGCAACCAGGCGCTGGCAGCGTCCCAAGCCGAGCTGAACGCGCTGGCAGGCGCCCTGGCGGCGGCCGATCACAAAGACCAGGCCAAGCTGGCCGAGCTCGCTTCCAAGAGCACCCGCCCGGTTGTGGTCACCGTACTGGAAAGCGACGAGACAGCCAGCAGCACCCCAGAGGTCTACCTCAAGCTGCACCTGATTTCCCACCGCCTGGCCAAGCCCCACGGCCTCAAGCTGGACGGCATCTTCGGTCTGCTGCCCAACCTGGCATGGACCAACGAAGGCGCCATCGACCTTAGCGAACTGGCCGACCGGCAGCTACAGGCGCGCCTGGAAGGCCGCACCCTGGAAGTGAAATCCGTCGACAAATTCCCGCAGATGACCGACTACGTGGTGCCTGCCGGTGTGCGGATTGCCGATACCGCCCGGGTTCGCCTTGGCGCCTACGTTGGTGAAGGCACCACCGTCATGCACGAAGGCTTCATCAACTTCAACGCCGGTACCGAGGGCACCAGCATGATCGAGGGCCGGATTTCCGCCGGCGTCATGATCGGCAAGGGTTCCGACCTGGGTGGCGGTTGCTCCACCATGGGCACCCTGTCCGGTGGCGGCAACATCATCATTTCCGTGGGCGAGAACTGCCTGCTGGGCGCC
>JBFHLR010000084.1:0-10989 GCA_041594735.1 Marinobacter sp.
CTGAGCCCACCGGCCTTGATCCGCTCCGGCACCCACATAAGCCGGATCACGTTAATGATCATGAACAACCCAAACACCAGGGTCCAGGCGTTCTGTAGCGTAGCGGTGCTCTCCGAACCCGGCGTCGAACTCAACAAGCCGGCGTAGGACTGCAGCGACAACACCATCAGGCCGTTGACCAGCAGTTGCGAGCCCTGGCTCAGGCGCCACTCCGCCCGGTTACGCGGCAGCCGCAAGGCGATGTGATCGGCATCCAGCGCCGAGATGGCCGCGGCCATGGCAAACATCGCGATGAACAGGTACTTCATCAGATCGATGTTATCGAGGAGGAAGTGCGCCAGCCCCTGCTCTACCGTCTTGAAGGCGGCAAGCGCAGGTGTGGCGTGCTTCTGATTCTCTTCATACGCCACAAATTTCTGCTGACACATCTCCAGGTTGCGCTGCAACGATTCCCGGAGAGCGCCAGGATTGGGGGGCGAGCTGAACAGGTCATCGGGATCCGGCTGGTACGCGTCCAGCCTGCGCTGTACTTCCCTTTCGACATCCATTTCGAGTTCGCATTGCGGCTCCACCGCATCGGGGTTGAGCAGATAGTAGTTCGGCCAAGTCTGCTCACCGATCCAGAGTAGCCGTGAGTGGAACGAATTTCCCATTCCGAGGAGCAGGGTAAACAACAGGAGCAGCAACAGGATGCCCCCGTGCAGGCGATGCACGGGGTAAATTGTTGTGGCCCTGGCTGAAGAAAGTACGCGCGAGATCATGAAGGTTCAGCCCTTTTTTGGTCTTGGTATCAGCTGTTATTCACGGTTACCGGCGGTGCACTCGGACGAACCGGGGTTGCTGGCACAGCGAATGTTGCTGAGCAGGCTCATCATCTTCGGATGATAGACCTGGCTGGCACCACCGATGCCGTCACGCAGCTGGATACGGTTCTCGCGGAACATTTCCTGGTAGCCCTGAACGTCGTTGTCGGGAATGCGGATCCACTTCTCTTCCGGGATGGCGTTCTCCAGACGGGTCACCAGATCCATGGCCTGACCGTACATGCCCCAGGCGACTTCGCGGGACTGCTGCGCGGTGGCGTCGTCCAGCACGTCATCCTTGGCGATGATCTGAATGGTCAGCTGGGCCAGCGGGTAATCGACAATACCGCCGGTGTCACCGATGCCCTTGTACAGTTCCAGTGCCTCATAGGCGAACGCCGGTGCATAAGCGGTGTCCACAGAACCGTTGTTGAATTTGCCGGCAAAGTTGGTGATGTCGGATGGCACCACGGTGGCCTTCACGTAGTTCACCATGTGGATGGCGTCTTTCTGGTAGTCCAGGGTTGCCATGCGCTTACCGGCCAGTTCGCCCGCTGTGTCGATGGAGCGGTCGTTCACGAACAGGTAACCGGCGCCAGCGGGAACGATACCCAGCACTTCATAACCGTTCTCTTTCATCAGCGGCGCAGCCTTGGCCTGGGCCAGGGTCGCTAGCAGAGTGCGCAGATCGTCGTAGGTCGGAATGGCACCGACCGCGCTGATGCTGCCGGTGAATCGGTTAAACGGACGGGTACGCAGATCGGTCGCCGCAACGACGTCACACTGTCCGGAGTTGAAGTCACCGACCGCGACACCTTCGTCGGTGTACGGGCGCAGGTCGAAGTCAACGCCGAGGGCTTTCATTTCCAGGGCATAGTCCTTCACCATGTTGAAGACATCGCCGTTAGCGCCGATGACATCGAACACGCACATTTTAACTGGCTCAGCGGCGGCTACCGGTGCAGCCAGAGACAGGGTCATTGCAGCAAGGGTTTTACGAAACATGTGGGACCTCCGGGTCGTTTTTATGTTTGTACAATGATGTCGAAGGGATACGTCGCCGGCTTACAGCAGGCTGTCCAGATCCATGACTTCCGTTTCTTCGCCGGGACGCTCCTCGCTGAGCTGCCCGAAGAACCGCTGCGGAGTGCGGTATCCATAGTTTGCGGTCCAGTACTTGTCAGAGGTGAACAACATGACCTCACCGGCGATCTTGTCCACAATCTGATACTCCTCACGCACTTCGAACCGCTCTTCCGATTCGACGTAGCGCTTGAGCACGTCTTCCAGCACATCCGGGCGACCAAAGGTTTCCGCGGCCACGGCTTCAAGCGCCATGGACGCACGAATGCCGCTCTCGATGCCAAGCCGCGAGCTGTCCTTGAAGACCCGCCAGGGGTCCGGCGCCAGAGCAGGCTGGGTATCGGGAATCAGCAACCACACCAGGGACCGGATGGCGTTGGGCAGCCCGCCCCACTTCTCGTTATCCAGGCATTGGGCGGCACGCTCGGCCTGCGGCGCGATGTTACGGGGAACACCGGCCATGGCGCCTGAGTTGGCATCGTTGACGATGCCTTGCATGCCGGTCAACAGGCCGAGCATGAAGGTAAGCTCATCCTGTTCCTCGAACAGGAACGGGCAGTCGGCGTTCTCGGCAGAAGGATCGTAATCGTACGCACTCATCGCCCGCTGGAACGACTGATAACGACGGGTGGCCACCTGGGCGTTCATCCGCTTCATGCTTTCACGGGCATCCTTGGCGGCAGAGACATTGCCCTGGTAATCGGCCCGCAGATAGCGCAGCTCTTCTTCCCAGGCTTCATACTCGGCGCAGTTTGCCGCCAACAGCATCATCATCGAGCCGGTTGAATCCGGAGCGGAGGTTACGCGGGAGAAAGAGTACAGCAAGGGGTCAATCCCCTCACCCAGCCTGCAGGCCATACGAGTGTCTTTGGTTTGCAGAACATAGGGCGTTGCCTCGCCCTCGGAGTAGTTGGACAACACGATGCCGGTGGTGGTGTAGATCGGATTGGCGGAGCATCCCGCCAGCAGAACCAGCGCCGCCAAAGCCAGCAGTTTGGATTTAAAACCACCCAGGGTGGCTTTTGGAGTCACTAAGGAGGAAGTCATAGATCGCCCTGTTTACGTTGTTTTTATTGACTCGTGAGGGTTTCAGCGCAGTAGATCGCACCAGAATTCAGCCGAAAACCGGCCAATCGCTGACGCGTCACCCGAGTCCTGTTTCTCACATTACGAAGAATGCGACGAACGTCGCACTACATTAATGGCTTTGCTGCCAAAAATATATGCCGATCAGGCCAATGGCCCTTTCGCAACAAGTGGCAACTTTCTTACATCCCTTTCATTTTCAGGATGTTAACGTTAATAACAGAAATGGCACGGACGTGCCATATCGAAAGGAAAATTAATCAATCAGACCAAGGCTCAACATCACCTGATCGGTCAACTCCGACAACCCCATCTTTCCCCCGGAGTGGAACCAGGTCACGGTCCAGCTCAAGGAGCCGGTGAGCAGCCGCCGGACCACGAACGGATCGGCGCTCACCTCACCCGACCGGTGGAGACGCCCCAGCACCTCCAACCAAAGCTGCTCATAAATATCCCGCAACTGCAGCACCTCTTCCTGCGCTTCAACGGACAGGCTACGCCACTCGAACACCAGCACCGCCATGGCTTCCCCGGTCTGACCGTTAACGGACTCCAGCTCGGCTTGGATCAACGCCCTTAGCTTGGCACGATCGCCTTCAGCCTCGTCGACCGCCGCCCGCATCAACGCGGTGTTCAGGTGGATGGTCTCCACCATCACCGCCTTGAGGATGGCCTCCTTGGTGCGGAAGTGATGAAACAGGCTACCGGACTGAATACCAACCGCCGCCGCCAGATCCCGCACTGTGGTTCGCTCATAGCCGTCGTCCCGGAACAAACGGGCGGCTTCTTTCAGTAAACGACCGCGGGCGCTACCAGGGGCTGAAACCAGTTTATCGGCTACGAGGGCTTGGAGAATGGCGTCTTGATTCACGGGCAAATCCGGCAGGTTGTCAGAAAGGGCCCATTCTATCGCGTTCCGGCCTATTTACAAACCAAGCGCTTGCTTGGTATCGTCATTTCACCATTACGCCCAAGACATCACCACCATCCTTACAACAGGGTCATCCCATGGCAGAGCTCGACACCCCTCCGCAATCCATTCGCATCGGTTGTTCCGCCGCCTTCTGGGGCGATACCGAAACCGCGGCACGGCAGCTGGTCCAGCATGGCGACATCGACTACCTGGTGTCCGACTACCTGGCCGAGATCACCATGTCGATCATGGCCGGTCAAAAAATGAAGGATCCCGACGCGGGCTACGCCCGGGATTTTGTCCAGACGGTCATGGCGCCCTTGCTGCAGACCATCAAGGCCAAAGGCATTCGCGTGCTCAGCAACGCCGGCGGGGTCAATCCGGTGGCCTGTCGGGATGCACTGAAAGCGGCGTGTGATCAGGCCGGTGTGAACCTCAACATCGCGCTGGTGCTGGGCGACGACCTGATGCCCCAGAAGAAGGCCCTGGCGGAAGCCGGCGTCTCCGAGATGGCCACCGGCGCACCCATGCCGCCAGTGATGGTGAGCCTTAATGCCTATCTAGGCGCACCTGGCCTGGTGGCCGCCCTGGAGCAGGGAGCGGACATCGTCATCACCGGACGCGTCGCCGATAGCGCCCTGGTGCTGGCGCCGATGGTGCATGAGTTCGGCTGGGCCTGGAACGACTACGACCGGCTGGCCCAGGGCAGCCTGGCAGGACACCTGCTGGAATGCGGTGCCCAGGCCACCGGCGGCAACTTCACCGACTGGCAGGATGTGGCGGATGGCTTCGAGGACATGGGCTTCCCCATTGCCGAAGTCCGCGCCTCCGGCGAGTTCGTCATCACCAAACCCGAGGGCACCGGTGGCCAGGTCAGCCGCGGCACCGTGGCCGAACAGCTGGTGTATGAAATCGGCGATCCACGAGCCTACCTGCTACCGGATGTCAGCTGCGATTTCACCCAAGTTACGCTGGAAGAGATAGGCCCGGACCGGGTTCGGGTTACCGGTGCCACGGGCCGGGCGCCTACCGACAGTTACAAGGTCTCGGGAACCTGGCCCGACGGCTTCAAGTGCACGGTGACCTTCCTGCTCGCCGGCATCGACGCCAAAGCCAAGGCGCAGCGGGTGGCCGACGCCATCTTGGCCAAGACCGGCCGGATGTTTCAGGAAAGGGACTTGCCGCCCTACTCCGACACCAGCATTGAGCTGCTCGGTACTGAAGCCACCTACGGCCCCCACGGTCGCAGTGAGCGCTGTCGCGAGGTGGTGGTAAAAATCAGCGTGGCGCATCCCAAGAAGGACGCACTGGTGCTGTTCTCACGGGAAATCGCCCAGGCTGCCACCGGCATGGCACCGGGCCTGACCGGCATCGTTGGCGGCCGTCCCACGGTATGGCCCAAGATCCGACTTTATTCCTGCCTGGTGCCCAAGGACCGGGTGACGGTCACGGTGGATCTGGCCAATACCTCAGCCCCAGTGGCGGTGGCGACCGGCGGCGGCTTCGATCCGGACACCCTGCCGGCGGACAGCCCTGTGGACACCGCACCGGCCACCGACACCGAAGTCCCGCTGATCGAGCTGGCCTGGGCCCGCAGTGGCGACAAAGGCGATCACAGCAACATCGGCGTCATCGCCCGTCAACCGGAGTACCTGCCGTTCATCACTGCCGCCCTCAGCGAAGACCGGGTTGCCGACTGGATGGCACACACCCTGAACCCGGACAGCGGACGGGTCAGGCGCTGGACCCTGCCCGGGTTACACGCCCTCAACTTCCTGTTGGAGCACAGCCTCGGCGGCGGCGGTGTCGCCAGTCTGCGCATCGACCCCCAGGGCAAGGCTTTCGCCCAGCAACTTCTGGAGATACCAGTACCGGTTGCCTCCTCAGTATTGAATAAAGGAACCCAATCATGAGTTATCAATCCGTTCTGCGCCCCGGCCTGTTTGAAGGTCAGACCATCATCGTGACCGGCGGCGGCTCCGGCATCGGCCGTTGCACCGCCCACGAACTGGCATCGCTGGGTGCCCGGGTTGCCCTGGTCGGCCGCAAGGTCGAGAAGGTGGAGGCGGTGAAAGCCGAGATCCTCGAAGACGGCGGCATCGCCAGCGCCCATGTCTGCGATATCCGCGAGGAAGCGTCGGTCAAGGCCACGGTGCAGGCCATCATTGAAGAACACGGCGGCCTGAATGCGGTGGTCAACAACGCCGGCGGCCAGTTTCCATCACCGCTGACCGGCATCAATCAGAAAGGCTGGGAAACCGTGGTGCGCACCAACCTGACCGGGGGCTTCCTAATGGCGAGGGAGGCTTACACCCAGGCGTTGTCCAAGACTGGCGGCGCCATCGTCAATATCGTCGCCGACATGTGGGGTGGCATGCCTGGCATGGGCCATTCCGGCGCGGCGCGGGCGGGGATGGTGAACTTTACCCAGACCGCCGCCTACGAATGGGGCCACTCCGGCGTTCGGGTCAATGCGGTGGCGCCGGGCTGGATCGCCTCCAGCGGCATGGACAACTATCCGGAATCCATGCGCGAGTGGATCCGCAATCTGGCGAATTTCGTGCCCATCAAGCGCATGGGCACCGAAGCGGAGATCAGCTCCGCCATCTGCTTCCTGCTCAGCCCCGGCGCGGCGTTTATCAACGGCGATTGCCTGCGCATCGACGGCGGCGCCTCCCAGGGCTCCCCCATCTGGCCACTGCCGAACGCCAGGAACAATGCGCCGTATAACGGTTTTCATCGCAGCGCCACGCCCAACGTGCTCAGTGAGTCCTGAGGAGAACTGTCATGGAAGTGCTTGAAAGCAGCCTCACCCCAGCATCGGACGAGTATCGCGCCAACGCCGAGGCCATGGAAACTCATATCCAGACCTGGCGCGAGGTGGAACAGAAAGTACTGGATCTGGCGGAAGCGGCCCGGGCGAAGTTCACCCAGCGCGGCAAGCTGCTGCCACGGGACCGTCTCAACCGCCTGCTGGACCGGGGCACCCCGTTCCTGGAACTGTGCTCCCTGGCCGGATACAAGATGCATGACGACAAGGACGGCAGCATGGCCGGCGGCGGCATCATTGCCGGCATCGGCATGGTCAGCGGTATTCGCTGCCTGGTGGTGGCCAGCAACAGCGCCATCAAAGGCGGCACCATCACCCCCGCCGGCCTCGACAAGACCCTGCGTCTGCAGCAGATCGCCATGGAAAACAAACTGCCGGTGGTGTCGCTGTCCGAAAGCGGCGGCGCTAACCTCAATTACGCCACCGATATCTTCGTGCTGGGTGCCCGGGGCTTTGCCAATCAGGCCCGGATGTCGGCGGCGGGCATCCCTCAGGTCACCGTGGTCCACGGCAATGCCACCGCCGGTGGCGCCTACCAGCCCGGACTGTCCGATTACGTGATCACCGTGCGCAACAAGGCCAAGATGTTCCTGGCCGGCCCGCCCCTGCTGAAAGCGGCCACCGGTGAAATCGCCACCGACGAGGAACTCGGCGGCGCCGAGATGCACGCCCTGGTGGCCGGTACCGCCGAATACCTGGCCGAGGACGATGCCGACGGCATCCGCCACGCCCGCAACATCCTTTCCGCGCTGCCCTGGAACGAGCAGCTGCCGGTGTCGCGCCCGGTGGAATGGGAAGAACCCAGGTATTCCCCCGACGAACTGGTGGGCGTAGTCCCGGTCGACGCCAAGAAACCCTACGACGTGCGGGAAATCATCGCCCGCATCGCCGACGGCTCCCGCTTCCTGGATTTCAAGAACGACTACGACGATCAGACCGTATGCGGCACCATCCGTCTGGAAGGCCACGCCGTGGGCATCATCGGCAATAACGGTCCGATCACCGCCCAGGGCGCGGTCAAGGCGGCCCAGTTCATCCAGCTTTGCGACCAGGCTGGCACTCCCCTGCTGTTCCTGCACAACACCACCGGCTTCATGGTGGGCACCCATTCCGAGCAGAACGGCATCATCAAACACGGCTCCAAGATGATCCAGGCCGTCGCCAACTGCCGGGTGCCCAAGCTCGCGGTGGTGGTGGGCGGTTCCTACGGCGCCGGTAACTACGCCATGTGTGGCCGAGGACTGGACCCCCGCTTCATCTTTGCCTGGCCCAACAGCCGCACCGCGGTGATGGGCCCCGCCCAGGCCGGCAAGGTCATGCGCATCGTGGCGGAGGAGAAACAGCGCCGCAGCGGTGTCGAACCCGATGAGAAGACCCTGACGTTCCTGGAGCAGGCCACCGCCAAGAAACTGGAGGACGGCTCCACCGCGCTGTTTGGCACCGCCCGCCTGTGGGACGACGGCCTGATCGACCCGCGAGATACCCGCCGGGTGCTGGCCCTGGCCCTGGCCGTCTGTCGCGAGGCGGAAGCGCGCCCGCTGCGCCCCAACACTTTTGGTGTTGGCCGTCTCTAATCCAAGATCACAACAACAAGCATCAGTCACGAAATTACGGAGCGACCCATGAAATTCACCGCAGAACACACCGCCCTCAGAAAAACCGTGCGCGACTTCGTCGAAAAGGAACTCAACCCCCACATCGACGAATGGGAAGAGGCCGGCGAATACCCCATCCACGAGGTCTTCAAGAAGCTGGGCAACCTGGGCCTTCTGGGCATTCACAAGCCGGAAGAGTATGGCGGCATGGGGCTGGACTACAGCTACAACCTGGTGGCGGCGGAAGAATTTGGCCGCGCCACCTGCGGCGGCGTGCCCCTGTCCATTGGGGTACAGACCGATATGTGCACCCCGGCCCTTGCCCGCTTCGGTTCCGATGAGCTGAAACGGGACTATCTGGTGCCGGCCATCGCCGGTGACATGGTGGGCTGTATCGGCGTCAGCGAAGTGGGCGCGGGCTCCGACGTGGCGGGCCTGAAGACCACCGCCAGGAAGGACGGCGACGACTACATCATCAACGGCTCGAAGATGTGGATCACCAACTCCCCGAAGGCGGATTTCATCTGCTTGCTGGCCAACACCTCGGACGATTCCGCCCACAAGAACAAATCCCTCATCGTGGTGCCAATGAACAGCCCCGGCATCAGTTTCAGCAGCCACCTGAACAAGCTGGGCATGCGCTCATCGGAAACCGCCCAGGTGTTCTTCGACGATGTCCGGGTGCCGCAACGCAATCGCATCGGCGCCGAAGGCACCGGCTTCATGATGCAGATGATGCAGTTTCAGGAGGAGCGTATGTGGGCATGCGCCAATATGATCCTGGCGTTGGAAAACTGCATCGAGAAAACCATTGAGTACTGCCGCGAGCGAAAGACCTTCGGTCAACCCCTTATCGACAACCAGGTGATCCATTTCCGCCTGGCCGAGCTGCAAACCGAAATCGAAGCCCTGCGGGCCCTCACCTACCAGGCCTGTGAGCTGCACATCGAGGGCAAGGACGCGACACGCCTGGCCTCCATGGCCAAGCTCAAGGCCGGCCGCCTCGGCCGTGAAGTCACGGATAGCTGCCTGCAGTACTGGGGTGGCATGGGCTACATGTGGGACAACCCGCTGTCCCGGGCCTTCCGGGATGTACGCTTGGCCTCCATCGGTGGCGGTGCCGACGAGATCATGCTGGGCATTATCTGCAAGATGATGGGCACCCTGCCCGGCAAACGGAAATAGGAATACAGCCGGAGACAGTCATGAGCAACTTACCCCATTGCGACACCCTTGACCTGGCATACCAGGGCCATGTCCTGAGGATCACCCTGAACCGGCCCCAGGTCCGTAATGCCATGAGCCTGCAGATGGTGGCCGAGCTGGCCACCGTGTTTGATCAGATCGAGTCCGACGATGGCATCCGTGCCGTGGTCCTCCGTGGCAGCGAGGGCCATTTCTGCGCCGGCGGCGACATCAAGGACATGGCCGGTGCCCGCAGCCAGCCAGCGGCGGAGAGCGAACAGGATCCGTTTTACCGCCTCAACCGGGCCTTTGGACAGATGATCCAGCGGGTCAACGAATCCAGCAAGGTGGTCATTGCGGTGCTGGAGGGCGCGGTGATGGGCGGCGGCTTCGGCCTGGCCTGCGTCTCCGACCTGGCCATTGCCGGCCCCACGGTCAAGTTCGGCCTGCCGGAAACCGGCCTGGGAGTCATCCCCGCCCAGATCGCTCCGTTTGTGGTGGAACGCATCGGCCTGACTCAAACCCGGCGCCTCGCCCTTTTGGGACTCCGTATCGACGGCGCCGAAGCCCAGCGCCTGGGGCTAGTACACCGGTACTGCGCCGACGACGAGGCCGTCGAGTCTGCCGTCACCGAGGCCCTTGAGTGCGTTCGACACTGTGCGCCGCAGGCCACCGCTGCCACCAAGCGCCTGCTGCACCGTGTCGGCAAGGAACCCATGCACAGCCTGCTGGATGACGCCGCGGAACAGTTTGCCGCCGCGGTGCGCGGCCCTGAAGGCGCCGAAGGCACCCTGGCCTTTGTCCAGAAACGGCCACCAGCCTGGGCGCAAGCCGGGCCGGCAGATGATCACTGAGGACTCGCCATGCTGAAGAAACTGTTAGTTGCCAACCGGGGCGAGATCGCGGTCCGGGTGATCCGGACCGCACGATCACTGGGCTATCGCACCGTGGCGGTGTACTCCGATGCCGATGCCAACGCCCTGCACGTTGAGGAAGCCGACGAGGCGGTACGGATCGGGCCTGCCCAGGTGGCCGCCTCCTACCTCAACGCCGACGCCATCCTCGACGCCGCCCATAAAACCGGCGCCGACTGCATCCACCCCGGCTATGGTTTCCTGTCGGAAAACGCCGGCTTTGCCACCGCCTGCGCCGATGCCGGCCTGGTGTTTGTGGGACCACCCGCGGCCGCCATCGAGCTGATGGGCAGCAAGCGTCGCTCCAAAATCGCCCTGCAGGAGGCCGGCGTGCCGGTGGTTCCCGGCTTTGAGGGCGACAACGCCAGTGATGAGCAGCTGATCATCGCCGCCAAGGACATCGGTTACCCATTGATGATCAAGGCCTCCGCCGGCGGCGGTGGCCGCGGCATGCGGCTGGTCCATGACGAAGGCGCCCTGACCGACAACATCGCCCGGGCCCGCTCGGAAGCCAAACAGGCGTTTGGCGATGACGAACTGATCCTGGAAAAAGCGGTGATGGAGCCCCGTCACATCGAAA
>JBFHLR010000085.1:0-10946 GCA_041594735.1 Marinobacter sp.
CGCAGATACAGGGCATAATCCGCGTGTTCACTCTGGGGGTTGAGGCGCAGAAAACGGTCGGCGGCGGCACGGGCGCCTTCGAGATCCAGGTTCTGGTAGCGGGCATAGATCAAGTCGAGTTGCGCCTGTTCGGCGTAGCGACCGAATGGGTAGTAGGTTTCCAGGAAGTCGAGGTTGCGTTCGGCCTCGCTGAAGTTGCCGGAATTCATCGCCTCTCGGGCGCTCTCGTAGTAGGCCTTCTCCGGCAGGACTTCCTCCTGAGACTTGCTGGCGCAGCCGCTGAGCACCAGGGCCAGACTGGCGAGAAGGATGACGCGAAAAACTGATCTCATGCCGGAATCCCGTATAATGATCGAAGCCGAGTGACCGGCCATTAGTGACTGGCCACTTTTTGATGGGCCATTTTAGTGGTGGCTTACTTTAGTAATGGCTCACTTTAGTAGCGGCTCACTTTAGTGGTGGCTTATTGTAGCGGGGTTGACCCG
This sequence comes from Marinobacter sp., assembly GCA_041594735.1. Taxonomy (GTDB): domain Bacteria; phylum Pseudomonadota; class Gammaproteobacteria; order Pseudomonadales; family Oleiphilaceae; genus Marinobacter. The sequence continues at coordinate 486 of JBFHLR010000085.1, forward strand.
GCTTGTGCAGTATTGGCTGCTCCGGCGTTTTAAAAACTCACCGAAACGTAATTTTCACTTAATCGATCGGGCCTTGAATGACCTCTGACAATCGCATCACCGAATCCTACGTAATTCCTCCGGAACTCAGCGATCGCCGTCTCGATCAGGCGGCGGCGGCGTTGATGCCTGAGCACTCGCGCTCGCGGTTGCAGAGCTGGATCAGGAGTGGGGCGTTGACGGTGAACGGCAAGGCCTGCAAGCCGCGAGACAAGGTCATGCTGGATGACCGCCTTGAGCTGGATGCGGAGCCGGAAGCCCAGGTCACCTGGCAGGCGGAATCGATCGAGCTGGACGTGGTCTACGAGGATGAGCACCTGCTGGTGATCAATAAGCCCGCGGGCCTGGTGGTTCACCCGGCCGCCGGCCATGCCGATGGCACCCTGGTCAACGCCTTGCTCCACCATGCCCCGGAAGTGGACAAGTTACCCCGGGCGGGGATTGTCCACAGACTCGACAAGGACACCTCCGGCATCATGGTGGTGGCCCGCAGCCTGATTGCCCACACCTCGCTGGTGGATCAGCTGCAAACCCGCACCATGGGACGGGAGTACGAAGCAGTCATCGTGGGCACGCTGACCGGCGGGGGCACGGTGGATGCGCCCATTGGCCGCCACCCCCGGGACCGCAAGAAAATGGCGGTGGTGGCCACCGGCAAACCCGCCGTGACCCACTATCGCCTGATTGAGCGTTTCGTCGCCCATACCCATGTCCGGTGCCAGCTCGAGAGCGGCCGGACCCACCAAATCCGGGTTCACATGAGCCATATCAAGCATCCGCTGGTGGGGGACCCTGCCTACGGCGGGCGCATTCGTCACCCCAAGGGCACCACCGATGAGCTGCGAGAGCTGCTCGGGGGCTTCCACCGCCAGGCCCTGCATGCCCGTAAACTGACCCTGGAGCACCCGGCCACGGGTGAGCTCATGAGCTGGGAGACACCCCTGCCGGACGATATGGTGGCGTTGCTGGCGGCGTTGCGAACGCATCGGGATGAGCTGGAACAGCGTGACTTCTGAGCTGTCGATCCTGAGGCCTGACTGGCCGGCGCCAGCGCGGGTGCGGGCCGGGTGCAGCACCCGTCCGGGTGGTGTCAGTGAGTCTGGCTGGGCCTCTTTGAACCTCGGCAGCCACGTCCAGGATGTGGCTGCCCACGTGCAGGAAAATCGTCGGCGCCTGGCGCACTGGGTCGGGCTCGGTGCGGAGCGCTTCTACTGGCTGAACCAGGTTCATGGCACCGACGTGGTTCGCCTACCGGTCAAAGATGTGCCCGATGCCGATGCCAGCTTTACCACGGAGTTCCGGCAGGTCTGTACGGTGTTGACCGCCGACTGCCTGCCGGTGCTGTTTTGCGACCAGCACGGAACTCGGGTGGCGGCGGCCCATGCCGGTTGGCGGGGGCTGTGCGGGGGGGTGCTGGAACGCACGATCGGTGCGCTGGCCTGCCCGCCAGAGCAGTTACTGGCTTGGCTGGGGCCCGCCATTGGCCCGGACCGTTTTGAGGTTGGTCCCGAGGTTCGCGACGCCTTTGTTGGCCAGGCCGGTGAGGCGGCATTGGCCTTCCGTCCGAGTCTTGATCGGCCGGGACATTATCTGGCCAATATCTACCAGTTGGCTCGCCAGCGCCTGCAGCGGTTGGGGGTGGTTCAGGTCTACGGTGGTGACCACTGCACGGTGGCCGATGCTAGCCGTTTCTATTCCTATCGACGGGACAGAGTGACTGGACGGATGGCCAGCTTTGTCTGGCTTGACCCTGATTCCTGATCGTCCTTGATCGCTTCTCGCTTGAAGTCCTCGGTGCAGTCCTTACATATACTTTCAAAGCCATCTGCAGTTTGCTCGGCTCCGGTAACCATGGGGCTAGCTTCAGTCAGACTGCATTGAAGACATCGGGGACTCGTACAGCATGAGAATCGACAAGCTCACCAGCCGGTTGCAAATGGCACTGGCTGATGCCCAATCACTTGCGGTCGGCAAGGATCACAACTTTATCGAACCGCTCCATCTGCTGCAGGCTCTGCTGGATCAGGACAACAGTTCAATCAAGCCGTTGCTGAAGCAGGTCGGCGTGGAGCCGGGGCGGCTTCGTCAGGCCCTGGTAACAGCGATCGACAAGCTGCCGGAAGTGCAGGGCTCGGCCGGCGACGTGTCTATGTCCAACGACCTGGGGCGCCTGTTCAACATTGCCGACAAACTGGCGCAACAGCACGGTGACCAGTTTATCTCTAGTGAGCTGGTGCTGCTGGCGGCGCTGGAGGATCGCGGTGCTCTGGGGCAGCTGTTGCGGACCCAGGGCGTCGATAAGGCGGCGCTGCAGGCTGCCATCAACCAGGTGCGTGGTGGCGAGGCGGTCAACGATGCGTCTGCGGAAGAGAATCGCCAGGCCCTGGCCAAGTACACCATTGATCTCACCGAGCGGGCCGAGGCTGGCAAGTTGGATCCGGTGATCGGTCGCGACGATGAGATACGTCGTACCATTCAGGTGTTGCAGCGTCGACGTAAGAACAATCCGGTGCTGATTGGCGAGCCAGGGGTGGGGAAAACCGCCATCGTCGAGGGGCTGGCGCAGCGCATCGTCAACGGCGAGGTGCCGGAAGGCTTGCGGGGCAAGCAAGTGCTGTCGCTGGACATGGGCGCGCTGATTGCCGGTGCCAAGTTTCGCGGCGAATTCGAGGAACGCCTGAAGGCGGTGTTGAATGAGCTGGCCAAGCAGGAAGGCCAGATCATCCTGTTCATTGACGAACTGCACACCATGGTCGGGGCTGGCAAGGCCGAAGGCGCCATGGACGCCGGCAACATGCTCAAGCCGGCGCTGGCGCGGGGGGAACTGCACTGCGTTGGGGCCACCACCCTGGATGAATACCGGGAGCACATCGAGAAGGACGCGGCCTTGGAGCGGCGCTTCCAGAAGGTGCTGGTGTCCGAGCCCAACGAAGAGGACACCATTGCCATCCTGCGAGGGCTGAAAGAGCGCTACGAGGTGCATCACGGTGTCGAGGTGACAGACGGCGCCATCATTGCCGCAGCCAAGCTGTCCCATCGTTACATCACCGACCGTCAGTTGCCGGACAAGGCCATCGATCTGGTGGACGAGGCCGCCAGCCAGATTCGCATGGAGATGGACTCCAAGCCGGAAGCCCTCGATCGGCTGGAACGCCGCCTGATCCAGCTGAAGATCGAGCGGGAGGCGCTGAAGAAGGAAACCGACGCCGCGTCCAGGAAGCGGTTGGAGGAGCTTAAGGGGGTTATCGGCACCATTGAGCGCGAGTACGCCGATCTGGAAGAGGTGTGGAACACCGAGAAGGCGGCGCTGCAGGGCTCCCAGAAGATCAAGAGTCAGCTGGAACAGGCGCGCATTGATCTGGAGAACGCCCGCCGTGCCGGCAACCTGGCGGAAATGTCGGAGTTGCAGTATGGCCGCATTCCGGAGCTGGAGCGCCAGCTGGATATGGCGAGCCAGGCGGAAATGATGGAAATGAAGTTGTTGCGCAACCGGGTGACCGATGAGGAGATCGCCGAGGTGGTTTCCAAGTGGACCGGCATTCCGGTGTCCAAGATGCTTGAGGGAGAGCGCGACAAATTGATGCGGATGGAAGAGGCGCTGCATGCCCGGGTGATCGGTCAGGATGAGGCAGTAGAGGCGGTGGCCAACGCGGTGCGACGTTCCCGTGCCGGTCTGTCGGACCCGAATCGCCCCAACGGCTCTTTTCTGTTCCTGGGACCGACCGGGGTGGGCAAAACCGAGTTGTGCAAGTCGTTGGCGTCATTCCTGTTCGATACCGAAGAGGCCATGGTGCGCATCGATATGTCGGAGTTCATGGAGAAGCATTCGGTGGCCCGGTTGATCGGCGCGCCTCCTGGTTACGTGGGTTATGAGGAAGGGGGTTACCTGACCGAAGCCGTGCGCCGTCGCCCCTATTCGGTGTTATTGCTCGATGAGGTGGAGAAGGCCCATCCCGACGTGTTCAACATTCTGTTGCAGGTGCTTGAGGATGGCCGCCTCACCGATGGCCAGGGCCGCACCGTGGATTTCCGCAACACGGTGATTGTCATGACCTCCAACCTGGGCTCCGACATCATTCAGCAGAAGGCCGGAGAGGCACAGTACGAGGCCATGAAGTCTGCGGTAATGGAGGTGGTTGGTACTCACTTCCGGCCCGAGTTCATCAACCGGGTTGATGAGGTGGTGGTGTTCCATCCCCTGGGCAGCGAGCAGATTCATGGCATCGCCAAGGTGCAGATCGAGCTGCTCAACCGGCGTCTGAGGGATCAGGAGATGTCGCTGGTGCTGACGGATGATGCCATGAACCTGCTGGCGGAAGTGGGTTACGACCCGGTGTACGGCGCGCGGCCGCTGAAGCGGGCCATCCAGCGCATGATCGAAAACCCGCTGGCGCAACGGCTGCTGAAGGGAGAGTTTGTCCCTGGCGACCGCATCCAGGCCTCGGTGGCCGGGCATGAGTTGGCGTTTACCAAGGCCTGAAGCCGCTCGCAGGAGGGGTGAGGCTGCACCAGGCGCTTTGTGAAAAAGTGCCTGGTGCAGAAGATGTTGGTGAGAGGCGCCGAGTGAAAAATGCTTTGTATAAGTGCGCGTAACTAAAGCGCAGACTGCCAGGCGAGCGTTATTCGCCTGGCTCCGGGCCGCAATTTTCCTGCGCAATCTGCTCGAAGGATTTGCGTTTTTCGATGATCTCGTCCGGCGTCAGGTAGCGCTGTTCGCCGTCTTCCTCGACGCGAATCCGGCTGGTGGAAGCCAGGATTCTCAAGTTGCTCTGGGCGGCTTCGCAATTGGCGCTGCGCTGTTTTTGACGGGCTTCTTCAACCACCTCCAGGCGCTGGCGTTCCGCGGCGTCCTGCTGCCGCCCTTCCAGTTCTTCAACCTGATCCTGTGGACTCTGGCCGGCAACCCGATTGGCCGATCCACCGGTTCGGATGTTCACGGTTTCTGCCCGGGTGCCGGCAGGCTGGCGGTCCCCAAAATGGGTAATGCCGTCTTCATCGGTCCATTTGTAAACGGATTCGCTGATGGCGCTGCCGGGGACTATAGCAATAACAACTGCCAGAAGTAGTGATCTGCTGTTCATGCCTATACTCGTGATCTATGGATGGATCGCAGGTGGTTGAGGATACCCGCTTGGTGTTGGAGTCTTTGCAATTTCTTAGAATCATTGTCCGACTATTGTGCGGGTTTTACACAGTGCTGTGCAATTTCCTGATTCACAGAATACGCACAGTATGGCAAAGCTTCACTTTGCTTGCCGGTGGATTCTCTTGGTCGCCGCTATTGACAGGGAGTTTCGCGCTGTCACAATTACCGATTGCCTGAAGACAGGGGTCAATACGGCAGGCAATCCCGAGCAAGTATCCCCCGTTAATTACCACACTGAACACTTTGCGTCGTGGACGCAAATGGTTGTTGCAATCGTGCAACCCGTTGATTGGCCGCTCTCCGCAACCCTCAGGAGCGCGGTTGGCCAGGAGACAACCTCTCGTCAAATGGTGTGGCGGAACATCCGGTTCGGCTTTCACAAGAAGCTCAGATACCGGGTATCCAGGCAACCGGGGCCGAAACCCCGGAACATTCACTCGTAGCAGAGGGTAGAAAACGTGGAGTTATTGTCTGGCGCCGACATGCTGATCCGTTCCCTGCAGGATGAAGGGATCGAGTACATTTACGGCTATCCAGGTGGTGCAGCGCTGCATATCTATGATGCGCTGTTTAGGCAGGACAAAGTCAAGCATATTCTGGTTCGACACGAACAGGCGGCGGTCCATATGGCCGACGGCTACGCCCGTGCGACTGGAAAACCAGGTACCGTACTGGTGACCTCGGGTCCTGGAGCCACCAACACGATTACTGGCATCGCTACCGCCTTCATGGATTCCATTCCCATGGTGGTGTTGTGTGGCCAGGTGGCATCGAGCCTGATCGGTGAAGATGCCTTCCAGGAGACCGATATGATCGGTGTCTCCCGCCCGGTGGTGAAGCACAACCTGAGTGTTCGCCATCCGGAAGAAATTCCCGAAGTAATTCGCAAGGCCTACTATATTGCCTCGACCGGCCGTCCCGGACCGGTTGTCGTGGATATCCCCAAGGATATGACCACGCCAAACGAGCGCTACGAATATTCGTACCCCAAAAAGGTCAAGCTGCGTTCCTACAATCCCGCAGTGCGGGGGCATGCCGGCCAGATCAAAAAAGCGGTGGATATGCTGCTGGCGGCCAAGCGGCCGATGATTTATGCCGGCGGTGGCGTGATTCTCGGTAAGGCTTCAGAGCAGTTGATCGAACTGGTGCGGACCCTGGGTTACCCCATCACCAACACGCTCATGGGTATCGGCTGTTATCCGGCGACCGACAAGCAGCACCTGGGCTGGCTGGGGATGCACGGCACCTATGAATCCAATATGGCGATGCATCACTCCGACCTGATTCTCTGTGTCGGCGCTCGCTTTGACGACCGGGTTACCAACGCCACCGAAAAGTTCTGTCCCGGGGCACGGATTATTCACATCGATATCGATCCGGCCTCCATTTCCAAGACCATAGAAGCTGACGTGCCCATTGTTGGACCGGTGGACGCGGTGCTCAAGGAAATGCTCACCCTGGTCAAGGAAGCTAAAGAGAAGCCGGATGCCGAGGCGCTGGCGGCCTGGTGGAAACAGATCGATGAGTGGCGGGCCTTCCACGGCATGCGTTATGAAGCCAGCCCGGATGTCATCAAGCCGCAAGAGGTGATTGAGACACTGTGGCGACTCACCGATGGCAAAGCCTTTGTGACCTCCGACGTAGGGCAGCACCAGATGTTCGCTGCGCAGTACTACAAGTTTGACAAGCCCAACCGCTGGATCAACTCCGGAGGCCTGGGCACCATGGGCTTCGGTCTGCCTGCGGCCATGGGCGTGAAACTGAACTTCCCGGATGACGAAGTGCTGTGCATTACCGGTGAGGGAAGCATCCAGATGAACATCCAGGAGCTGTCCACCTGTAAGCAGTACGATCTGCCGGTGAAGATTATCAACCTGAACAATCAGGCGCTGGGCATGGTGAAACAGTGGCAGGACATGAACTACGAGTCACGCCACTCTCAGTCCTACATGGAATCACTGCCGGACTTCATCAAGCTGGCTGAGTCCTACGGCCATGTGGGTATTCGCATTGAGAAGAAAGAAGATCTGGAGCCGAAGCTGAAAGAGGCTTTGGCCATGAAGGACAAGCTGGTGTTCCTGGACATCTACGTTGACCGCTTCGAGCACGTCTACCCGATGCAGGTGGCCCGTGGTTCGATGAAGGATATGTGGCTCAGCAAAACGGAGAGGGTCTGATCACCATGCGTCGTATTATTTCAGTACTGCTGGAGAACGAGCCCGGCGCGTTGTCGCGGGTGGTCGGCCTGTTTTCTCAGCGCAATTACAACATCGAAACTCTGACGGTTGCTCCCACCGAGGATGAAACCCTATCCCGACTGACGGTCACCACGACGGGCTCTGACAAGGTCATCGAGCAGATCACCAAGCAGCTCAACAAGCTGATTGAGGTGGTCAAGCTGGTGGACCTGACCGAGGGTTCCCACATTGAGCGCGAGCTGATGCTCATTAAGCTTAAGGCGACCGGATCCCAGCGGGCAGAGATCAAGCGCACCGTGGACATCTTCCGGGGACAGATTGTTGATGTCACCAGCTCGGTGTACACCGTGCAGCTGGCGGGGGATAGCGAAAAGCTGGATGGCTTTATCCAGGCTGTCGGCACCGCGGGTGTGCTGGAAGTGGTGCGTTCCGGGGTGTCCGGGATTGCCCGAGGTGAAAAGATTCTGAGCATCTGATGTCCCGGTTTAGAATTCAGTGTTGAAACATGGCAGCAATGCCAACTCAAAGTAGAGGTTTATCATGCAGGTTTATTACGATAAGGATTGTGATCTTTCCATCATCCAGGGCAAGAAGGTAGCCGTCATCGGTTACGGTTCCCAGGGCCACGCGCATGCGTGCAACCTGAAGGATTCCGGTGTTGATGTCACTGTGGGTCTGCGCCCGGGCTCTTCTTCCGTTGCCAAGGCTGAGGCCCATGGCCTGAACGTAAGCGAAGTTCCTGCTGCCGTTGCCGCTGCAGACGTGGTCATGATCCTGACCCCGGATGAATTCCAGGCGCAGCTGTACAAGGAAGAGATTGAGCCGAACCTGAAAGAAGGCGCCACTCTGGCCTTCGCCCACGGTTTTGCCATCCACTACAACCAGATCGTGCCGCGCAAAGACCTGGATGTCATCATGATCGCGCCGAAGGCGCCGGGTCACACCGTGCGCTCCGAGTTTGTGAAGGGCGGCGGTATCCCTGACCTGATCGCCATCTTCCAGGACGCTTCCGGCAACGCCAAGAACGTCGCCCTGTCTTACGCCAGCGGTGTTGGCGGCGGTCGTACCGGTATCATCGAGACCACGTTCAAGGACGAGACCGAAACTGACCTGTTCGGCGAGCAGGCGGTTCTGTGTGGTGGCGCTGTTGAATTGGTCAAGGCGGGCTTCGAAACCCTGACCGAAGCGGGTTACGCTCCGGAAATGGCGTATTTCGAGTGTCTGCACGAGCTCAAGCTCATCGTTGACCTGATGTACGAAGGCGGCATTGCCAACATGAACTACTCCATCTCCAACAACGCGGAGTATGGTGAGTACGTTACTGGTCCGGAAGTGATCAATGACGAGTCACGCGCTGCCATGCGCAATGCGCTGAAGCGTATCCAGAGTGGTGAGTACGCCAAGATGTTCATTTCTGAAGGTGCTCACAACTATCCGTCCATGACCGCGGCCCGCCGTAACAATGCGGCGCACCCGATCGAGCAAGTCGGTGAACAGCTGCGTGCCATGATGCCTTGGATCGCGTCCAACAAGATCGTGGACAAGGAAAAGAACTAAGCTTCACGGCGGTTCATGAAAGCGCGGCCCTTGATGGCCGCGTTTTTCGTTGGGCGGGGAAATTCCCTTCTGGGATGAGGGGTTGGGTGGCCTGGAGTGGCTGCTATACTTCCCTCCAAATACATTCAGGATGGCAGGAATGACAAGCAAGAACGACAAGTCTGAACAAGAGCTTAAGCCAGAAATGGCTGGCTGTGAGGAGCCGGTGCACGAACATGCCGACGGCGAGGTGGTCGAAGAAGAGTTGGTGGGTGGCGCGCCAGTGCGGCGCAAAGGGATCTATCTGCTGCCCAATGCGCTGACAACCGCTTCCCTGTTTTCGGGTTTTTACGCCATCGTATCAGCAGCCAATGGCATGTTTGAAAACGCCGCCATTGCGATTTTTGTGTCGATGATCCTCGATGGCTTGGACGGCCGTGTGGCGCGGATGACCAATACCCAGAGCAAGTTCGGCGAAGAGTACGACAGTCTGGCCGACATGGTGGCCTTTGGGGTGGCGCCCGGTCTGGTGGCTTTTTTCTGGTCGCTGAACGGACTGGACCAGTTTGGCTGGGCGGTGACGTTTATTTATGTGGCCGGCGCGGCCTTGCGACTGGCGCGCTTTAATACGCAGATCGGTTCCGTGGACAAGAAGTTCTTCGTGGGCTTGCCCAGCCCCTCTGCTGCGGCCTGTGTGGCTGGCCTGGTTTGGTGTTTTCATGCCTATGAGCCGGCCGGGTGGTTGACTGCACTGACCATCGTAGTGGTTGGTGGTAGTGGCGTATTGATGGTGAGCAATGTGCTTTACCGCAGCTTCAAGGATCTCGATCTGCGCGGGCGCGTACCGTTTGCGGCCATTCTGCTGGTGGTGCTGATCTTTGTTGTGGTGGCGCTGGATCCTGGTACCGTGCTGTTCAGCGGGTTTTTGATTTACGCCCTGTCGGGCCCGGTTCGGGTATTGGTGCGTCGAGCTCGACGCTCTTCATCTCGCCAGGTCTGAGCTATACTAAGAATGGTGATCAAGGAATGATCGATTCTGGCCGCAAAAGCGGCGGTTTTGGCGAAAATTGAAATAATATGGAAATATTTTCAAAACCTCGTTGACACCCCCGCTGAGGTCTGTAGAATGCGCGTCTCTTTCGAGGGGCACGCCACTTCAGCGGGCCGGAAATCGAAAGGCAACTGCTTGGTTTTGTTGAAGATTTAGAGTTTTAACTTTCTTCAAAATAGCGGTTGACAAGGCGGCTCAGCACGGTAAAATGCGCGCCACCTTGAACGAGGTAGCCGGGAGGTTTCGGCGGTTTTCGGAAGCATCGAAAACGACGAAAATAAACGGTTGACAAGGTCGCGAGACACTGTAGAATACGCGGCCTTGATCGGGCAACAGCCCAAACGCTCTTTAAAAAGTTGACCAAGTAATTCGTGTGGGCGCTGGCTGAGGTATTTCGGCATGAAATATCGAGACAGCGACTCGTCGAACAATGAGTTTTGTCTTGAGCACTATTTGGAAGCTTCGGCTTCTGTATGATTTAAACTGAAGAG
>JBFHLR010000086.1:0-10874 GCA_041594735.1 Marinobacter sp.
GTTCGCCGCTGCACTGAGTCCGTAAAGCTGGATGTCTTCCGGATAGACCCAGGACACATCCGCCGGGGTAGCCCCGCCCAAGGCGTCTACCTGCATTGGCGTCAACGCGCCGCTGACCGCCGCCGTGCCTGGCCCACTGCCGGTATTCACCAGCAGATACGGGAATTTGGAATGGTAATTGATGGCGTACAGACCGAATTCCGTGTCGATGGCATCCACCGGGAACCGCAGGGCAACACCGAACTGGCCCTGGTCGCTGGTGTCATTGCGGCTGGCCTGGGGGTAATAGGTGCCACTATTCAGGTCATCGACACTGGAGCCCGGGCCGACACCCACCGCACTGACACAGCCACTGGCATTGGGTGAAATCAGGTTCTCGGTTACCGCCCAGTAATGGCCGCAGCCCTCAACCGGTGAGTTTTCCCATTCGAACTGATAAAACGCTTCCAGCGACACGCCACCGCCCAGCCCCAGGTTCGCGTAGATCATGTTGGTCGGCAGCAGCACTTCGCGCAATTCGGTACCCGGGCGACGAAATGCCGGTACGTCGATCGGATTGATGCCTTGACTGACACCCTGGATGAAGAGGCTTTCCCCCCAATTCACCACCTGACGGCCAAACCGAACCTGCAGCGGGTGATAATTGATGTCCCAGGTGTTGTACACGAAAGCATCCATCAGCTGGATGCCGGAATACTTGAGCAGGTTATCGTAGCCACGGTCGGACAAGGGCGCGCCCTGGTCATACCCGCTGGCCTGGTTGCCCAACCGTACATCGCGGTCCTCCAGCGCCTGGTCGTACCAGCCTTTGACCCGAACCACCGCGCCCATGTAGTCCTTTTCCAGCGACAGTTCGGTGAGGAATTTGGCGACCGTGGAAAAACGGTCTCCGCGATCGTAGTTCAGGTTTCCGCCGTCGGACTTGCCGCCGGTGCCGGGCTCTTCACCTACCAGGGCGGCGTTTGCGGCGGAATAGAGGTCCGGGTCTGGATCCTGGGTTCGCCAGCTGGAACCGATGGACACAGTGGTGTTGAGGTTGCCCTCCCATTCTCCGGCGTTAAAACTGAAGGCCGACGCCGTGTTGGCCATACCGGCGGACGCCAGCGCCAACACAATGCCGGCACTGAGTCGATGCGCAACAAAGGGGGTTCGCTTGTTCATATTGAAGTTACTCCATCACACACCCACCCGGGGCAGGCGTGCGAACTCTTGTTATTGTCGGACGGTGCGATGGGTAGTATTTCTAACAATTGCGGCCGGGTGTTTGTTTTGTAATGCCAGCTTTTTCGCCTTTGGTGCCAGCAGTTCCGCCGTGACAACCCGCCCAGACACGGGGCACGCTTTCACATTCAGGAAGGAGTTCGTATGATTCGGGTAGGCAACAGTGACCAACAACAAGCCGCCGGCAACCTGGGGATTGCCGATCGCTGCCACGGGGTAAAATGACCGACCACACCTTGATTCGAACCAGCGCCATGACCGCCTTGCCCGAACTGATCCGGGAACTGGGCCAAGATCCGGAACCGCTGTTGCAGCAGTTCAACATCAGCGAAGCTGCCATTGCCAACCCCAAGCAGATGATGCCCTACGTCCGCTCCATCCAGTTGCTGGAGCGTGCCGCCGAATTGTGCGAGTGCGCCGATTTTGGTTTGCGCATGTCGCAGAAACAGAGCCTGAGCGTGCTCGGTCCCATTGCCATCATCGCCCAGAATTCATCAACCGTGTTCGACGCCCTGCAGCGCATCGGCCGCTATATCGGCTACCACAGTCCTGGCCTGTGGGTAGAGGTAGACAATCCGGAAACCACCGACAGCCCCAGGTTGTGCTGCGATTCCATGGTGGCCGCCGGGACGCCCAAGACGCAGAAAATAGAACTGTCGATCGGCTTCGCCATGAAAGTGTTAAGCGTGCTCCATGGCGCAACGTTCCGGCCGCGCAAGGTACTGTTCCGGCACGCGCCAGTGTCGGCACCGGCGTGCTACCGGAACCATTTCGGCTGTCCGGTGCTGTTTGAACAGACGCACAATGCCTTGCTGTTGCAACCCGACGACTTGACCCGGGTCATCGACCACAACGATCCGGGTATGCGCCGAACCATGGAGGAGTTTGTTGAACACAGCATGTCCGCCAGCACTCAGTGCCTGTCCGACCAGGTCCGTCATCTGATTATTCGGCTGCTACCCTTGGAACGACGCTGCACCCTGGACATCATTGCCAGCCACCTGGCAATGAGCCGGCGTAGCCTACAGCGGGCGCTGAAGGACGAAGGTGCGGTCTTCGAGGAACTGGTGGAACAGATTCGCAAGGAGCTGGCGCGGGATTATCTGGCCCAGGCCCACATGAGCATGGCCCAGATTGCAGGTCTGCTGGGCTATAACGGACAAAGCTCGTTCAACCGGGCCTGTCAGCGCTGGTTTCAGGCCTCCCCTTCCCGGGTCCGGGAACAGGTGGCCTGAACGAGTCCGGCGGACTCAACGGTCTTCGTTGAACGCCCGCCGCAGAGTCTTGCGATCCAGTTTGCCCACCGCCGTTTTTGGAATGCTGTCCAGGAACACCACCGCACGGGGCTTTTTGTAGGCCGCCAGGTGCTGACCGACGTGATCGATCAGTTGCTCGGCGCTGACGTCAACCTTGGCGCGCCGCACCACCGCAGCCGTCACCGCCTCAACCCACTTGCTGTCCCGCACGCCCACGACCGCGCATTCCAACACCGCTGGGTGCGTCATCAGGGCATCCTCCACCTCTCGCGGGTAAACGTTGTAGCCGCCGGTGATGATCATGTCCGAGGTCCGGTCCTTCATGTGCAAAAAACCGTGCTCGTCGAAGCACGCTATATCGCGGGTCCGTAACCAGCCATCCGCCAGGAACATGTCCCGATTGAGCGTATCGGTCTTGTAGTACCCCAGCATGCGCGACGGCGCCCGTACCACGATTTCTCCCGGCTGGCCGACCGGCACCTCCAGGCCCTGCTCATCCACCAGGCGCACTTCGACGTCGAGTGCAGGTTGACCACAGGCGCCGAGCCTTTCGCCTTGGTGGTGTTCCGGGCGCAGCACCGCAATGGCCAATGGACACTCGGTCTGGCCGTAGTATTGCCAGAACTTTTCACGCCCCCAGCGGGCCATGGCGGCCTCGATCACCGGACGGGGCATTGGCGACGCTCCATAGATCACCTGGCGTAACCGGCGGGTATCAATCTGGTCAAAAAGGGGATGCTCCAACAACATCTGCAGCATGGTTGGCACCAGATTGATGGCGGTGATCTGATGCTCTTCAATAAGCTTCAGATAGTGCTCAGGCTCAAAACCACTCATGATCACCGTCTTGCCACCCCGCAACCAAAACGGCAGCACGAAGACCCCGCTGGCGTGAATCAATGAGGCCGCGTGCAGCATCGCATCGCCTGGGGCGACCGTGACCAGGTTGAGCAATACGTTGTGGCAGATCGCTGCGTATGAGGCCTGGCTGTGTTGGGCGGCCTTGAGGGTGCCGGTGGTGCCCGATGTGAACAGGGTGAGCACAACATCATCCGCTGCCACGGCGACCTCCGGCTCGCTGGTTGCCATGGCCTGAGCCGTCGTCAGCAAATCGTCGCCATCGACCAGCGACGTGCCAAGCCCGATGCACGCCAGCTCGGGCAATTGCTGCTGCAGCTCCGCCGCCCGATCCGCCAGATCCGCGCCAAACACCAGCCACCGACAATCGGTATCCTCCAGCATGCGCCGGTGTTCCGTAACCGACAGGCGAGCGTTCAACGGCACCCGATTCAGACCCGCCTTGGCGCAGGCGAAATCCAGCGGCACGCTGTACAGGCCATTGTTAACCAGGAGTGCCAGGCGATCACCGCGCCGGGCACCCAGTGCCATCAGGCCATGGGCCATCTGATTAGCCAGCTCATTGGTCTGACGGAAGGTGATAGATTGGTTCTGGAACACGATGGCGGTCCTGTCCGGATATGTCCGGGCACCACGTCGAATCAGCTCACGGTAGGTCATTGTCATCGTCTTTATGCTCTCTGCCTGTGAATGGGAGGCGTCAGCGGCCGTCGAACTGGCCATGCCGGCCGGCACCCAGGATGAAACGCTCGGCACCGGCGATCGCTTCCTCAAACACAATGGGGAAGCCGCCAGCACCTTCGGCACGCAGCGCCTGCGCAAGGGACTGATCCCATTGCCGGTAAGCCGAGTCACGGTCTGCATTGAGGCACTGCTGGGGAAATCCGGCGATCTGAGTGGCTAACTCGATGGCGGCAACCCGCGCCGCCCCATCGGGCACGACCCGGTTGGCCAGGCCGATTCGTTCAGCTTCTTCGGCACCGACCGGGCGTCCGGTCAGGATCATATCCAGCGCCCGTCCCTGCCCGACAATCCGCGGCAGGCGAATCGTGCCGCCATCAATCAGCGGCACGCCCCAGCGGCGACAGAACACCCCAAACACCGCACCGAGTTCCATCACCCGCAAATCGCACATCAAGGCCAGCTCCAAGCCACCGGCAACGGCATAACCGCTGACTGCGGCAATCACCGGCTTGCGAAACATCATCCGTGTCGGCCCCATTGGGCCGGGACCGCTCCCCTCCGGCTCGATCTCGTTGCGCCGCTGCGGATCTTGCATGGCGGTCAGGTCCGCCCCGGCACAGAAGTTGCCGCCATTGCCGGCCAGCACGGCAACCTTGAGCCCCTCGTCCTGCTCAAAGGCTTCGAACACTTCCCTCAAGCGGGTGGCGGTGGGCCGGTCGACGGCATTGCGCTGGTCCGGACGATTCAGGGTAACAACACAGACATCGCCCAGCTTTTCCATAATCACTGACGACTTATCAATCACCGTAACCTCCTAAATCAAGCTACTCAGTCGCACTTAATGACAGCTAAAGCCGCCATCAACCACAAACTCAGCGCCGGTGATATAACGAGCATCGTCGCTGGCCAAAAAAGCCACCGTACCGGCCACTTCCTCCGGCGTTCCGAAGCGGCCAACGGGTAATTCCCGCATCAGTCGCTGTTGCACCTCAGCCTGGCGATCCGCCGGCAGAGCACCCATAACGCCCGCCACCAGCGGAGTTTCAATATAACCGGGGTGCAGACTGTTCACCCGAATCGAATAGCCCCGTTCGGCACAGTGCAGGGCCACCGATTTGGACAGAAACCGGACACCGGCCTTGGACGCGGAATAGGCCACGGCAGCCTGCTCACCAACGATGGCCGTGATGGAGGAATTATTGATGATGGCGCCACCGCACTCTTTCATCAGGGGCAGCGCTAGCTGACATCCCAAAAACACACTTTTGAGATTGACGTCGAGGGTCCTGGAGAACTGCTCCAGGCTGCAGTCTTCTATGCTACCGGGAACGATCATGCCGGCATTATTCACCAGCACCTGTAAACGTCCTTCGTCGGACGCAATCCGGGCCAGCACCGCTTTCCAGTCTGCAGCAACGCTGACATCGTGACGCAGGAAAACCGCTTGCCCCCTCTCAGCACTGATTTCCTCGACGGCCTCAGTGCCGCCGCTTTCGTTGATATCGGTGAGATACACCTTGGCCCCCTCGGCGGCCAGGCGTTTGCCAAAGGCACGCCCCATGCCAGAGCCCCCACCGGTAACCAGAGCAATTTTCCCTGCAAGCTTCACGCTGTAACCTCATGTTATTGTTTGACTTAATTACGTCCGACTGATTCACGCCGGCACGAGCTTGTTGAATATCCCGAAACACTATGTAAAAAATAGGGGCACTAAGGTTTGGCGTTTTACGCCGCATGTTTGTCATTTCAAACCACCCTGACGCACTCCACTGAATCTCCTCACGACAAGAAAAACAGAGGACCCTATGCTCAGCAATTCACTTATCCGCGCCAGCGCCATGACCGGTGTGCCGCAGACCATCCGGGAGCTGGGCGGTGATCCGGCACCGCTACTCGCCAGCTACCACCTGCGCGAGGAAATGATTGGCAATCCCAAGCAAATGATGCCCTATGTCAGCCTCATCCAACTGCTGGAACAGGCCGCCAGAGACCTGCACTGCCCCGATTTTGGCCTGCGGGCCGGACTTAACCAGAGCATGAGCGTGCTCGGCCCCATCGCGGTCATCGCCCAAAATTCCAGTTCGGTGGAAGAGGCCCTGCGGCACATCATCAAATACATCGGTTACCACAGCCCGGCGGTCTATCTCATGCTAGACCCCGTATCGGCAGGCGGGCGGCGCGGACTCCATTTCGACATCGCTCTGACCCAGTGCCAGGCCAGGGCACAGACGGTAGAGCTGAGCCTGGTGCTGGCCACACAGGTGCTCAAGGTGCTGGCCGGAGCCACCTGCGATCCGACGGAGGTACGTTTTCGCCATCCTAGGCTGTCACCGGCGGTGCGCTATCGGGGCATATTCCACTGTCCAGTGCGATTCCAGGCAGCCAGCAACACCCTATTCATCAGCGAGAAGGATCTGGCAAAACCCATCGACCAGTGCGACCCCGGGTTGCGGCAGACCATGGAAGACTTCGTCGCACAGAAAATCCACCAACACACCAAATCGTTGAGCGACAACGTTCGTACACTGGTGATTTCGCTGTTACCCCTGGAGCAGCGCTGCACCATAGGTGTGATCGCCCGCCACCTGGCGGTAAGCGAACGGACCCTGCAGCGGGGGCTAAAAAAGGAGCACATCGTGTTCGAAGAGTTGGTCGACGACGTCCGACGAGAGCTCGCCGAGGACTACCTGAAAGAGCGGAGCATGACCATGAGTCAGATTGCCGGGCTGTTGGGCTATGGCCAGCAAAGCTCCTTCAACCGTGCCTGCCTGCGTTGGTTTGGCCACGCCCCCAAAGCCTACCGCGAAGCGAAGGCCAACGACCCGACACGGGAGTGACTCACCGCTCCCTCCCAAACGGGTGGTGTTAGATACAAAAACTTTGTCGTGAAATGAAAAACCCGCTCCCGATCCGCTGGGTCACCATGAGGTTGTTTATCCACAACAAGCATAAGAGGAGAGACCTCATGTTTCCGGTTACCGCCAAAGACCACACCAATCTTCTGACCCTGAACGTCAAGGACACCCCAGTCTACAAAGACATTCTGGTACCCGGCGTTGACGTACAGCCACTCTTCCTGGACCCCAACAATGGCGTCTGGGGTCTTCGGGTGTTCTTCCACCCGGGCGTCAGGCTGCCTACCCATTACCACACCGGCGTCGTGCATCTGTGGACGCTGTCTGGCCGTTGGAACTACGTCGAGCACCCCGATCAACCGCAAACCGCCGGCAGTTACCTGTTCGAACCGGGCGGTAGCATCCATACCTTCTCCGTGCCGGAAGACAATACAGAAATCACTGAGACCATCATGATCGTGCACGGTGCCAACATCAATTTTGATGAAAACGGCCAGTACCACAGCACCATGGACGCCAGCTCCATCCTGGCGATGATCGAGCACGCCGTTAAAGAGCGAGGCCTGGACCCGGCGGTGTACATCAAGGCGCCCTACCCCGATCAGGCCAACAATATTTCTCTGTAAAGCCTGAGTAAACCGAGCCCGTGCCCGCGGGCTTGACCGCCCCTCATCATCAGGTGTCAATGCCATGACGTCCACAAACATGCCTGTGGGGCGCGACGGGCAAAGCCCGGCCACGCCCAACAAAGTTTTTATCACCGGAGCTAACGGCTTTATCGGTCGGGCGCTGCTCAACCGTTACCGCGAACTGGGCTGTGATGTCCGCGGAATGGACCTGCAAGCCGACCCCGAATGCAACGTGGTGGCCGGAGACCTTACCCAACCGGCCACCTGGCAGGAACACGCCTGCAACTGCGATCTGTTCATCAACACCGCGGCGGTGGTCTCCCTGGCCGCCAGCTGGGAGCGATATCGCGCCATCTCGGTACAAGGGGTGCGTAACGCACTGGATGTAGCCATTGCTGGCGGCGCCAAGCGTTTCGTCCACTTCTCATCCATTGCCGCCATGGGGCACGACTATGCCCCAGGCGCAGACGAAAAAGCGCCGGTCGCCATCGGCGAGCAGTATCGTTATGGCGTCGCCAAGGCGGCATCCGAGCACACCGTTCTGGCCGCCCACGCCGCAGGCGAGATTGATTGCACAATCATCCGTCCAGGCGATGTCTACGGTCCCGGCTCCCGTGCCTGGTTGCTCGAGCCGCTAAAAATGGCCCGCGCCGGAAAACTGATCCTACCGGACCAGGGACGAGGCATCTTCACCCCGGTCTACATTGATGATCTGCTGGACGGCGCCATGCTCGCCGCCGGTCTGCCCCAAGCCCGCGGCCGCATTTTCATCCTCTGGGGTAACGAACCTGTGCCCTGCCATGAGTTCTTCAGCCATCACTGGCGCTGGGCCGGTCGCAAAGGCAGGCCACCCAGTCTCCCGCTAAAAGCGGCGCTGAAACTCACCTCCGGCCTCTGGTGGTTGAGCCAGACGCTCAAGCGTAACGACGAAGTCACACCGGACATTATGCTGATGTTCGCTCGCAAGGGCGGCTTCTCCACCGAGTTAGCCCAACGACTGCTGGGATTCGAGCCCAAGGTGCCGTTTCAGGAAGGCATGCGCCGCTCGGAAGCCTGGCTGCAAGCCTCCGGCGAGCTGCCGGCCTAGGCACGCCTTCCCGTTTTCAGAATTTAAGGAGCAACACCCATGCACAGCGCAGTTGCAATCAATAATCAGATTGTCATTACCGAGATTCCAGAGCCCCAACCCCAGGCGCACGAACTGGTCATCAAGTCGCTGAGCTGCGGCATCTGCGGCAGCGATCTTCATTGCGTCCACCATGCCCAGCAGTTGGCGGACAATACCCAGAATATTGTCGGTCGCCCGATGATGGACCCCAAGGCCCCCATCGCCTTTGGTCATGAGTTCTGCGGCGAGGTTCTGGAGCCCACCAAATCCGACCCCCGCTTTCGCGCTGGCGATAAAGTCGTCGCCTTGCCTTTCGTCCTGCGGCCCGAGGGTGTTTCACTGATCGGCTTTTCTACCCCGCAGTTGCCGGGCGGTTTTTCTGAACGACTGCTGGTGGATTCACGCCTGACAATGCCGGTTCCCAATGGGCTCGATGAGAATATCGCCGCCATGACCGAGCCCATGGCGGTTGCCCTACACGCCGTCAATCGCAGCGAGGTAACCAACAACCATGTACCGCTGGTTATAGGATGTGGCCCGATCGGGCTGGCGGTCATCGCTGTCCTAAAAATGAAGGGTATCTCGCCCATTGTGGCATCTGATTTCTCCGCAGCCCGGCGAGACCTGGCTCGCCAGGTGGGCGCCGACGTGGTGGTCGACCCCGCCGAAACGTCACCCTACCAGAGCTGGCAGCACGCAGCGGCAACCGATGCCCAATGTCGGTTCGGCCCGACGTCACCTCTGTTCGGTGGTGACGGATTAAGGCCCTCGCTGATTTTCGAATGCGTCGGCGTTCCCGGGCTGATCCAGAACATCTGCGCCGGAGCCCCCTTTGGCGCCCGAATAATCGTGGTGGGCCTGTGCATGGAACGGGACCAGATGATCCCGGCCTTCCCGATCCTCAAGGAGCTGGACATTCGGTTTGTCAGTTTCTACAGCCCGGAGGAATTCCAGCAAACGCTGTTTCATCTGGCTGAAGGTGAGCTGGACGTCAGTGGCCTGATATCGGACATTGTGCCCCTCGACGGCATTGAGCAGGCATTCGACCGACTTAGCCGACCCGACTCGGACGTAAAAATACTGGTCAATCCCCAACGGTGATTCCGTCGGGGAGCCGGTGCGGCCGGTGGCGAAACGAACGGCGAGTCGGTGCAACACCGACTCGCTGTTGACGATCGATTCCGGTGAGTTGCTACCATTGAACCGGGTCCAACCGGCGAATTGCCCGCAAGTCCTGGCGATGACGGCGCCAAACCATAGCCGCCGTGACCGATCAATCGATGATCGGCGCCTGTAATGTCATAACACGTTTTCCTGTTTCGCCCCCCGGCCAGTTGTGAAACACTGGACCACCTGACTCAATCATGCATCGTCACCAATCAGGAGACCGTACCCTACATGGCCGTCAAGACCGTCGCCCTCGTGGCCCACGACAACAAGAAGAAGGAGCTGGTGGACTGGGTTTGCGAGAACAACACCCGTTTTGCTCCGCTCAAGCTCTATGCCACCGGCACCACCGGCCGCCTGCTCACCGAGCGGTTGGGCCGGGACGATATCCAGTGCCTGCTGAGCGGGCCGCTCGGTGGCGACCAGCAGATCGGCGCCAAGATCGCCGAGGGCGAAATCGACCTGCTGGTGTTCTTCTGGGACCCCCTGGAACCCCAGCCCCATGATCCCGACATCAAGGCGCTGCTGCGCATTGCCGCGCTGTGGAACATCCCGGTGGCCTGCAATCGCGCCACCGCCGAGTTCCTGCTGACCTCCGCCTACCTGACCGACGACCAGCACCTCCCCAGAAAGCCGGACTTTGCCGACTACACCAGTCGCAAGGTAAGCTAGTGTCCCGTCTGGTTAATTCGCTGATCTACTGAGCCCTTGATGTGGAACCACCACACCGGCGGACTGGCGCCTTGGCCAGAAGCCTCAGCGGCGCGCAGTAGGTCAACGAATTAACCAGACGGGACACTAGGCAGCCTCGACCGATCTATTCCATTTGCGCCCAGGGATTGGGCAGGAGACGCAGGATGCGCAGCCATACCCCGGTCACCGCCGTCGCGGTGATCTGTTGTCTATTGATGTTACCCACGGATTCATCCGCCACCATCTACCGCTGCCTGCAGGACGGCCACACCGTCTTTGCCGACCACCCCTGCGGTGCCGACGCCGCCACCGTGACCGTGGCTCCGGTGGTCACTGGCGGCCGGCTCGATACCGGCACCCGGGTGGAGTTTTACCAGCCACCGCCACGGGCCAACGACAACCA
>JBFHLR010000087.1:0-10754 GCA_041594735.1 Marinobacter sp.
GATGAGGAGTGCAACATGCTTCGGCTGGTCCGTAGCGAAGAGCAGGGCAACCCCAGCCAGCGGACCCATAATCCGGTCAGGATGAACCCAGAAATCGTTTTTACCGCCCGCCGGGAGATCAGTGACCTGTATGTTGCCCCAGCAGTGGATCAGTACATAGTAGATTTGGTGCACGCCAGCCGCCCGCACACCACTTCAGACAGCGACCTGCAGCGCTGGCTGAGCGCCGGCGCCAGCCCCCGCGCCGCCATCGCCCTGGACCGCGTAGCCCGGGCTCATGCCTGGTTGGCGGGCCAGGACCATGTCACCCCGGACAATGTACGAGCGGTCTGTTACCCGGTCCTCCGTCATCGCCTGCGCCTGAGCTACGACGCCATTGCTGACGGCGTCCGCCCCGACGAGATCGTCAGCCGGCTGCTGGATCGGGTCGCTATTCCGGCTTGAGCCAACCACGGCCCCTGATTCAATCCAAGGTGTCCAGAAACTGTGCCAGGGCTTGGGGGTTGGTCAAGGTAATGGTGCCGTAATCCAGTCTCACTAAACCGGCCTGCTCAAACCCCTGCATGGCCTTTTGAACCGCCTGACGGGTGATCCCCAGCGTGTTCCCCAACTGCTCCCGGGTCAGCTTGAGACGAACCGTGCGGGAATCCCGTTGATCGCCGGTCAGGTAAGACGCCAGCATCAGCAGGCGCCACCCTACCCGCGCAGGCAAGCTCAGCAACGACCCCTCCTCGAGGGAGGTGATGGCTGCGCACAACCGCCCCGCCACTTGATCCAGCATCACCGGGTAACATTGTGGGTAGGCGGCCATCACGGCCTTGAACGGCGCGTCCGCCAGTTCCAGGGTCTGACAATCCTCGTGGGCAATGGCCCCCCACAAACGCGGGGCCTCAGCGCAGAAAACGGCATCGCCAAACCAATTGCCCGGACCGCAAATCGTGAGTGTGAGCTCTTTGCCGGCGCTATTGAGAGAACAGACCCGGACCGATCCACTGCCAACCACCGTCAGTGCCTTGGCACTCACGCCCTTGGCGTAGATTTGTTCCCCCTCGCGGAAGGTATTAACACGGCACAGGCGCGCGATCTGCTTGATACCCTCGGGGGGAAAACCAAGCAACAGCGGACACCGCGCCAGAGTGGCAGTGATATCAGTCATGCAGGCATTGTTAGTTGATTGACAGAGCTCGACACCCGTCCCACCCTAAACTTACTGGTCATACAGGCGGTGACAACACCGGTTCCCCAACCGAACTGAGTAGCGACAGGACGACATTATGATCGGTAAGCGTACCGCCCAGCGCACGGCATGGCTATCCCTGGCCGACGTTTTCCGCCGCTCAAACAGGGACGATGAGTATGACGACAACCACTGATCCCCATATCTACACCAGTCTCGGGGCGCTGATGGCTCTGGAATGTGAGGGCCAGGTGCCGGATTTCCATGGTCGACTGCCACGTTACAGTATTCTCGCCGGCCCACACGCCACCCGACTGCGCGGACGCGGCCTGACGTTCGACGAGCTGCGACCTTACCAGCCGGGCGACGACCCCCGACACCTCGACTGGCGGGCTACGCTCCGTACCGGCCAGATCTTTGTCCGCCAGTACAGCGAGGAGCGCGACCGCCCGACCCTGGTGGTGTGCGATCAACGCATGGACATGTTTTTTGGCTCCTGCCGGGTTTTCAAATCGGTGACCGCTGCCGAACTGGCGGCACTGGTCGCATGGGCGGCGTTCAGTGCCGGTGATCGGGTTGGCGGCTTGGTCTTCAATGACCAGCAATTGGAACAGGTGCGCCCCCACCGTAGCCGTACGTGCCTGCAGCAGCTGTTTGCCAGCGTGGTCCGTCAGAACCATCAACTGCACGCCAGCAACCCGGTCGCCAGCAAGGCTGACCGCCTTGATCAGGCCCTGGCCCTGTGTCTGGCCGCGGCCCACCATGATCACACCATTTGCCTGGTAAGCGACTTTTCCGGTGCTGGCGTAAAAACCCTCCACCTGCTGCGCCAACTCGCCCGCCACAATGATGTCATCGCACTGCAAGTATACGATCCCATTGCCTTGGAGCTGCCTCGACAAGGCCGTATCCGAATATCGGAAGGCAATGTTCAGGTCAGCCTGGACATTGGCCGACCATCGATCCGCCAGCCCATCTCGGACTTCCTCCAGGGTCGCCTGCAGGAAGTAGCCACACTGCTGCGGCAAAGTCGGATTCCCCATCTGATGATCAGCACTGGCGAGGCCACCGGGGCCCAATTCCGCCAGTTCCTCGGCGCCGCCCGGAGGTGGTCATGACCCTCAGCCAACAGCTTGCCCAGCTGCAGGAACTGCCCCCGCCGCCGCTGCCTTCGTTTTGGCCGCAGACCTGGGGCTGGGGGTTGCTACTGGCCCTGCTGATGGGCATCCTCGGCCGTTGGCTTTGGCAGCGCTGGCGCGACCGCCGAAACAATCGCTACCGCCGAGAGGCCTTGGCAGAACTGCAGCAGCTCGAACAGCGCTGGCGGCAGCAGCCGCACGAGCTGACCCCATTGCGTCAGGTGCCTTCGGTACTCAAACGCGCCGTCCTCGCCGTCGACCCTGCCGCTAACAGCGGCCCACTCACCGGAACAGCCTGGCAACATCAGTTGCTACAGCGCGCCCGCGAGCCGCTTCCGGCCAATTTTGCCGAGCAGCTGGCAGCCCTCGCCTACCACAGTGACATCGATGTCCAGACCCTGGAACTGCCCCGCCTGCTGAGACTGTGCCGCCGATGGCTGGAGACCCACGATGCCACACCTTGAAGCACCCTGGTGGCTACTTCTGGCCCCGCTGCCCTGGCTGATCCGCCGCTGGCTCCCCCCCTATCGCGCGAGCCAGGCCAGTGTGCGGGTACCATTCACCCGGACCATCGCAGCCACCGTATCGCAGCCAGCAGCCGCACCCGAACGGGCCAACGCACACAGACTGTATTGGCTGGTCTGGCTGCTGCTGTTACTGGCCGTGTGCCGACCGGTGGTATTGGCGCCACCCATTGAGATTCACCGCCCTGTCCGCGACCTTGTGCTGGCCATCGATATTTCCGAATCGATGGCCACACCGGACTATGAGCTCGCCGATGGCCGTCGAACCGATCGGCTGTCAGCCGTCAAAACCGTAGTCGAGCGTTTCATCGCTCAACGCCCGAACGACCGCGTCGGCCTGGTGGTGTTTGGTAGCGCCGCTTTCCCCCAGGCGCCCCCGAGCCAAGACCACCGCGTCATCATCAGGTTACTTGCCGAAGTCGAGACTGGCATGGCCGGCCCCAAGACCGCCATTGGCGATGCCATAGGTGTCACCCTGCGGCTGCTGGCCGCCAGCACCGCTACTGACAAGGTACTGATCGTACTGACCGACGGTAGCGACAACGCCAGTCAACTGGCACCGGAACAGGCCGCAGCCGTGGCCGTAGGCCACAATCTCACCGTACATACCATCGCCGTGGGTGATCCAGCAGCCACGGGTCAGGCAGAACTGGAGCTGTCGGTCCTCCGGCAGATTGCACGAATCACCGGCGGCCAGTTCTTCCTGGCGACCGACCAGCGCAACCTGACGAAGGTGTACCAGACGCTGGATGCGATCACCCCGCACCAGGTACAAACCCTGTCGTTCCAGCCTCGCCACGATGTGTTCTGGTGGCCGCTGGCCCTGGCCCTCGGTCTGCTGCTTGCAGTCAACGGGCTGGCCTTGACCCAGGAATGGTGGCATCACCGGCGCGCCAACCGGCCGCAGGAGCACCGTGATGTTCACTGAACTCCAGGCCTTCCACTTTCTGCGCCCTTGGGCATTGCTGCTGGTTCTGGCGGGCCTGCTACTGCCGTGGCTTTGGCACCGGAGGCAGGATCCGAGCCGCCCGCTGGCGGGCATGATCGCCCCCCACCTGCTGCCTTACTTGCTGGTTCGTACACCCGGTTCTCACCGATTGCGGCCGGCCCACCTCATCTGCGCCTTGCTGGTGACCGGCGGCCTGGCGCTGGCCGGCCCAAGCTGGCAACGCCAGGCACCCGCTGGATTGGAAGAGCAGGCGCCGCTGCTGATCGCGCTCGAGCTGTCTGGCCCGAGCCCCGGAGGCCCGGCGGCGGCTCAGCTCGAGCGCGTGAAGTCCAAGCTGCAGGCGCTGGTCCAACGCAATCCCACGCAACCCATCGGCCTGATCGCCTATGCCGGCGAAGGCCATCTGGTATTGCCGCCCACACGCGATTCCGACCTGCTTGTCCTGTACCTCAATGCGCTGTCGGTCGAGCTCCTGCCCACAACCAGCCACAACATCAGTGCCGCCGTCGCCCAGGCCTTGTCGGTACTGAATCCTGTAAACCAACCCGCCACTCTGGTTCTGGTGGCCAACGACGCCGATCCGGCTGAGGCGGACGCGGTGCGGCGGCTGCTCGAACCGGCCCGGCTGCGGCTATTGATGCTGGTCAATGATACCCTCCCGGCACCGCAACGGGCGGCGCTGGCCGCCTTTGCCCGGGCCAGCAAGGCGGAGCTCACTGAGCTGAGCGTCGACGATGACGATCTTCAGCGGCTCGAACGCCAAAGCCGCCACCATTTTTTGCCGAGCGCACCGCTAGAGCACTACCTGCGCTGGCAGGACGCCGGTTATTGGTTGCTCTGGCCGGTTCTGGCGCTGGCACTGTTAACCTTTCGCCGGGGCTGGCCGCTGCACCATGTCCTTCTGCCACTGTTTCTGCTCAGCGGCGGCTACAGCCCACCGCTGCAAGCCGGCGCCTGGGACGACCTCTGGCTCAGCCACGACCAGCAGGGCCGACTGGCCTTCCAGGCCGGCGAGTATCACCGTGCGGCCACCCTGTTCACGACGCCCTATCTGAAGGGGCTCGCCTACTATCGGGCAAGCCATTTTGATGATGCCATTGATCACCTCAAGCAGGTGGACAGCGCCAACGCCTGGTTCTACCAGGGCAACAGCCATGCCCGTCAACTGGCGTTCGAGCAAGCAGCAGCCGCCTATCAGGAGGCGCTCGCCCGGCGGACACCGTTCCCCGAAGCCAGTGCCAACCTGGCGCTGGTGCAAAGCCTCGCCAGCAGGCTGCAGCAGGCACGATCGCCCACCCCGTCCCTCAGCGCCGATGCCATTGAATACGACGAATTCGCGGGCGAGGGCAACACCACGCCCTCGTCCGCTGCCGCACTGACCGAGCAACTCTGGCTCGACAGTCTGGCAACTTCGCCGGCGGACTTTCTGCGCCAGAAATTCCGCAGCGCCGCGGCCCCGGGAGCGGCACCATGATCCGGGCACTGGGCATTTTTTTGTTATGGAGTGCGGCTCTGGCGGCTCTGGCCGCGCCAACCGCGCGGGTTGAAACCCGATTACTGGCCGGCGAGCGGATTACGGTCGGGGAAACCGTAAGCTTGGAAGTAGATGTACTGGTAGACACCTGGTTCACGCAAGCGCCCGTGTTTTCGGATTGGCAGATTCCCCACGCTCAACTGCATTTTGGTGGCAGCCAGGGACGCAGCATCCAGCGTACCATCGAGGGCACCCGCTACTTCGGGCTCACCTTCAGCTATCAGATCCGGCCTATGCGCGCCGGCTCCTACACGGTGCCCTCGTTCACCATCACCCTGGCCCCGGGCCTGGCCGAGGCCCCCTTACGGGTCGAGACGGTGGCCCGGTCTTTTGCCGTCAATGCACCGGCTACACTAACGGCACCAGGCACCACCTTGGTAACACCGGCCCTGGAGGCGCAGCAGCGCTTGCTGCCCGCTGCCGCCAGCTGGCGGGTGGGCGACACCCTGGTACGGGAAATCAGTGTCGACGCCGAAGGTGTCCGGGCACTGGCGATGCCGCCGATCGCGCCATCGGAGCAAGCGCCATTTTCTGGCCTGCCCGAAGCCCCGAGGTTCGAGGAGCTGACCGGACCTCGCGGCCAGTGGCGCGGCAGTCGACGGATTGAACGCACCCGCTACCGACTGACCCAGCCCGGAGTCTTCACCCTGCCCCCGCTGGCCATCGACTGGTGGAACAGCCGCCAGCAGCGCATGGCCACCACCACGTTGCCGGCGCTGACCATCATCGTACAGCCGGCCGCCGGAGGGACCTCCACCGTCCCCCTGGCCGAACGTGTCCAGGACCTGCTCGTAAGCGATAATGCGAGCCACGCCGCCCTCTGGCTATCAGTGGCTGCGCTGCTGTTTTGGCTGGTCTGGCGGGGTAGACATCGAAGTTATCAGCTGGCCTGCCGGGCCGCTGCGCCCCTTCGGCAAGCCTGGCAACGCTGCCTCAGTAGCCGACCGGTACGCCGCCACCAGGCACTGCGACAGCTCCACCCGCCCTCGCCCCGGCTGACCGGTCTGTACCGACTGCTGTGGCAACAGACCGGCCAGCATTCGGTGATCACCGCCAGCGCATTGCCGGCAGCGGTGCGCGCCGCGTTGCTACGTGGCCTGGAGGAACGCTTCGGCGGTGGGCCGGCTGGCCGCGGTCTGCGTCAGCTGCGCCGGGCCGTGCGCCTGCTGGCCAGACATCGCCAGCAACAGAGCGCCACTGGCAGACGCGCTCTGCCGCCCCTCAATGAGCGCCGCTGATCAGCGACTGCTTCGCAAACGACGCAACAACTCGGCGACCTCCGGGTTGTCTGGATAGAGCTGCTGCAGGCGCTCTGCGTAGTGCAGCGCCTGTACTCGGTCACCACTCTGTAGGTGCAGGTATACCAGCGCCTGCAACAACCCATAGTCGACCGGGTGCTGCTCCAGCGCCTGTTCCAGAATGGCCAATGCGGCCTGCGGCCGATCAAGCTGCGCCAGTACCAGCGCATGATTGTAGGCTATACGGGGGTTCGCCGAACCCTGCTCGGCGGCAGCTGTGAACCACTGCAACGCCTGCTCCGGATCGCCACGTTCCACCAGCGACAACGCCAGCAGATAAGCCAGGTGGGCACGATCCGAAGCCGCCAGCCGTGGCAGCGCCAGACCCGCCTGCAATGTATTCGCCGCCGACGCCAGCTCGCCCATCCGGCTCAATAGACTCGCCAGGTTAATCCGCGCCGGGATGAAGTATGGATCGAGGGTTAACGCCGCCTGATACTGCTCCACCGCCTCATCGAACCGCTGTTCACGCTGCAGGAAGACCGCCAGGTTGAGCCGCCCCCCCGGCAGAACCGCGGTCGATTTCATCCGCTGTTCGTAGTCCTGCTTTAAAGCCTGCAGCCGGCCTCGCATAGCCTCTGGCACCTGTTCCGGTTCAATCCCGGCCAGGGCACGAACGGCCTGATCACGGACCGCCCTGGGCTGACCCTCCGTCAACAGCGGCCGCAGCGCCGACAGGCGATCCACCGCCGGCAGCTGCGCCATACTGCCAGCAGCGTAGGCCATCACCAGCGGTTCTCCGGATAGAACGCCCGACAGCAACGGCGAGCTAGCCGCAGCGCCATAGTCGCCCAAGTGCTCAGCAGCGGTCGCCCGGGCGATGGCCGGTGCCTGACGGTCACGAATTAACGCCGCCAACCGGCGGAAGCCGTCGTCCTCAGCCTGTCGAAAGCTATTCAGTGCGGTTGCGAAATGATCCGGGGGGCCTGATGCCGACATCCGCCAACCGACTATGGCCGCCTGCGCCCAATCCGCACCGCGATCCTGATGGCACCCATTGCAGGCATTGGGGCTACCGCTGCTAAGGGTCAGATCCGGGCGCGGAATACGGAAACTATGATCTCGACGCGGGTCCACCACCATATAGTCAGAGGCCGGCATATGACAGTTCACGCACTGGCCGCCTTCGCTGTCCAGAGGATGGTGGTGGTGGGCAGGATCGTCGTAGCGGCCAGCAGTGAGCTGCGGGAAACGGGAGGGCGGCGCGGGGTTATGGCACTGCAGGCAAAGCCCATTGCCGTCAATCCGAACCTTCGCGGTGTGGGGATCATGACAATCCAGGCAACCGACACCGGCACGCGCCATCTTGCTCTGTACGAACGAACCGTAGACGTAGACCTCGCCCTGTATCTGGCCATCGGGATGGTACAGGTCCGGGCGCAAGGTCGCCGGCAGCGCACTCTCCAGCAGAGGCTCCTGGGCATGATGGCCATCCTTCAGCGCTTCGCGACGGCTGTGGCAATAGCCGCAGCGATCCACCAACTGCGCGGCAGTCAAAGCGTCATAATCCAGCATCAGCCCCCGGCTCTCCCCGCCCTCCCTGGCGGCGGTGTCATTTCCCTGAGCCCAGTCCAGGTGTGCCTGCCCCGGCCCATGGCAGCCCTGGCAACCGACGTTCTGCTCCGCCCAGGTGGTAGCGAAGGTATCATCGTCCGCCTGGTAATTGCGCTGCAAAAATGTCGAATGGCAATCGGCGCACATGGCATTCCAGTTCTGATACCGGCCAGTCCAGTGCAACGGATCGTCCGGGGCGAAACTGCGCCCGGGATAGAGGGAAAACCAGCGCTGACCGCCAGCAGTCTGGGGACGGCTGTCCCAGGCTATGGTCAATGCCTGCAGGCGGCCACCCGGAAACGCCACCAGGTACTGTTGCAAAGGATCATGGCCAAAGGTGTAGGCCACCCGATACTCGTCGATGGCACCTTCCGGGCCCTCGATGCGCACCCAGTACTGGTCATCGTGACGATAGAAACGGGCACCAACCGGACCATCGCGAAACTCTGTATCGTCAAAACGCCCCAGCACTGAGTCCGCCGTGGCCGGGCGCATGGCCCAGGCGTGATCGGAGTGCTGCCAGGCGACAGCCTGCTGCTGGTGACAGTCGCCACAACTGCCCTCTGGGGCATAGCCCCCGGCGGTCTTTCCCTGCGGCGGCTGAGCCAGCGCCGAGGTCACGGCCAGCGTGGCCAGCAGCCAGACCCGGGCGGCCACCGCCAGGCCGGCAGCGGCCACGCTCGCGCATCGCTTACCCGTTGTCTCTTCCATCGACTAACTCCAACTAACGCTACAGGACCCTTTTCCCGGCTGGCACGAGGCACCCGTGCTCCAATCACACCACCTGCTGTAATTGGAGCACGGACTCAGGAACTGACCAAGTACAAATAAAAAAGGCCACTCCCTGGGAGTGGCAAAAGATACCGGGACATCCCCGCTTAGGGTCCCTTGCATGATGCCCGGTATTGGCAGACGCAACCGGTTAGTTACTCAGGTCAGGGTTTCAGGTGGCCTCCGCCGCAGAATCTACCGGCTTTACCCCCGTTTCTCCATGCTGGTTACCGCGTTCGCGCCCGGTGACCCGCAGCGGAGCCCTAGCGGCCGGCCGTTGCTGCAAGTGGCCCCGGAACAACACCGCGGCAATGGCTGGCAGCAACAAAATCGCACCAAACAGGTTCACCAGGAACATGAACGCCAGCAGAATGCCCATATCTGCCTGGAATTTCAGATCGGAGAAGTACCAGGTCGCCACCGAGACCGTCATGGTCAGAGCGGTAAAGGCCGAGGCCGTGCCCCGCTGTTTAAGCGCTTCGAAGAAAGCCTGCTGGATACTGGCGTTGCGATCCAGCTCGTGCTTCATTCGCTCGAACAGGTAGATACCGTAGTCGATCCCGCTACCGACCCCAAGCGCAATAACCGGGAGCGTGTTGACCTTGAGGCCGATGCCCAGCAATGACATGAAGGCGTTGCACAACAGGGTCACCAATGCCAGCGGCAGAATGATGCACAGACTGATCTTCAGACTTCGGAACATTGCCAGGCACAGCAACGTGACGGAGATGAACAGCGCTCCATTGACCCATGGATTGGCAGCGGTCACAGCCTCGTTGGTGGCTGCCATCACTCCGACATTGCCCGACGCCAGGCGGTAGGTCAGAGTGTCGTTGTCGTACACCGACTTGAACGACTCCACGGCGGACACAATTCCGGAGATGGTTTCCGCTTTGTGGTCGGTCAGGAACACCGAGATTGCCATGGCATCGCAGTCCGCATTCATCAGGGTACTGCCGTTGCGGGTCGCGAAGGCAACGCCTTGAGCTACCTGGGCACGGTTGCCCGGCACCACATGCCACTTCGGGCTGGTCTCAGCATAAGACTGAGTCACGCCCTTGACGAAGCCCGGCAGCGCCCCGACCGAGGCTACCCCCGGTTGCTGGCGAAGGAACAGTTCGAACTCTTCCAACTGCTGCATCAGTTCGGGCTGGACACAGGGCATGTTGTCCCCGGCCGCTTCGACAATGACCTGCAAGACATCGACACCCACGGAGTACTGCGAGGTGACCGCGCGAACATCCTGATTGTAGCGGGCATTGTCACGCAGCTCCGGTACACCATCACCCAAATCCCCCACGTGCATCTGCTCGGCCTGGTAGACTCCGTAACCGGTCAGGGCCAAGGCGCACAGCACGGGAACCCAGGCTTTCGGAGTGGTCGCCAGGACACTGAGCTTTTCCCAGAACCAGTAGTGGGAACCCTTGCGGGTCAACCGATCCAGTGCGTGCTCATCCATCCGAGTGAACGACAGCAGCGGCGGCAAGACCAGCGCATTGGTCATGATCATCACGCCAACGCCCAAGGTCGCGGTCAGAGCCAATTCATGCACCATCTGGATGTCGACGAAGGCAATGACCAGGAAGCCCAACACGTTGGCAGCCAAGGCCACGACACTGGGAACCAGCAGGTCGCTCAGGCTGTCCTCGGCGGCGGTACGGCTATTTGCACCCGCCATGACATCCAGCTTCCAGGAGTTGCACATTTGCACGGCGTGGGACACGGCAATAGCAAAAATCAGGAACGGCACCAGAATCGACATGGGGTCCAGGCTCATTCCCAGCAGCGGCAGCAAGCCCAGCAACCAC
>JBFHLR010000088.1:0-10718 GCA_041594735.1 Marinobacter sp.
GCCTCTCGCCGGCTCCTTGGGCCAACGACTGGTGACTCGCTCATAGTAATGCGAGCCGCAGGCTTCACAGGCCAGGATGTGGCCGGTGGCGGTCAGGCATTTCATATGGCCGCAATTCAGGCACTTGAACATGCCGGCGGTGGCCACTTCACCACAGATGTAATAACTCTGATCGTCATTGTCCAGCTTCTGGTTGAGTTCCAGGGTGTCCAGCCGCGTCTTGTCCGCCACCGAGAAC
Source organism: Marinobacter sp. (assembly GCA_041594735.1). Taxonomy (GTDB): domain Bacteria; phylum Pseudomonadota; class Gammaproteobacteria; order Pseudomonadales; family Oleiphilaceae; genus Marinobacter. The sequence goes on from JBFHLR010000088.1 coordinate 239, forward strand.
AGCATGTCGGCCAGTTGGCGTTCAATCAGCGAGATATCCAGCTGCAACCACTCACTCAGCCCCTCCCCGGTCTCATCGACGAACTTCATCAGGTGCGCCAGATCCCGCTTGAGATAGGCCGACAGCAAATCAACCTCCTCCCGGGTCATTTCTTCCAGGGCATACTCCACTTCCACGGCCTTACCGATTTCCTCGTGCAGGCCATCCAGAGTGATTTCCTCCAGCTCATTGAGCCCATCCTGCACCCTGTGCAACATTCGGTCGTAGACCTCAACGGCCTGCCCCGACAAATGATCGCGCTCCGGTTGTGTCATGCTCAGTCCTCGCCCAGATCGACGGCCAGCAACCCGGGCCGCCACTGCGGCCTGGGACTCCATCTCGACCCCTAAAGTCTGGCACAACTTTTAAAGTCTGGCACAACATTCCGGATTTGGCAGACTACCTGTCGCAGCGCCGGTACGTTAGAATATCCGGCCCCTCAGCAGATCTTTTTTCGATACAGGGTCTTTATTTTCACACAAGGTAATTTCGGTAATGGCAGGAATGGACGAGCACTACAGCCCCAGCAACGTTGAACAGAACGCCCGGAAATTCTGGGATGACCACAACACGTTCACCGTGAAGGAAGAGCCGGGCAAGCCCAAGTACTATTGCCTGTCCATGTTCCCCTACCCCAGCGGCAAGCTGCACATGGGGCATGTACGCAACTACACCATTGGCGACGTCATTTCCCGCTATCAGCGCATGCAAGGCAAGAATGTCATGCAGCCCATGGGCTGGGATGCCTTCGGCCTGCCCGCTGAAAATGCTGCCATCAGCAACAAGACTGCACCTGCCAAGTGGACCCGGGCTAACATCGATTACATGAAGAACCAGCTCAAGCAGCTCGGCTTCGGCTACGACTGGGAGCGGGAACTCGCCACCTGCGACCCCGATTACTACCGCTGGGAACAGTGGTTCTTCGCCCGCCTGTATGAGAAGGGGCTGGTGTACAAGAAGATGGCCACGGTCAACTGGGACCCGGTGGACCAGACAGTACTGGCCAATGAGCAGGTCGTGGATGGCCGTGGCTGGCGCTCGGGCGCCCTGGTGGAGCAGAAGAAGATTCCCCAGTGGTTCATCCGCATCACCGATTATGCCGAGGAACTGCTGAAGGATCTGGATCACCTCGAGGATTGGCCGGAGCAGGTCAAGACCATGCAGCGCAACTGGATTGGCAAGTCCGTTGGTGTCGAGCTGACCTTCGAGCTGGAAAACCATGAAGATGGCCTGACGGTCTACACCACCCGCCCAGACACCCTGATGGGCGTCAGCTACATGGCTGTAGCCGCCGAGCACCCGCTGGCCAAGGCCGCGGCGGAACGCAGCAAGGAAGTGGCGGACTTTGTCGAAGAGTGTCACCACCACAAAGTGGCCGAGGCCGAGATGGCCACCATGGAGAAACTGGGCATCGACACCGGGTTTCGGGTGATTCACCCACTGACCCAGGAGCCGGTTCCGGTGTGGATCGCCAATTTCGTGCTCACGGATTACGGCACCGGCGCGCTGATGGCAGTACCGGGGCACGACGAGCGGGACCACGAATTCGCGCTGAAATACCGCCTGCCCATCAAGCAGGTGATTGCACCCAACGACAGCCGGGAAATCGACATCCAGGAAGCCGCCTTTACCGAGAAAGGCACCCTGGTGTCATCCGGCAAATACAGCGGCCTCAGCAGCGAAGAAGCGTTTGAGGCCATCGCCGACGATCTGGAACAGCAGGGCATCGGTAAACGCACCGTCAACTACCGGCTGCGGGACTGGGGCGTGTCGCGGCAGCGCTACTGGGGCGCACCGATTCCCATGATGACCCTGGCTGACGGCAGCGAGCGCCCGGTTCCGGACGATCAACTTCCGGTCGCCCTGCCGGAAGATGTCGAGATGGACGGCGTAAAATCACCAATCAAGGCCGACCCAAAGTGGTGCCAAACCACCTTCGAAGGCCAACCGGCCACGCTGGAAACGGACACCTTTGATACCTTTATGGAGTCCTCCTGGTACTACGCCCGTTTCTGCAGCCCCAACTACGACAAGGGCATGCTGGACCCGGCCGCGGCCAACTACTGGCTGCCGGTAGACCAGTACATCGGCGGCATCGAACACGCCATCCTTCACCTGCTGTACGCCCGCTTCTTCCACAAGCTGCTGCGGGACGTCGGCCTGGTCACCAGCTCGGAGCCGTTCAATCGCCTGCTGTGCCAGGGCATGGTGCTGGCCGAAACCTACTACCGTGAAGACGACAAGGGCGGCAAGGTCTGGATCGCCCCTGCCGATGTCACCATCGAGCGGGACGACAAGGGCCAGGTCATCCAGGCCATCCACAAGGACGACGGCCAACCGGTCATCGCCGGCGGCGTTACCAAGATGTCCAAGTCGAAGAACAACGGCATCGATCCTCAGGCCATCATTGACCAGTTCGGCGCCGACACGGTACGCCTGTTCATGATGTTCGCCGCACCGCCGGAGCAGTCCCTGGAATGGTCCGACAGCGGCGTCGAGGGTGCCCACCGCTTCCTCAAGCGACTGTGGCGCGCGGTCAGCGAGCACACTGCCGGAGGCGAGGTACCGGCGCTGGCGATTGAGGCGCTGAACAGTAATCAGAGGGCGCTGCGACGGAAGACCCACGAGACCATCGCCAAGGTCAGCGACGATGTCAGCCGCCGGCTCACCTTCAACACCGCCATCGCCGCCGTGATGGAGTTGATGAACGAGGTCGGCAAACTGAGCGATGATCAGCCCCAGAGTCGCGCCGTCACCCAGGAAGCACTGGACACCGCCGTACTGCTGCTGTCCCCGATCGCACCGCACATCTGTCACGACCTCTGGCGCGCCCTCGGCCATGAGCAGGCGGTGGTAGACGCCGACTGGCCGACGGCCGATGCACAGGCCATGGTGAAGACCGAAATCCAGGTTGTCCTGCAGGTCAACGGCAAGGTCCGGGCCAAGGCCGATGTACCGGCGGACATCGACAAGGCAACGCTGGAAAAGCTCGCGCTGGACAATGAGAATGTCACCCGCTTCATCGACGGCAAGACCATTCGCAAGGTGATCGTGGTGCCCGGCAAGCTGGTCAATGTGGTGGCCAACTGATATGGCGCCGTCGAAGGCCATAGGCCGCAGCACGACCGCCCTGGCGCTGGTCGTGCTGACTGCCGCCATGGCTGGGTGCGGCTTCCAGCTTCGCGGCGCGGCACCCGTTTCCGCCGCCCTGCAGCCCCTCGCGGTGCACTGCACGGAGGATATTCCAGAGCCGTTGTGCCGTGAGGTGCAAGACCAGCTCCACCTCGGTGGCGTTATCCTGGCACCCGACGGCGACAGCGAATATGCGCTCCGCCTGACCCGTTTCGATCAGACCCGGCGGGCCAGCGCCATCACCTCGCAGGGCGCAGCCGCCGAATACGACCTTCGCCAGCGGGTTTGGATCGACGTCATGGCCGCCGGTGGCATTCCGCTGGTGGCCGAGGCCGAAATCCGCAGCAGCGAGCCCTTCCGCTATGATGAAACCAACGTTCTCGCCAAGCAGCGGGAACAGCGAGAGGTAGAGGCAACCCTCTACCAACGCCTGGCGCAACAGATCCTGTTCCGCCTGACCCCTCTGAACGAAACGCGCATTGAGTCTTTGAAGCAGCAGGCAGCGGACGCCGCCCAGGCTCAGCAGGATGAGGTGCAATGAAGGCTCAGCCTGGTCAGCTGCCACAACTGCTGAAAAATGGCCTGGCCCCGGTCTATCTGGTGTCCGGCGACGAGCCCCTGCTGGTACAGGAATGCTGTGACCAGATTCGCAGCGCGGCCCGTCAGGCCGGCTACGAGGACCGGGTGACCTATCACGCCGACCAGCAGCTGGATTGGAACAGCGTAGGCGAGGAGTTTGGCGCGCTCTCGCTGTTTGCGGAACGACGCCGGATCGAGATCCACCTGCCCTCCGGCAAGCTTGGCGACGGCCGCAAGCTGCTGGAACAGGTCTTACCGGAACCTCCGGAAGACATCATCCTGCTGCTGATCAGCGCCCGACTGGACCCCGCCGAGCTACGCCGCAAATGGTACAAACTGCTGCAGGACAAGGGCGTACACGTCACGGTCTGGCCCATCGATCCGGACAAGTTTCCCGCCTGGTTACAGCAACGCGCCCGCAACCAGAACCTGGGGCTAACCCGGGGGGCGCTGGACATGTTATGCGAACGGCTGGAAGGTAACCTCCTGGCGGCCGCTCAGGAACTGGATCGGTTGGCCCTGTTCAGCAATGGGGCAACCATTGACGAAGCGGCGGTGGAACAAGCGGTTCAAGACAGCGCCCGCTTCAATATCTTTGAGTTGGTCACCGAATTGCTCTGCGGACACGCCAGCAACGCCCATCGCATCATCGGTTTCATCCAGCAGGAGGGAGAGAACCCTCTGGGCCTGCTGAGCATCCTCAGCCGCGATCTCAACCTGGCCCTGGAACTCCAGCACGCCATGGCCCGCCACGAAGCCGCCGGCAGTTTTCTCAAACAACGGGGGGTTCGCCAACCCCAACGCGCCCGGGCGCTGGAACAGGCCTCCCGTCGCCTTCAACGCCGCCAGCTCTACCGTGCATTGGAACTGTGCAGCGACATTGATCGGGCAGCCAAAGGGTTTGCCCAACTCCCACCCTGGCATTACCTCCGGGAACTGGCCAACGTGATGTCGCAAGTCCCCGCCACCCGCTAAACAACGGTTCGCTCGTACTGGCGGATTATCCCACTTGACAGCAATTTGGCGGCAGGCGCATGGTTAAATTACAACCAGCCATGAGTTGGAGAGCGCCATGAACCTGCAAGACGACCTGAGGAAAATCGCAGAAAAAGTTCGCGAGTACCGCGATGAGGCCCGGGTGCAATTGCACCTGGCCCGCGAGGACGTACGGGATGAATGGGACGATCTGGAGGCAGACTGGGAACGGTTCCGCCAGCGGCTTGACCAGATTCTCCATGACGCAACCGACGCAACCCAGGAGGCCCGTGAAACCGCGCACAAGTTGGGCAGCGAACTGCGATCACGCTACGAGAACCTGCGTAATCGGCTGAAATAGCGCCTGTAGCCCAGGCAGCCTTTGGTTAACCAACGGTTACAATCCGATACGCTGTTAAGCGTATGCCTGTGCCATACTGCACAGTAAATGAACGCCGTGTCATTTTCTATGCAGAGCCAAGCGGAACCAGCGCACAAATTGCACCTGCCACTCCAAAGGAATGCCACGGTGGCCCGATTGGCCGATGCAGGCTCGAAATCTGCCGGGTATAAGAAGGCCATGAAAAAACATCACTTGCTCGTCACATTTACACTCCTGCTCCTGGTGCCCACTCTGGCAACCAGTCAGAACAACCGCTTCAACGATCCAGATCAAACCCTGCAACAGCAGTTCTGGGGAAAACTGTATGCCGCCGGCGGCAATACCTTTTTCTGTAACAAACAATTCAGCAACAAGGGCTTCCTGATCTCCGAGGGGTATGTCTATCCCTTAGTCCACGTCCGTGATGCGTTGCGCTGCGGCACCCCCCGGCAATGCGAAAAAGACGATCGCTATCGGCAGATTGCTTCTGACCTGCACAACATTGTCCCGGTGCAGAGCCGGGTTGAGATGCGCCGTCGCAACGCAAAATTCGAACAGCTGGCGGGCACCAGTCCCGAGGGCGACTGCGGCATCCGGGAGAGCACCCAGTTCATCGAACCACCGCAACGGATCAAGGGCGATGTTGCCCGCACCGTCGCCTATATGGTGAGCACCTACGACCTGCCGTGGGTGGGCGCATCCACCGTGTTTCGCGATTGGAACGAACTGGACCCACCGGACGACGGCGAGCTGACCCGCCACAACCGGATCGTCGAGCTCCAGGGCAATGACAATCCGTTCATTCGCGAACCGGCCAGGATGACCCAACTCTAAACCGGAACAGGCTCCGGCAATGAGCCCGGAGCCCATCAAAGATTTCAGACACAAAAACGTCGGGCCAAGGCCCGACTTTTTTGTGGTCCCGGGCAGGTCGATTCGACCTGCCCGGCTGGCGATCAGGAAATCAGAATTCCTCGTCCGCCAGCGCCATCATGGAATCGCTGCCACTGCGGATGCCTTCCGCCAGCGAAACGGTCTTGGGCAACAGCCGATCGAAGTAGAAACGAGCGGTTTTCAGTTTGCCCGTGTAGAAGCCGGAGGTATCGCCATCCGCCTTGGACGCTGCCACCTTCGCCATTCTCGCCCACATGTATGCGACCGCCGTCAGACCAAACAGATCCAGGTAGTCCACAGAAGCAGCACCAATGGCATTCGGCGTTTCCGCCGCCTGCTTGATGACGTCTTCGGTGACATCCGCCAGGCGCTCCAAAGCCGCAGACAGGGATTCCAGGTACGGGCGCAGAGCCGCATCGTCACTGTTGTCCTGAACGAACTTGGCCACGTCAGCGGCGAACAGCTCAAACAGCTGGCCCTGGTTGGCGACAATCTTCCGCCCCATTAGATCCAGCGCCTGGATACCGTTGGTTCCTTCGTAAATCTGAGTGATCCGGCAGTCACGCACCAGCTGCTCCTGGCCCCACTCACGGATGAAGCCATGGCCACCAAATACTTGCTGGCCCAGGATACAGGTATCCAGGCCGCGGTCGGTCAGGAACGCCTTGGCGACCGGGGTCAGCAGGGCAACCATGCCTTCGGCGTGCTTACGCTGTGCATCGTCGTCGGAGTACTTGGAGATATCGAGCCACTGAGCGACGTAGGTAGAGAAGGCACGACCGCCCTCGACGTAGCTCTTCATGGTCAACAGCATGCGACGCACGTCCGGATGGACAATGATCGGGTCCGCGGCCTTTTCCTTTTGCTGGGCACCGGTGGGAGCACGACTCTGAATGCGATCCAATGCGTACTCACGGGCGCTTTGCAGGGACGCTTCGGCCGCGCCGATGCCCTGAATGCCCACACCCAGACGCTCGTAGTTCATCATGGTGAACATGGCCGCCAGCCCCTTGTTGGCCTCGCCCACCAGCCAGCCCTTGGCGCCATCAAAGTTCATCACACAGGTCGCGGACGCCTTGATCCCCATCTTCTTCTCGATGGAGCCACAGCTGAAGCTGTTGCGCTCGCCCAGGGAACCATCGTCGTTGACCATGAACTTGGGCACCAGGAACAGCGAGATACCTTTCGGGCCCGCCGGTGCGTCCGGCAGCTTGGCCAGTACCAGGTGGATGATGTTCTCCGCCATGTCGTGCTCGCCCCAAGTGATGAAGATCTTGGTGCCGGTAATGTTGAAAGAACCGTCGTCGTTCGGTTCGGCTTTGGTGCGAATGATGCCCAGATCGGTACCGGCGTGGGGCTCGGTCAGATCCATGGCGCCAGCCCAGACGCCGGAATACATGTTGGGCAGGTATTTTTCCTTCAGCTCTTGGCTGCCGTGGGCATTCAGCGACAGACAGGCACCTGCGGTCAGCATTGGGGCCAGGCCGAAGGCCATGTTGGCACCCTGCATCATTTCCTCGAACTGGGCCACCAGCATCTTCGGCATGCCCATGCCGCCAAATTCCGGGTTACCGCCCAGACCGTTCCAGCCACCTTCCACGATGGTCTGGTAGGCTTCCTTGAAGCCTTCCGGCGAAGTCACTTCGCCTTCGTTCCAGCGACAGCCCTGCTCGTCAGCTTCACGGTTCAGCGGCGCCAGCACACCGCTGGTAATTTTGCCGGCTTCCTCAAGGATGGCATCGGCCGTGTCCGGATCTACGTTTTCCGCCAGCCGCGGCAGGGAACTCCACAAGGCGGGAGCATCGAATACTTCGTTCAGCACAAAACGCATGTCACGCAAAGGCGCCTGATATTCAGCCATCTCTTTCTCTCCAGAGTTCAATCTCTAACAATTACGGTGTCGCCGCCTAATTGGCGCACCCTTCAAATGTGTGCCCGAGAATCTTGATCGTTATTGTTGCCGCGTATTCTACCCAATTTTTTACCACGGCTCACGGCCAACGAAAAAAGCCCGCATCGTAATGAGCGGGCTTCCTTTTGCCAGACCAGTTTCGCCTTAGAAGGCGAACGCGTCTTCCTGAATGTCCATCAGGGTATCCGCACCGGCCAGAGCCATCTCGGCGTGGGCCTTGGCACGCGGCAGCAGACGCTTGTAGTAGAAGCGAGCGGTCTGAACCTTGGCGTTGTAGAAGGCTTCCTCGGAGGTACCTTCGGCCATGGCGTCCAGGGCAACCTTGGCCATGCGGGCCCACAGGTAGGCGAACACGGCGTAACCGGAGTACATCAGGTAGTCCACGGAGGCGGCACCGACTTCGTCACGGTTCTTCATGGCGTTCATACCGATCTTCATGGTCAGATCGCCCCACTCCTTGTTCAGCGCTTGCAGCGGCTCAAGGAATTCTTTCAGCTGCTCGTTGTCTGCGTTTTCCTTGCAGAATACGTGCACCAGCTTGGTGAACTGCTTAAGTGCTTCACCCTGGGTCATCAGAACCTTACGGCCCAGCAGGTCCAGCGCCTGGATACCGGTGGTGCCTTCGTAAATCATGCCGATACGGGCGTCACGCACGTTCTGTTCCATGCCCCATTCGCTGATGAAGCCGTGGCCGCCAAATACCTGCATACCCAGGTTGGCGGACTCGAAACCGATCTCGGTCAGGAACGCCTTGGCGATCGGAGTCAGGAAGCCGAGCATGGCGTCTGCGGCTTTCTTCTCTTCTTCGGTCTTGCCCTGATGCACGATGTCGGCTTGCTGTGCGGCCAGGTAAACCAGCGCACGGGCCGCTTCAGCCACGGACTTCTGGGTCAGCAGCATGCGACGAACGTCCGGGTGAACGATGATCGGATCGGCAGGGCCTTCAGGGTTTTTCGGGCCGGTCAGGGAACGCATGGCCAGACGGTCCTTGGCGTAAGCGAGGGAGCCCTGGAAGCCCAGCTCGGCCGCGCCCAGACCCTGGATCGCAGTACCGATACGGGCCGTGTTCATAAAGGTGAACATGCAGTTCAGACCTTTGTTCTCGGGTCCGATCAGCCAGCCCTTGGCGCCGTCGAAGTTCATCACGCAGGTGGCGTTACCATGGATACCCATCTTGTGCTCCAGGGAGCCACAGGAAACGGCATTGGCCTCACCAATGCTGCCATCCTGGTTCGGCAGGAACTTGGGTACGATGAACAGGGAAATGCCCTTGGTACCTTCGGGAGCGCCCGGCAGGCGCGCCAGTACGATGTGGATAATGTTCTCCGCCATGTCGTGGTCGCCGGCAGAGATGAAGATTTTGGTACCGGAAATGCTATAGGAACCGTCGGCGTTGGCCTCGGCCTTGGTGCGCAGGATGCCCAGGTCGGAACCACAGTGCGGCTCGGTCAGACACATGGTGCCGGTCCACTCACCGCTGGTCAGCTTGGTGAGGTAGGTCTGCTTCTGTTCTTCGGTGCCATGGGCTTCAACGGTGTTGGTAGCGCCGTGGCTCAGGCCAGGGTACATACCCCAGGACCAGTTGGCGGTACCCACCATTTCACTGATGACGATGCCGATGGAGCTGGGCAGACCCTGGCCGCCGTAGTTGGGATCGGCAGTCATGGACGGCCAACCGCCTTCCACGTACTGCTGGTAAGCCTCTTTAAAGCCTTTCGGAGTGGTCACGCCGGCTTCAGTCAGGGTGCAGCCTTCCTGATCGCCAACCGCGTTCAGAGGGGAAAGTACCTGCTCAGCGAATTTGGCACCTTCTCCAATAATCGCATCGACCATATCCGAAGTCGCGTCTTCGGCGCCTTCCAGACTGGCGTAGTGCTGCTCACTGTTCAGCAGCTCACTCATTACGAATTTGATCTCACGCAGGGGCGCTTTATATTCAGGCATGGAATCCACCTCACATTATCGGTTAGGTCTGCAATCGAACTCGCAGCACTCTGCCTTTGGGTTTGCTTAGACGCCGGACATTACTGCCCCACGACGCCAGTTAAACAAGTGTTTGAAACATACGTTTGTAAGCATTCCGATGTCAAGCGCGGGATGTAATTTTTGTGTTGCAGAATGCAACATCGTGGCACTGCGGGCCAGTTCAGCGGGCAGGCATTAAAAATAAGCCATTGATTTTACGCAACTACCTGGAAGGGTGACGATAGATTCCTGGGTCCTTGGTCAGCCAGGCCATTTATCGCCCGATACGATTTCACAGACTCTGGTTCCGGGGAAGAATCAGCGCTTGGACCGGACTCTTTCTCAGCGGACCGCACCCTCGCCAGCTCCTGCTGGGCCTGCAGCATCAGCTGCATGGCTTCGGCGGCAACGGCCCGGTCCTGCCCGGACGGTTCCGCCGGTGCCAACGCGGCCGCACGCACGGTGCGCATCTTGTCAATCGTGGCCTGGGGGTTGCCCGCGACTGGCGAGATGTCGATTTGCACCTCGCCGCCAATGGCGTACTGGACGCCATCCGGACCCCGCTGGTAGGTGTAGCTGGGCGCACTGGCGCATTGACCGCC
>JBFHLR010000089.1:0-10661 GCA_041594735.1 Marinobacter sp.
ACTGTTCGCCGCCTTCCCGCAAGAGTTCATCTTCGCCATTGCTGGCCTGGCCCTGCTCGGCACCCTTGGCGATGGTCTGGCCAACGCCCTCGGTGAGTCGGGCCAGCGGGAAGCCGCCTTGGTCACCTTTCTGGTCACCGCCTCCGGGGTGACCCTGATGGATATCGGGTCCGCGTTCTGGGGCATGATTGCCGGAGGCATTGCCCATGGTGTGTTAAACGGTCGTATCTCCGCTCGCCAGCTGGCAACGCCTCCCCGCTCCGACACCCAAGGCCTCACTACCCACGACCGGACACTCTGAACCAACACCCTGAGGGCCCATGCGAATAAACAGGCCTGCACCGGCAAACAGACCCGGCGCAGGCCTTCAGATTGCTCCAGTTTATGGATCATCGTCTAAGGCGCAGCGCTTTGGGCGCCATGTTGAACCACCCGGTCTCGACCACTCCGCTTGGCCTGGTACAACGCTGCGTCTGCATGGCCCATCAGTACCCCTGGGCCCTCGGTGCTGGACTCCAGATAAGCAACGCCAAAGCTGCAGGTCACATGGAAGACCGTGTCTTCAGAGCTGAATTCGATGCCCGCGATATCCACACGTACCCGCTCCAATAACGCCATCGAGGCATTGGCCGAGCATTCCGGCAACACCAGGCAAAACTCTTCGCCGCCAACCCGTGCAAGGATATCGGAATCCCGTATCACGCCCTTAAGATAAGCCGAAATTTTCGTCAGCACGTCATCGCCGATGCCATGACCGTAGGTATCGTTGACGGATTTGAAGTGATCAATATCCAGCATGACCACCGCAAGCGGATGCCGATAGCGTTTGGCGCGTTCAAACTCCTCGCTGATCCGGGCGTCCAGGTAACGCCGGTTATGAAGTCCAGTCAAAGGGTCCCGGGTGGCCAGTGTTTGCAACCTCAGGTTAGCTTCGTTCAGCTCCTTCGTGCGCTCGTCAACCTTCTGCTGCAGACTTTCGTTAAATTCGCGGAGCGACTTGATCATGAATGAGAAATGCTCGGTCAATTCGCGGGCCTCCCGCCAGCCCCCCGTCAACTGCGGCTCCTCCAGGGAGCCCTGGGCCACTTTGGAGGTGTGGGCCCGGAGTTTTTCGATCGGTTTGGCGATGAAGTACGACAGCACGATACCCACACACAACGCGATCAGGATGATCACCATCTCCGCCGCATAAATCAGCATAAGGTTCTGGTTAATAACCTGATTCACTTCTGCTTCGTTGATCTTTGCCACCAAGCCCCAATCGAGTTCCTTGATGTAACGGGTCGAGGCCATGACCGGCTGTTCCATGTAATCGGGTGCCCAACTCATCAAGGTCTCGTTACCCGACAGGGCCTGAGTGATCGGTACATCCAGCCGGTCGCTGGACACCCTGCGGGTAAAGGCAGCCTGGTGATCGTACTTAAGCGGCACCGCAAACAACGCATCGCCGCTTTCGTGCCGAACCGCAAACGACCACTCGCCGGTTTCGCCCAATCCGGTTCTGTCTCTCACCAGTTCGAGAATGAATTCCGGGAAAAACGTCATCCGGATGTAGCCCACGGTGTCATGGTTCAACACCAGCGGCGCGATGCTAATCGCAAGCAATCCAGGGGCCCCGGACGATAGCGAAATGGAGGCCCTGGATTCGAATCGGGGATCCAGTTGCTTTAATTCGGCCTGATAAGCCGTCGTCGCTACCAGCTTGCCATTATGGTCAAAGACGCTGATGTCCTTGATGTGTGCCAGACCGTTTTTCGCATCGTGGATAATTTTGGTGATTTTTTCCTGATCCGCCACGCCAGAAGTGGCGTTCCAGCGGGCGAGACTGATCCGCATCTGGGTTCGGCTGGACACCAGCGCCGTGTTGTCCTTTATCCGGTCGACCGCGGTAAGAATTCGCTGTTTGGCTATGTTGGACAGGGCAGACAGGTGCTGCGCATAGAGATCCCGGGAGTGGTTACCCGCCTGCTGGTTCAGATACTTCAGGCCGAAAAACAGCGGTAACGCAGAGATCAGCAGAAATGCGACGATGAGCAGATGCTTAAGTTTCATGACGCACCACACGACCTCGGATCCCGATGACTGGGTTATGCTTACGATATAATGGCACGACTGTACAACTCCCATTATAGTGAGGGCGGAATCTTATCAACCGCTCGCAAGAGTTACCTCCTTTAAATCAAGTACAATGCCGCCTCCCCCTCTCAGCGGCTCCAGCGCCGCAATGGGTCTTCCTGCAGCAGAGCGTCGTTCGACCAATAAAATCCTGTCTTGCCAATTCAATTGGCCTTCGGTGTCGCTAAATTTGTCCCCACAGGTCATGCGATTGGCGAAACCGCGGTCGTATACTCCCCCGCAACGATTTCCAGTGTTACGGAGTTTTAGGTCATGACCGACAGCAAAACCAGCGCCCCGAGCGTGGTGATCATTGGCACCGGCTTTGGCGGCCTGTGCATGGCGATTCAGCTCAAGAAAGCAGGGATGGATAATTTTGTCCTGCTGGAAAAGGCCAGCGGCGTAGGCGGCACCTGGCGGGACAACACCTACCCGGGCGCCGCCTGTGACGTCCAGTCCCACCTCTACTCCTATTCCTTCGAGCCCAAGCACGACTGGTCCCGCAAATTTAGCGGGCAACAGGAAATCAGGGGCTACATGGAGGAGTGTGTCGAGAAATATGGCCTGCAATCCCATCTCCGTTTTAATAAAGAGGTGGTGAAAGCAAGCTATGATGAGTCCACCCACCGCTGGTCCATCGAAACCGCCGACGGCGAGACCCAGCAGGCCAATGTGCTGGTTACCGCCACCGGCCAACTGAACCAGCCCGCCTATCCCTCAATCAAGGGTATGGAGAACTTCAAGGGCAAGGTGTTCCATTCCGCCCGCTGGGATCATAGCTATGATCTCTCCGGCAAAGCCGTCGCCGTCATCGGTACCGGCGCCAGCGCGATTCAGTTCGTACCGGAAATCGTACCGAAGGTTAAAAACCTCAAGCTGTTCCAGCGCTCCGGCGCCTGGGTTGTTCCCAAGGCCGACCGTGCTTTCAATGCCTGGGAGCAATGGCTGTTTAAAAAGCTGCCGGTCCATGATCGTTTGTATCGCTCGCTGATTTACTGGAAGAACGAAAGCCGGGCGCTGGCGTTCACCCGCTTTGGTGCGGTGCTGGAACTGCTTTCATTGCAGGCCCGCTGGGAGGCCAAGCGCAAGGTTCGCGACCCGGAGAAGCGCAAGAACCTGATTCCGGACTACAAGATTGGCTGTAAGCGGATCCTGATTTCCAACGACTGGTACCCCGCCATCGACAAGGACAATCTGGATCTGATCACCGACAACATCGAGCGGATCGAAGAAAACGCCGTCGTCACCAGCGACGGCCAGCGCCATGAAGTCGATGCCATCATTTACGGTACCGGATTCAAAGCCACGCAGTTCCTGTCACCCATGACCATCACTGGTCGTGAAGGTCAGGCTCTGAACGATGCCTGGCAAGATGGCGCCGAGGCCTACAAGGGCATCTGCGTGTCCGGGTTCCCCAATATGTTCATGCTGTACGGCCCAAACACCAACCTCGGCCATAACTCCATCGTCTACATGCTGGAATCCCAGGTCAGTTACATCATAGACTGCCTGCAAACCCTCCAGCGCAAAGAGGCTGGCGCCATGAACGTACGGACCGAGCGCCAGCGCAGCTATGTAGACGCCTTGCAGGCCCGCCTTGAAGGCACCGTCTGGGATTCCGGCTGTACCTCCTGGTACCGGGACGAAAATGGTAAAAACACCATCAACTGGCCCGGCTTCACGTTCGTTTACCGGCACGCCACACGGGCGGTGAATCCAAAGGATTTTGACTTCCTGCCCACTTCGAACTGAGCCTGCCTTTACTCTCCCTTGGGCGGTCCTTGACCGCCCATATCTTTTTTTCCAATACCCCTTTTGCCAATACCTCCTTTTGCCCACACCCCTTTCTCGCTAGTGCCCCTTGCTTGCTCTTACCCCTTGTTTTTGAATCAGGTGCTTGTTTAGGTCTCAGCTTTCGGACTCCCGTTACCTTTTGTTCACGGGGTGCTTAGGGTCACCCCGTCAGCAAAGGGTTGAACCTATCCGGTATTCATAGGATGATTGGATCATCCTAACTTAGGACCTAATGAAAACTGGGATCTCATCAAACTATGAAACTGGCACGTATCTCCAAAGGCTCCCTGGTGGACAACGCCCTGGAATCACTGCGCAATGCCATCGAAAATGGCCAGTGGCAGGTGGGTGACCGCTTGCCGGTGGAGACCGAACTGTCCGACGCCCTCGGCGTCAGCCGTAACACGGTGCGGGAGGCGGTGCGGGTGTTGGTGCACGTTGGCATGCTGGAAACCCGCCAGGGTGACGGCACCTATGTACGGGCCACGCAGGATGCCGGAGCGGCCCTCAGGCGCATTGAACGCGCGCGCTTACAAGACCAACTGGAAGTACGTCAGATGCTGGAGGCGGAAGCGGCCGGACTGGCTGCCAGTCGCCGCACCAGCGATGAACTGCAGGCCATGTCTGACGCCCTGGACCTGCGCGCCCAGGCGGGAGACGATCTTGCCGCCCGCATTCGTCACGATGACGCCTTTCACCACGCCGTTGTCCAGGCTTCCCACAACTCGGCGCTGACGGATTTGTATGGTTATTTTGCCCATACCATCACCCGTACCATCGAGCGCACTGAACTGGACAGTAGCTTGCCGGAACCGTCCCAGGAAGCGCACGAACTGTTACTGGCCGCCATACGCCGCCAGAACGCCAGCGAAGCGTCACGATTGGCCAAGGCCTTGCTGCAACCCTGCCTAGATGTACTGCGGGCTCAGGGCCAGCGTTAAGGGCAGCCAATGAAGCTGAACATCGACCGCTTCACCCTGCTGCTGCTCGGCGCCATCGTGCTGGCGTCGTTGCTGCCGGCAAAAGGCACCACCGCGCTGTGGTTGGCCGACGCCGGTACGGTAGCAGTCGCCCTACTCTTCTTCCTGCACGGTGCAGCGCTTTCCCGGGACCAGGTGATAGCCGGGGCCAGCCATTGGCGGCTTCACCTGGTTATCACCAGCCTCACCTTCGTGTTCTTCCCCCTGGCGGTTCTACCGATCAACCAGTTGGCGCCACGGTGGATTCCCGAGGATCTGGGGCTGGGCTTTTTGTACCTGGGGGTGTTGCCATCGGCGGTGTCATCGTCCATTGCCTACACCGCCATGGCCCGGGGCAACGTACCGGCGGCTATTTGTAGCGCGGCGGCGTCCAACGTATTCGGCATGATGCTGACGCCATTCCTGCTTATCGTACTGGTGAGCACCACCAGCAGCGGGGAATTCTCGGTGCTGGAGGCATTGCAGGACATCGTATTGCAGCTGCTGCTTCCCTTCGCCGTCGGACATGGGCTGCGGCCCTGGCTGGGGGGCTTTTTGGCCCGACATGAAAAGCTGGCCTTGCGTTACGACCAGTGCGTGATCTGGCTGATCGTATATTCGGCGTTTTCCCACTCGGTGGTCAGCGGGTTGTGGGACAAGCTACCACTGGACGCCATCCTGCTGGCGATTGGCCTGTGCGTGCTGCTGCTCGCGCTGCTGATTGTGGTGGCGCGGACCAGTGCGCGCTGGCTCGGGCTCAGCCTGGAAGACGAAGCAGCGGTGGTTTTTTGTGGTTCCAAGAAAAGCTTGGCCTCGGGTCTGCCCATGGCCAAAGTGCTGTTCTCGGGGCATCCCGGTTTTGGCATGATCGTGCTGCCCATCATGTGTTACAACCAAATCCAGGTGATTGTCGGCGCGGTGCTGGCCCAGCGCTATCGCACCCGGATCGACCTCGCCCGCAAGGCGCCCAAGTGATGCCCGTCGCCCTCCAAAAGGGCGCGAGAACAGCTGTAGCCAGCACCTGAGTTACTGACCCGTCAGATTGCTAAACAGACTGGTCAACACAATCAACGCCACGATCCAACCAAGTGCCATTGGCAAAAAATTGGTCGCCGGCTGTTGCTGTTCGCCATCAGCTTGCTCAAGACCTTCAGCGCGGCCAGCGGTTGCCGGCGATTCCGATGGGGTGGAAACCCTTACCCGTTCCGAGTCTGCGACATCGTCCCAGTCGAACCAGTCCGCCAAAAAACGGGCAACCTCCACCGGCAAAGCGCCCTCACGGGCCATCGGTCTCAACTGGCCATCCAACTTATCCGCTATCGCTTGCCTTAACGGCGCCTGGTCGGCAGGGGGATCGGTCAATACCGCCTTCCAGATACCCACATCACCGCTGCGGGCGGTGTCATTCAACAGCGCCTGAACCTGAATCACCACCTCCCGTACCAGTTGGTGCTCGGCCGCGCCCAATGCCGCCGCCCGCGGCCGGCTGTCTGCAATGTCGGCTGCGGCCTGCTCAGGCTTTACTGGCTGACGCGGTGCCTGCCCCGCCTGGGCCATGGCATCCCGGTAGGCGTCCTCCAATTGGCTGGCGTTGGCGGCCTCTACAAATTTGACCTGTTGCCGATAGGCATACTCGATTTCCTCTGGATTACGGGTAGGCTCAATTCCCAGCACATCCCAACAACTCATCGACACTGGCTCCTTACGTTGTCTTGTAGGCAATCAATTTTTTGCAGCAATTAACAGGCTTCCGGGCAGACACAGGTTTGTGACTGACTTATCATTCCAAGGTTTTCGGGAATCATCCGCCACAGCTTCATTCGGAATTATCCGGCTGGCTACCTGGCTCCAGCAATGATGGCTGGATCTCTTCGTCCAAACTGTAATCGATACGTATATAAGACTACCCCATGTCCCTGCTTACGCCGAACATAAAAAAGTACCTTGCCGCAGCACTGTTGGCCCCGTTGAGCTCCTTTCCTGCCCAGACCCTCGCGGAAAATCTGGTGGCCGCACTCGATGTATCGGACGCCTTTGCCGAGGATTACGGCTTCCTGCTGGAGGCCCCTGTGCCGGAAGTTCTGACCACCACAAAGTTGCGCCAGCCTAAATCCCGGGTACCCGGCACGACCACGGTCATCCAGGGGCAGCTTATTCGGGATCTGGGCATTCTCAACCTGGTCGAGGTGTTCCGACTGGTTCCGGGTATGACGGTGGGTTACGTGGGCAGCAACCGTCCGGTGACCAGTTACCATGGCACGGTGGCTTACGACCAGAGACGCCTGCAGGTGCTGATTGATGGCCGTACCGCCTACCTGCCAAGTTTGTCCGGCGTGGACTGGAATACCATGCCGGTTGCACTGGAAAACATTGAGCGCATCGAGATCAGCCGCGGCCCCAATGCCGCCGCCTACGGCATCAATGCGTTTCTGGGCACCATCAACATCATCACCCGGTCTCCGGAAGATTCTCAGGGTGTGAATCTACACGCCTCCTATGGCAGTCGCGGACACAAGAACATCTTTGGCTCGGCCGGCAACGTCTCGGACGATTACGGCTGGCGGCTCTCCTACGAGCGCCGGGACGAGGACGGCTTCGACTTCCAGGTCAATGATGACACCCTGGAGCGGGAATCGGTTCATGATGGCTACAGCCTGAACTTTTTCAATTATGACGCCCGCAAAACCTTTAGCAGTGCTCATTCCCTCGACCTGCGCGCCGGTGTCACCGACGGTATCGATGAGGAAGACAAAGGCCGTATTGGCGACGAGTTTGGCGCCATCACCGATCCGAACGTGGACGTGCGGGACTATTACCTGCAGGCCCGCTGGAACTACGCGCCGCTGGAGAACCACTACCTGCATGTACAGGCCAGTTATCAAAACTACGACCGTCACCAGAACTGGCGAACCTGTCCGCCAGGGTTCGGTTTTTGCGCCGACACCAATCAGGACATTGAGGAATCCCGGTTGGAACTCGAGATTCAGGATACCCTTATCCTCAATCCAGACCTGCGATTGGTGTCCGGCTTAGGCTATCGGGAGGACCGTTTCAACTCCGATACTTTCTTCAATGGCAACGGTTCCAACTATCAATCGCGCCTGTTCAGCAACGTCGAGTACACCCCCATCCAGTGGCTCACCTTCAATGTCGGGGCCAACTGGGAGGATTCCAACACGCTGGACAATCCGGTGATCTCGCCAAGGTTCGCAGCCAACTTCCAGTTGGCGGAGAACCAGACCCTGCGCTTTGTCTTTTCCAAAGCGGTTCGCACCCCGGATGCCTTTGAACAGGGCGCAGACTGGGGTTATCGGGCCACCAATGTGGAACCCGATGCGGCGGCGTTTCTGGAGGGCATGCGGGTTGGACCGGTCTTCCAGGCACCAGGAACCCTCGACGAAGAGCGCATCATCTCCCGAGAGATCAGCTACTTTGGGCAATTCCGGCTCGGCGGCGGGTTGTTGTCCACCGAGGTCAAGTACTTCTACGACCACCTACGCGACATCATCAGTGGCCACCTGAGCCTGGGAGAATGGGATCTGGATAACAACGTTGCCCTCGATCAAAAAGGTTTTGAGGTGGAAACCTCCCTGGAGTACCCCGATACCCAGCTCCGGCTTACCTACGCCTACATGGACCAGGATGGCGAGTACACCGGGGAGCCAGTGGAAGACGAACAGGTGTTCATCGACCTCGAAAGTCGTCTCACCGCACGCCACTCCGGTAGCGCGGTCTGGGTGCAGCAGTACGGTTTCGATATCTCCTCCGCTCTCGCCTACTATTTCGTTGACGAGTTCCGTCGCGGCAACTTTGAGCGAGCCGACCTTCGCTTGGTAAAAAATGTATATACCCCTAGACTTAACTACGATGTTGCGGTGATCTTCCAGTACTACCTGCATGACAGGCCGCCCATCAGCAGGAACAACATCATCAAGGACAGAAATCAGGTCTTTCTGGAAGCCGGCGTACGGTTTTAAACAGGCTTCTGTAAGCCCGGGCCGCTTCGAACTGACTTGCAGTTACCAAGGCTGGTAATGACCAATCACCCACAGACATCGACTACATCAGTAGCAGGCCGGGCCCGCCGCCTGCTGATTGCTCTGATGTCTATGTTGGCATTGATTGCGGGCAGCCTGGCCAGCGCGCAGTCCCTGGTTCCGACGGACCAGAGCTTCTCGCATCTGGTGCTGGTCGCGGGTTCGGACAACGCGGCCTTCAACATCCGCTTCATTGAGCTGCTCAAGCAACAGCTGGGTGACCGGGTTGAGGTCAGTCCTTATTCCGAAGCCATCAGCCTGGCCCAACCACAGGCACTGGTTGTCTCCCTGGGTAATCGGGCGCTGAGCCGGGTGCAACAACAGTCCCCCCGCCCGCCCGTGCTTGCGCTGATGGTGGACGAAGACCAGTTCGCCAATTACAGCGATCGTAGTGGCCCGCCACTGTCGGCCATCTACTACGATCCGCCCTTGCTCAGACAGGCACTGCTCGGGCATCTGATCCTGCCCCAGGGTAATCAGGTGTCGATGCTGGTGCGCCCCGGTCAGGAAACCAATTACGATCACCTCATTAATAAGCTGGCCAGCTACGGCCTCAAGGCCAAACTATTCACCGTCGACGGTGAAGACAATCTCATTGCCTCGCTGGCGCGTGCCCTCACCTACGGCGACTATCTGCTGGCGGTGTCCGACAACGCCATTTACAACCCGCGTACCATCAAACACATACTGCTGACAGCTTACCGTCGCAATCGCATTGTCATCGGTCCGGGCCGGGCCTTCGTGCGCGCGGGCGTGCTGGCCACCACCTACACCCCGCTGGAAGACATCTCAAGAGCCGCCAACCAGCACATCCGCGCTTTTATGGACACCGGTCGGCTGCCACCGGCCGTTCATCCCGAGGACTTTGGTGTCGAAATCAACCAGCAGGTGGCCCGCTCCCTCAACATCCCTATTCCCGAGGCTTCCGAACTGGAAGCACAGCTCAAATCGCTGCTCGGTGCCCGCACTGAGGAGGAAGCGCCATGACGCTGAGGAAACGAAATTCCAGGTCGCTCAGTCGGCATCTGCTGTGGCTGGGGATTCTCCCCGCCCTGCTGATGTTTCTGGTGCTGATGTTTTTCTTTACGTCAGCCCGACTCGACGACGCCCGCAAGGACCTCTTCAACAGCGGCCAACTGCTGGCCGACAATTTGGCCCCAGCCGTGGAGTATGCGGTGGTTTCCGGCAATACCCAGGTGCTACAGCAAACCCTGGAGCAATCCATCCGCCGCAGTCAGGTCAACTGGATTCGGGTCAAGGATGTCACGGGCCGGACAGTAGGCGCAGTCCATCTGGGCGAGGGGGGGATCGACGACGGCCGGGGGCATGTATTCATCGCCGATATCCTGCAGCACCCACTCGATATGGGTACAGAGCGCTCCACCGGCTGGTTCGAACCAAACTACGGTTTCTCCAGTGGCGCCATCCGCCTTGGCGCGGTAGAAGTTGGTGTTTCGGAAGCGGTCATTGCCGCCAAACAGCGGGACATCCTGTGGTCGTCATTCATCGTCGGACTGGCTCTGCTGTTTTTCACCATGCTGGTGGTGCGTCGCAGCCTGACCAGCCTGGTGGGGCCAATGCAGGATCTGGCGGACCGGGTGACTGCGCTGATTGGCGGAGATTACGCAAACGTCCCCATCAAGCGAATGCACAATACCACCGAGATCATCGAACTGGAGGAAAATCTCAATTCCCTCGCTCGTCACATGCAGAGCCTCCAGTCTTCCCGCGACCAAACCCTGGCGGCGTCTGAAAC
>JBFHLR010000090.1:0-10634 GCA_041594735.1 Marinobacter sp.
GATGTGGTGAGCAGAGCGAACCGCATCAATGCCATCCAGGCAAGTCGGCTCGACTGATGCGGTTCGGCTCCGCCTCACCACATCCTACGAGTGATCCAGTCCGGTAGGATGTGGTCAGCAGAGCGAACCGCATCAGTGCCATCCAGGTAAGTCGGCTCGACTGATGCGGTTCGGCTAGGCCTCACCACATCCTACGCATGATCCAGTCCGGTAGGATGTGGTGAGCAGAGCGAACCGCATCAATGCCATCCAGGTAAGTCGGCTCGACCGATGCGGTTCGGCTCCGCCTCACCACATCCTACGAGTGATCCGGTCCGGTAGGATGTGGTGAGCAGAGCGAACCGCATCAATGCTATGCAGGTAAGTCGGCTCGACTGATGCGGTTCGGCTCCGCCGCTCTGCATCCTACGAGTGACCCTGCGTCCGTGGGACGATGGCTTACAGCGCCGACTGGCCGTCAGAGCTCAGCAAAGGCAGCGACACCTCGCCACCGACCTGAACCAGCCAGCTCACCAGATCCCTGGAGAAGGCAGCGACAAAGGTGGGGTGCTGACCATACAGCATCAGCACCAGCTGGTCGCCGGCTTGCAGGCGTTCGGCAATACCCACCAGCTCCAGGTCGTGTGCACCGAAGCCCCGTACCGGCATTACCTGCTCGTCGATCAGTTCCGGCACGCTCAAACCGTTGCGGATGACACCGACACCCACATACATCATGGCATCGCAGGTGCCCAGGTGGAGAATCGGATCGGTTGCCTCCAGGCATTGCGCATCCAGCGCTTCCAGGCCGGTGCCGACCGTCAGGGACGCGGTGGGGATGCCGGCGATCACGCCATCGCTTTCCAGCGTGGTCAGCGGCACGATCACCGGCACCGGGTTCGCCCCCAGCACCACCGGGACCGGGGTGTTGAGAATCGGCGTGGCAACCGGGAACGACGCTCCGCCGACCGTTACCTCCGGTGCATGGACTGCATCGCCCGGAGCCAGGGTGTAGCAGATCTGCTGGCCACTGGTGATCACGTCGTCGGCATTGCCGCGGCCCAGCAGCTTTTCGTCGAACCAGGCTACGGTGGCGTCGTTGATGTTGATGTCACCGCAGTCGGTCAGGGCACCCAGGCCCTCGGTGGCGAACTCGGGCAGGGCCTCGCCGTAGAAGCCGAGACTTTGCAGGGTTTCCTGCACCAGGCCGGCATTGGGCGCAAAGTAATGGTGACCGAAGGGATAGGTCAGCAGACGCACGTCACCCCCGGCCTTTTTCATGCTCAGGTAGTTCTCGTAGGCATCGTTGAAGGGGAACAGGCTGTCCCGCATGCCCTGGAACATCAGCACATCCACCGGGTATTGATTGGTACGGGCGGTCTTGATGATGTAACGGCCATCGCCGGTGACGGGAATCCGGCCGGTGATCGGGTCCAGCAGGTAATCCTGGGTGTTGCCGCTATCGAGTAGCTCCAGGCTCCGTTCGTTGTCGAAAAAATAGCTGGGGCTGTGATAGTGCACGAAATCCAGCATGGGCTCGGGGAACCGGTTCTGTAGCAAACCGTCGAGAATGGACGAACGCAGCAGCGGGTCCATGGAGCCGCCGCTGCCGGCATCGCCCGCCAGCGCCAGGAACAGCAGCCAGTAGTTCTTGGTGACGTCGCCGGGGTTAAGGCTGTAGGTCAGGTCGTGCCAGGTGATCTGGGGCACCATGGCATCCATGCGATGATCCGGGTCCACGTTATAGAGCAGGTACTGGAAGCCGCCTCCGTAACTGCCGCCTACGGCCCCGAGCAGCAGGTTGTCTTCTCGGTACTTGAGGAAGTCCAGGTGGGTCTCGGCCCAGTCCACGATCTGCACCAGGTCTTCACCGGCGTAATCCGGGTCCATGACACGGACGGTACCGCCGCTTTCACCGTGGCCGCGCTGGTCGATGCTGATCACGGTGTAACCGGCCTCAATCAAGGGCAGGATGGGGGAGAGCGGATCGGTTCCGGCCTCGGTGGTGCGAGAGCCGCTAAAACCGTGGCCCTGGAGAATCAATGGGTGCCTGCCCTGGCAATCGAGGCTGATGGGCTCGAACACTTCAAACACAATCGCAGCCCCGTCCACCCGGGAAGGCATCTCGACCCGGTATTGGCGGCCACCGTCCGGCAGGGTGTCTGTATGGCAGGAGGCGGGGGGCAAGGCGCTGATGCTGGCCGGAAGCGGTCGCTGTGGTCCGTCCACCGTATCGTCCGCCATCACGGGGCTTTCCCAGCTGATCCAGGTAGAGCTGGTGGCACCTTCCAGCGAGCTGTCGTCGCCTCCGCCACCACAGGCACCCAAAAGCAGGGCGCTCGCGCTCAGAAGCACGGTTGCCATTGGTTTGTTCATAACGTCGCCTTTTGTAATTGTTTATTTGCGAAGGTCACACCCCGTGACGTATGTCACATTATCGACGTCGAAACCATTCGTGGATGGCCAAGCAGCCGTCATTTAGTGTCTTTTTGGTCAAAATGCAGCCAGACGTGGCCGGGGGATGGGTCGAAAGAAGGCAATGGAGCGGGCGCCGTAGGCCCGCCCGGATCAAGGGGAATTTGCTAGGGAGGCCTCTTAAAGGTTGGCTTCGGCGTATTCCGCCAGAATGGACCGGGGCACGCCCTGCAGGTGGATATGCCCACCATGGCGGAAGCCCTTGAAGCGTTCGGTCATGTAGGTGAGACCGGAACTCAGTGAGCTGAGATAGGGGGTGTCGATCTGTGCCAGGTTGCCCAGGCAAATCACCTTGGAGCCATTGCCGGCCCGGGTGATGATGGTCTTGATCTGATGGGGGGTAAGATTTTGCGACTCGTCGATGATAATCAGGCTGTGCTGGAAGCTGCGGCCGCGGATGTAGTTCATCGACTTGAAGTGCAGCGGCACCTTGCTGAGGATGTAGTCCACGCTGGCGGTCATGTTCTCGTCGTCTTCGTGGAGTGCCTCCAGGTTGTCCACGATGGCCCCCAGCCAGGGCTCCATTTTTTCTGCTTCGGTACCCGGCAGGAAGCCAATGTCTTCATCCAGGCCCTGGGTGCTCCGGGTGGCGATGATGCGCTTGTACTGCTTGCTGGCAACGGTCATTTCGATACACGCCGCCAGCGCCAGAATGGTCTTGCCGGAGCCGGCGGAGCCGGTGAGGTTGACCAGGTGGATGTCCGGGTCCAAAAGCAGGTTCAATGCCATGGCCTGGTAGATGTCCCGTGGCACCAGCCCCCAGACTTCCTCGTTCATCAGGTCATCCTGATGGAGGTCCTGCATGACGATCTTGTCGTCCTGGATATCCACCACTTTGCCGACAAAGCCCTGCTCATCGGTCACGAATTCATTGATGTTGAGTCGGGCCAGTTCGCCGTCACGCTTGAGGATGTGCTCGGTGATGCCTTCGCGCTGCAGGGTTTCCACTTTTTCAATGGTGTCCCAGAACGAGTTTTCAAATTCCCGGTAGCCCTTGGGTAGGAGGTCAATGTCGTCCAGCAGCTGGTCGTTGTGGTAATCCTGGGCCTCAACGCCAAACCCGCGGGCCTTGAGGCGCATGTTGATGTCTTTGCTGACCAGGATGATGTCGCGGGACTTGTGGCGTTCCTGTAGTTCCGCCAGAGTATTGATAATTTTGTTGTCGTTAAGGTTCTCTGGCAGTGAGTGTGAGCCGACATGCTCCGTGCTCATAAGGATGGAGAGCGTGCCCAGTGGCTCGGCTTTCTGTGCCCGCTTGATGGGCACGCCCCGCTCTATGTCCTTTGGTACAGCGTCTCCCAGTAGCTTGTCGATGTTGCGAATCGCCTGCCGGCAATCGGCGGCGACGGCCTGCTTACCGGACTTGAGGTTGTCCAGTTCTTCCAGCACCGTCATCGGGATGATGACATCGTGTTCTTCAAAGTTGAGGAGGGCGTTGGGATCGTGGATCAGGACATTGGTGTCGAGGACATACATTTTCTTGCGAGCGTCATGGGCTCTGGGCATAGGCTCGATACCTCTCTGGCAGGCAGCTGTGGGAGTCTGGCTTTGGAGTTCGGAGTCAAACGTCATCGGCGCAGCGCTTGGTCAAGTCCTTTTCTGCAATCAGTTTCAGCATATCGTAAGTGGTGATGATGCCGGTGATCTTACGGTCCTTGGTGACGAAAATCCGGTGCAGGTGCTCGTCCATCATAGTATGAGCGATTTCGCTGACTGGCGTCTGCTCATCCACCGAGAGCACGATGGGGGTCATGATGTCCCGAACTTCCACCGGCACCTTGCCCATTTCCTCAAAGATGGCCATGCGCAGGCGGCGGGCTTCCTGTTCCTCTTCCGGGGTCAGTCGGCTGTCGAGTTCATTGCGGGTCGCATTCCAGCGGAATTCGGTGATGTCTTTGAGGGTGGCGATACCGACAATTTCACCGTTGTCGTCGGTGACCGGGCTACCGGTGATTTCGTTGTCGGTGAGAAAGCGGGCCAGTCGTTCCATGGTCCAGGATTGTGGTACCGCCTTGATGCTGGGGGTCATGATCTCGTAAGCGAGAACGGTCATTGATGGGGTCCTGCTCGATTAAGTTCCTTTTACCGAGAGCTTAGCTGCAACTTGCCGCTTAGTCATCCCCTGTTTTGCGGTCATGGACCGCGATCAGCCGGCCGCTGTCATCGTACACCAGCTGATGGTCCTGGTATTGTGCCTGCTGGGCGACTTTTTCAAGGTTTTGCAGGGACTTGATTGGAATGTCCACCAGCAGCGAATTGACCAGCCAGCCGGGCAGGGCACCATTGGGATCGGTGTGCTGAATCCACACCATTTGGGTGTGGGCGCCGGCGGGAATGAAGCGGTACAGGGTGTCGGAACGGTCGACCCGGACATAGCCATCAAACGCTTCGCGATGGTCCGGGACTGCGTTCAGGTTCATCTGCACCTCGCCGGTCGCCTCGGAGCCCTCGGTGACGATGTGCAGCACATAGTCACGATCGGTGACGGGCCAGGGCATATCGTTGACCGAGTAGGCATAGCGATTATGAAAATCGCCATCGCCAAAGCCGTAGGACTCCGTGCAGCCATGGACCCAGGCCACGCAGGAGGTGGGGTCCATCATCACCGCCATCAGGTTCTCGATGGGGGCATCCAGGAGGGCGAGGGCCTTGAAGGCGCGGAAGTTGGAATCCGGCTGGGCCAGGGTGTACACCCGAATGTCGTCCGTGTGCTTCTTGAGCGCCCAGTCCGGAGAGGCTTCGTCCGGCAGGCTGGCCAGGGCCGGAAGGCTCATGGACATAATGGTGGCCGCCAGGGCGTGGGTGACAGTTTGCCAGACGCTGTATCTTGCCATGGGGTATACTTCCTTGAATTTATTGGGGGCTTCTGAATAACCCGACGGGCCACGGCGTGGTCTGCCGAGACGATTATTCCGACGCTGCCCGAAGTGTACCGTGGTGCCAGCCGTGAAACTGTGCCGTAGCCGACGCTTTGAGGACGGCGGCTACGGTGGTTGTCGAGGACGCCAACGTGATGAGACAGGAAACCGAATGAACAAGCTGATCGACGAACAGGGAAAACCGTATCTGGGGGTGTTACCGGAGCCGGTGGATGCCATCAATTATCTGGATTATGACCTGCGCACGGTAATGGATCGGCCGCGCTCCGGCCTGGCCCGGCGCTGGCGTTTCAACCAGTTTCAGTTTGTCAGCGTCATGGGGCCGGACTGGCTGATGGGGGTGGCCATCGTCGATCTCAAGCTGGTGAGCAATGCATTCTTCTACCTGTTTGATTTCCGCTCGGGTGATCTCTACGAGCGCAGCCTGCTTCAACCACTGGGCTGGAACACCCGCCTGGAGCCGAAGCCGGAAACCGGTATCGCCCGATTCGCCAAGGGCTCGGTGGAGATTGTGATTGAACCAACCGCCAGCGGGCGTCGGCTGCGGATTCGCGACGGTGACCGGGTGCGGGCCGAGTTTGAACTGCAGCAGGACCGCGATCCGCTGCGCATGGCGTCACAGGCCGGCTACAACGGCTGGGTGTTCACCCGCAAATCGGCCGGATTGCCGGTGACCGGTTCCGTCCAGTGGGAGGGCCGTGACTATCACTGCGACTCCGGCTTTCGCGCCACCATCGACTGGAGCTGCGGCTACATGCGGAGGGAAACTGCCTGGAACTGGGCCTGCCTGGCCGGACAGCTGCCGGATGGCCGGTCGCTGGGGCTGAATCTCGCCGCCGGTGTCAATGAAACCGGGGTAACCGAGAACGCGCTGTGGCTCGACGGACGCTGTCACAAACTGGATATGGCCCGGTTCGAGTTTGATCGACAGGCGCCGGAATCTCCCTGGCGAGTCACCACCTCGGACGGTCGGGTGGACCTGCGCTTCACGCCGTCGGGCGTGCGTCAGGAGCGTATGGACGTGGTGCTGCTGGCGTCCAACTTCCGCCAGTATGCCGGTACCTTCGAGGGGGTAGTGCGGGATGAGGCCGGCAACCCGGTGGTGGTCGATGGCCTGCGGGGGCTGATGGAGGACCATTTTGCCCGCTGGTGAGGCCGACGGCGGCCGGCGGCCCGAAGGACCGCCCGCGCCCGCCGGTGCTATTTCTCGGGTAGGGTGACGTTCAGTTCCAGTACCGAACAGCTTTCGTTGCGATCGACTTCCACCTGCACCATGTCGTCCTCGATCTGGACGTACTTGCGGATCACCTGCAGCAGCTCCTGTTGGAGCTGGGGCAGGTAATCCGGCTGATCGCGATGGCCCCGTTCATGGGCAACAATGATTTGCAACCGCTCCTTGGCCACGCTGGCGCTGTTTGTTTTATTGCTTCTGAAGTAATCCAGGAAACTCATTCGTTATCACCCCTTGAACATCCGTGAAAAGAATCCTTTCTTCTGCGCGGTCATGAAGCGATGCTCCCGTGCTTCGCCCAGCAAGCGGGCGACGGCATCTTCGTAGGCCTGGCCGGCATCGCTGTCTTCTTCCAGGATCACCGGAGTGCCCTGGTTGGAGGCGTTGAGTACCACCTGGGACTCTGGAATCACCCCCAGCAGCGGGATGGCCAGGATTTCTTCCACGTCGCCCACCGACAGCATCTCGCCCTTTTCAACCCGGTCCGGATTGTAGCGGGTCAGCAGCAGGTTCTCCTTGACCGGGTCCTGGCCCATCTCGGCGCGGCGGGACTTGCTCTGCAGAATGCCCAGGATACGGTCGGAGTCGCGCACCGAGGAGACTTCGGGGTTGGTCACCACGATGGCCTCGTCGGCGTAGTACAGCGCCATCTGGGCGCCGTGCTCGATGCCGGCGGGGGAGTCGCAGACAATGTAGTCGAAGGTTTGCGACAGCTCGTTGATAACGGCTTCGACACCCTCTTTGGTCAGGGCTTCCTTCTCCCGGGTCTGAGACGCGGGCAGGATGTACAGGGAGTCGACCCGCTTATCGCGGATCAGGGCCTGATTCAGGGTGGCCTCGCCCTGGATGACGTTGACGAAGTCGTACACCACACGACGTTCGCAGTTCATGATGAGGTCGAGGTTGCGCAGGCCAACGTCAAAATCAATGACCACGGTCTTGTGGCCGCGGCGGGCCAGTCCGGTGCTGATTGAGGCGCTGGTTGTGGTTTTACCTACGCCGCCTTTGCCTGAGGTAACGACGATGATTCTAGCCAAGGTTGCAATCCCTTTTGCGTGAGTTTGACGAACTGGGTTTCATTGCGCTGCTCATCCGGCGGCCAGTGGTGAGGCCACCAGTACGTCATTGTTGAGCTGGATTTGTACGGCGGTTTTCCAACCGCTCTCTTGTAAGTCTTCAGAGATCTTGTATTGGCCGGCGATGGAAACCAGTTCGGCTTCCAGCGACTGACAGAAAATTCGTGCGCCAGAGGCTCCATGGATGCCGGCCAGGGCACGTCCGCGCAGCGGACCATAAACGTGGATGTTACCCGCAGCCAACACTTCCGCGCCAGCCTGAACCGGGGCCAAAATGACCAGATCGCCGTCCGGTGCGTAAACCTGTTGGCCCGAGCGGACGGTCTGACTGACAATTTTGGCAGGCCGCGTTTCCGGCGCCGCTGACTCGGCGGCCTGGGGGGCTGGTGACGACGGCTGACTGGTGGCGTCTGGTTCGGCGTTTGCCTCGCTTGGCGTGTTGTCGCGCTGGCTGACGGCCGGCAGCAGGGCCAGGGCGGCATTGCGGGCCAGTCGGCGCAGATCTTCATTGCCGCCCCGAACGCCGATCACATGGATGTTGTGGCGACGGCAACTGCCGATCAGCTTGAAGAAATCAAGTTCACTGGCGGCGCCTTCGTATTTTTCCAGGCTGACGATCAGCGGGATGTCCCGGAAGAAACCGGGGGCCTGACTGATCTTGTCCCGCAGCGTTGCCTCGAAGCTGTCACTGTCAAAAAAGTACAATTCCAGCGCGGTCAGTGAGGCATTGGCGCTCTTGAGCTGGAAGCAGGGCGTGACATCCGCGGAGGTGGCATTGGTCATGATGGCTTCGATTCCAGAGCGGCTTCTTGTGAGGGTGTGGATTTCAGGCGCAGAGGGGACTGCTCGAAGCGAATGCCGGACCAACCGGTGCCGATGAACTGGCGGATGTTGCCGTGACTGCTACCGGTAGGGTCGTCCAGTACCTGTTGATAGTGTCGACCGAAACAGCGCAACGTGTCTGATTCGCTCAGGTTGCAGAACTGGCCCAGGGCAAACAGTTTGCAAGACCCTTCGTTTTCGCCGGGACCGTTGAACAGCGGGCCGTTGTGAAAGCCGGCGGGGGTATAATCGAAATAGCGCTCGATCAGTGCGAGGGTATCCTCAAAATCACTGTGCTGGGCGTCCAGTGACGCCAGATGGATCTTAACGGCTTCGTTGACGGTCACGACTACTGCCCTCCCTGCGGTGTCTGCTTTGGGCCCTGCTGATGGCGCGCCTTCCAGTCTTCGTAGGGCATGCCGTAGATGCGTTCGCGGGCCTCCGGATCGGACAGCTCCACGCCGCGTTCGCTGGCTTCCGCCCGATACCATTTGGACAGGCAGTTGCGGCAAAAGCCGGCCAGATTCATCAGGTCGATGTTCTGAACCTCGGGGTGATCCCGTAGGTGCGCCACGAGGCGGCGGAAAGCGGCGGCTTCTATTTCGGTTTCGGTTTGCTTCGGTACAGGGGCTGTCATAGTGTGCGACATCCTTTATAGGGTCGGTAAGGGGCCGATGCCAGTTGCGCACCCGGGCTAACGGGGCTGGTATGGCCGGATCAACCGGTTTGGGGCATGGTACCGCAAGTTGCGGAAGGGAAAAATGCCGTGTTTCGGGACTTTTTGCGACCGGATGCGGCAACGTCTTGTCACGGAGATGGTTTTGCCGGGGCAAGGGACTTAAGAAAATCCAATTGAGCAGGCGATGGCGGCCATGGGCCAGCGAAAGATCATCCATATCGATTGTGACTGTTTTTATGCTGCCGTGGAGATGCTGGACGATCCGTCCCTGCGCCATGTGCCGCTGGCGGTCGGGGGCGAGGGCGGTCGGGGGGTGGTGACCACGTGCAACTACCGGGCGCGGGCGTTCGGTGTACGATCAGCCATGCCTGGTGGCGAAGCCCGTCGGCTCTGCCCGGAGCTGGTGACAGTGCCGCCCAATATTGCCCGTTACCGGGAAGTTTCCCGTCAGGTCATGGCGATTTTCCGGGAGCTGACCGAACTGGTGGAGCCGTTGTCGCTGGATGAGGCCTTCCTTGACGTGACGGACGTCGAATCCCATCGCGGCAGCGCCACGTTGATGGCCCGCTACCTGCGGGAGCGGGTTCGCCAGGAGGTGGGCATCACGGTATCCGCCGGGGTTGCCCCCAACAAGTTTCTGGCCAAGATCGCCAGTGACTGGGAAAAACCGGATGGACTCTTTGTGATCCGTCCGGAGGAGGTCGACGACTTTGTCCGGGCCCTGCCGGTGGAGAAGTTGTTCGGGGTGGGCAAGGTGACCGCCCGCAAGCTCCACGACCTGGGCATTGCCACCTGCGCCGACTTGCAAGGGCTGCGCCCCGAGCAGCTCACCGAACAGTTTGGTCGCCAGGGCTATCGCCTCTACGAGATGGCCCATGGTCGTGATGAGCGGCCGGTGGTGGTGAGTCGCAACGCCAAGTCGGTGAGCGTTGAGCGTACCTTTGCCAAGGATCTGCCGGGGCGCGCAGCCTGTGAAGGTGTGGTGGAGGCGTTGGTGACGGATCTGCTGCGGCGGCTATCCCGCAAGTCCGGTGACAAGCCGATCCATAAGCTGTTCGTGAAGGTCCGCTACAGCGATTTTTCAACCCATACCCTGGAGCGGGTGCGGGATTCGGTGCAGCAGCCGCAATCCGAAGATTACCTGCCTCTGCTGCGGGAGCTGGTGACCGATGCCGAGCGGCCGGTGCGCCTGATGGGCCTGGGGGTGCGCTTCCGGAGCGAGCAGTCACCCACCCAGCAGTTGCGGCTGTTCGAATAGCCCGATTCAGCCAACCATGACCACAAACCAATCGCTAAAGCCGTACGCCGCCGTGAGTCCCAGGCTGGCGCCAATGACCGCGCCGGCGGCCACGTCGGTGGGATAGTGCAGTCCCAGCACCACCCGCGAGGCGGCCACGCTGAGGGTGAAGGGCAGAATCAGCCAGGCCAGGGCCGGCATCAGCACGGCCAGCATGGTGTTGAAACAGACCGCGTGCAGGGTATGCCCGGACGGA
>JBFHLR010000091.1:0-10502 GCA_041594735.1 Marinobacter sp.
GAGCTGCGTCAGTTGGACAAGGTTGCTTACGTGCGCTTCGCCTCCGTCTACCGAAGCTTCCAGGACATCAACGAATTCAAGGAAGAGATTGAACGACTGGCCGGCAATGGCGATGGCCCGGCTCCTGTCGAAGTGGCCAAGGTGCTGGCAGGCAAGCCATCGTCGACAGAAGGCAAGACAAAATGAGCTCGCAAGACCTCGAGCTGATGGGCCGGGCCCTCAGGCTGGCGTGGCGGGGGCGTTACTCCACCCATCCCAATCCGCGGGTAGGCTGTGTCATTGCCAAAGACGGAAAGATCCTGGGCGAAGGCTGGCATGAGCGGGCAGGAGAGGCTCACGCCGAGGTGCATGCGCTCAGTCAGGCCGGCCGCGCGGCCCGGGGTGCCACCGCCTACGTCACCCTGGAGCCCTGCAGTCACTTTGGCCGCACGCCACCTTGCGCCCGGGCGTTGATTGACGCCGGCGTGGCCCATGTGGTTGCGGCCATGGAAGATCCCAACCCCGCGGTATCGGGACGTGGCCTGGCGATGCTACGGGAGGCGGGCATCCGGGTCACCGTGGGGGTGCTGGCGGATGAGGCGGCGAAGCTCAATCCGGGGTTTCTGAAGCGGATGCGTACTGGCCGACCCTTTGTTCGCGTGAAAATGGCCGCCAGTCTCGATGGTCGCACCGCCATGGCGTCCGGTGAGAGTCAATGGATCACCGGGCCGGAAGCCCGGCGCGATGTCCAGCGATTGCGGGCCATCAGTGATGCCATTTTGACCGGCGTGGGCACGGTGTTGGCGGATGATCCGTCGCTGACGGTGCGTCGCAGTGAACTGGGCGACATTGGCGATGCCACCGAGCCGGCGCGCCAACCGCTGCGGGTGATTGCCGATCGCGATGCGCGGACCCCGGCAAATGCCAAGATTCTCCGGGGCGGTGACGTGCGTTTGTTCTGTTCGTCAGAGGCCCTGTCGACAGCGCCGGCTCAGGATTTGGCCGCGTTGGGGGTGAGTGTCAACGGCGTGGCCTGGAAGGCCAACGGTATTGATCTGGGGGAAACTCTGGATGCCCTTGGCGAGCTCGGCCTCAACGATCTGCTGGTTGAGGCCGGACCCACACTGGCGGGCACGTTTATTCAGGAGCGACTGGTGGATGAGCTGTGGCTTTACCAGGCGCCGGTTTTTTTGGGCAGTACCGGGCGGCCAACGGCGCATCTGCCACTGGAATCGATGGCGGATAAAGTACAATGGCAGGTACAGGACCGTCGCCAGGTCGGACAGGATCAACGGCTGATTCTGGTCCCCCGATAGTTTCGTCTTAAATTCATGACCTGATGGCGTCACCGTTTCTGGCTGGCGCTCAGGGTGCAAGGGTGCAAAACCGTATGGCACTGAACAGCATTGAAGACATCATCGCAGACATCCGTCAGGGCAAGATGGTCATCCTTATGGATGATGAGGACCGGGAGAACGAAGGCGATCTGGTAATGGCCGCGGAACACTGCGACGCCGAAGCCATCAACTTCATGGCCCGCTATGGCCGGGGTCTGATCTGCATGCCGATGACCCGCCAACGCTGCGAGCAGCTTGGATTGCCGCTGATGGTGCAGAAAAATGCATCCGGCTTTGGCACCAAGTTCACCCTGTCCATCGAGGCCGCGGAGGGGGTCACCACCGGCATTTCCGCCGCCGATCGTGCCCGCACCGTTCAGGCTGCGGTGGCGCGGGACGCCAAGGCCACCGATCTGGTGCAGCCGGGGCACATTTTCCCGTTGATGTCGGATCCTGGCGGCGTGTTGAGCCGGGCCGGACACACCGAAGCGTCTTGCGATCTGGCGGCACTGGCGGGCTGTGAGGCGGCGGGCGTGATCTGCGAAATCATGAACGACGACGGTTCCATGGCCCGGCGGGAAGATCTTGAGCTGTTTGCCGAAACCCACGGCCTGAAGATCGGCACCATCGCCGACCTGATCCATTACCGGACCCTGAACGAGCGCACCATCGAGTGCGTCGAACAGTACGATCTCGATACGGAGTTTGGCGTATTCAATCTGCGCACCTACCACGATAGCATTCAGGGCGCCACCCATCTGGCCATGGTCAAGGGTGATATCAGCGCCGATGAGCCTGCGCTGGTGCGGGTCCACATCACCGATACCCTGCGTGACCTGTTGGGGGCCCGCCGGGAAGGTTCCCGCAGCTGGCCGTTGCACCATGCCCTCAAGGCCGTTGCCGAGTCCGGTAACGGTGTGGTGGTGCTGCTGAACAGTGCCGCCGACAGCTACGATCTGGAAGACCGTATTCACGACTATTTTGATGAAGGCGGAGCTTCAGCCTCCCGTGGCAGCTCCGGTGTCTATTTCACCGTGGGCACCGGCTCGCAGATCCTGCGGGATATCGGGGTGGGCAAGATGCGTCTTTTGAGCGCGCCGATCAAATTCTCGGCCATTTCCGGTTTCGACCTGGAAGTGGTCGAATACGTACCCTATACCAAAAACTGAACGAATCCGGCCGAGCCACGCTGGCAGGCCAAGACAGGAGCCGAAGATGGCAGAAATCAAGACTCTGGAAGGCGATTTTACTGAGTGTTCCGGCCGCTATGCCCTGGTGGTTGGTCGTTTTAACGGTTTTGTGGTGGAAAGCCTGGTGGAGGGTGCGATTGACACCCTGCGTCGTCACGGCATCCCGACCAGCGACATCACCGTCGTGCGCGTACCGGGCGCCTATGAAATGCCGCTGGCGGTAAAACGGGTGGCGGAAACCGGAAACTATGATGCCATCATCGCCTTGGGCGCCGTCATTCGTGGTGGCACCCCGCATTTCGACTTTGTCGCCGGCGAAGCGTCCAGCGGCCTGGGTGCTGTCAGCCTGGAAACCGATGTGCCGGTCACCTTTGGCGTGCTGACGGTTGACTCCATCGAGCAGGCCATCGAGCGTTCCGGCACCAAAGCCGGTAACAAGGGGGCTGAAGCCGCCATCACGGCCCTGGAAATGGTCAGCCTGTTCAAGAAGCTGGGTGAGTGATGACCGGCCCAGACGATCAACATTCGCCCGCCCCTGGCAAACCCAAGGCGGGTGACCGCCGCCGGGCTCGGGCGTTGGCCTTGCAGGCCCTTTACCATCGCCACTTCAGCAAGAGTCCGATTTCCGATATCGAAGCCGAATTCATGGTCGACAACGACATGACCAAGGTGGATACCGCCTATTTCCGGGATTTGCTCAGGGGCGTCCATCGTGAACAGGTTGAATTGGACAAGCTGCTGGAACCCTTCCTCGACCGACCCGTGGCGGAGGTGGACGCCATTGAGCTGGCGATTGTCCGGCTCGGCGCTTACGAGCTGAAGCACCGGATCGATGTGCCCTACAAGGTGGTGATCAACGAGGGCATCGAGATGGCCAAACGCTTTGGCGGCACCGATGGCCACAAATTCGTCAACGGTATTCTCGACAAGTTGAGCGGCCGTTTGCGTTTGGCGGAAACCCGATCACGGTAACCGATGGGTGAATTTGACCTGATTCGTCGCTACTTTCTGCCGCTGGCTGGTGATACCCGGTCGGCGGCAGTTTCGTTGGGGCCGGGGGACGACTGCGCCATCCAGCAACTGGCGCCGGGGACGGAGCTGGTGTTCTCCATCGATACCATGGTGGAGGGCGTGCACTTCCCGGTCAGTTACGACCCGGCACATCTGGCCTGGCGTTGTCTGGCCGCCGCCACCAGTGACCTGGCGGCCATGGGCGCCGATCCCTTGTGTTTCACCCTGGCGCTGACTCTGCCGGAAGCGCGCAGTGACTGGCTGCAGGGGTTTGCCGATGGCCTGCGCCAGGCAGCGTCGTTGTTTGGGTTGGCGTTGGCCGGAGGCGACACCACCCGCGGCCCACTCACCGTTACCCTTCAGGTGCATGGAGCCGTGCCCCATGGCCAGGCCTTGCTGCGGTCAGGCGCGACCAGCGGGGATCTGGTGTGTGTTTCCGGCACCCTGGGGGATGCCGGTGCCGCCCTCGCGCTACTGGCTGAGGCCGACCCTGACCAGGATGCCCGCTATCTGCTGCAGCGCTACCATCGTCCTGAGCCACGGCTAGCGCTGGGTCGCCAGCTGCGCGGTTTGGCCAGCGCCGCGGTGGACGTGTCCGACGGGCTGCTGGCGGACCTTGGCCACATTCTGGCGGCTTCCGGGGTGGGCGCCGAGGTGGATGCGCGGCGGCTGCCGCTGTCTGCTCCCCTGCGCCGTCAGGCGGGCGAGGGGGCGACGGCCCTGGCACTCAATTCCGGGGACGATTATGAACTGTGCGTAACGATTGCCCCGGCGACGTGGGCGTGTTTGCCAGACGCCGCCCGGGCGGCGTTGACCGTCATTGGAGAGATTTCTGAAACACCGGGTCTGCGGCTGCGTCACGCCCCAAAGACAAGCCCTCAGGCCAGTGGTTTTGACCATTTTGGAGAACGTCATGAGTGACCTGCCCTCCCAGCCGCAGGCGGACCCGGCCAGCCGTAGCCTGCCTCCCGGTTTCCTACGAGACCCCGTGCACCTGCTGGCGTTTGGCCTGGGCAGCGGCGCCATTCGCCGGGCACCGGGGACCTGGGGAAGTTTGGCGGCTATTCCCTTGTGGGGGCTGTTTTTCTGGTTACCACCGCTGGCCTATTGGCTGGTGGTTGTGGCTGCCTTTCTCGTCGGTATCTGGCTGTGTGGCCGCACCGCCGACGATCTCAAGGTGCACGATCACGGTGGTATCGTGTGGGACGAATTTGTTGGCATGTGGATTGCGCTCGCTCTCATTCCTGGCTCAATCGGCGGGCTACTGCTGGCGTTTGTGCTGTTCCGGTTCTTTGATGTGCTGAAGCCCTGGCCCATCAGTTGGTTCGATCGGCGCATGCCCGGCGGGTTGGGGATCATGTTCGATGACGTGCTGGCCGGTGCGATGGCGCTGGGCTGTCTGTACCTTGCCCGGAATTGGGGGTTGCTGGCACTGCTATAAGGGGCAGTGCCGAGCTCTCTGGCGGGGCACCCTCAGATGCGGGTTTAGTGAAGCTGCGGTTCTTCTGGCAGCAGTCTCACTACGTTTAAAAACCGTTTCAGGCCAATTTCGGCGCGCTGGCGTGACGCAAACGGGCCGCTGTCAAAGCCTTCGCGGGTGGTGAAGTACCATTTGCTCCCCACGCAGAAAAAACGGCTGCTGCGAAATGGAACGGGCCCCGCTTCACCGGAGCGGTGTTGAATCTCCATGAGACCTCCTGCGCCCTGCGGACTTCGTTGTTATGCGGGCTGCGCTATTTCACCGTCTAATCTGTTTAAAATTAAATCAATTTAATCGCAATTCAACACTTTTTTACAGTTTTTCCGTCTAGTGCCAAGTCTTCGTCATTTCCGGGTTTAAAAGGTGCTGGAAAGCTGGCGGTAGCCGCCTTGCACTCGGCTACCGCACTCGTCAGAATGCCTCCTCGGGATCTGCCGATTGAACCGGAATTCGACACCTTACTGAGGTTTCCTCATGCAACGATCAAGCAGTTTTGCAGTTGGCAGGGCGTTGCCCCGTCACCTGCGTGCCTTATTGACCCTTTCTGCCCTGATGCTGTTGGCAGGCTGCAGCAGCACGCTGAAAAATATCCAGACCTGGGACGGAGAGACCCTGGAGGCCTCGCAGGTGGCCGAACTGCAGGCGCCAGGCCAGATTCAGGTGACGGCGGTGAATGGGCGCGAAGTTAAGACCTACCTCATGGATGACCTGGCGCTGAACTATTCCCTGCTGCCGGGCGCCAACACTGTGGTGTACCGTTACAAGACCATCTGGGCCAAAGGGCGTGCGGTAGAAAACGATGAAGCCCGGGTCGATGTGGTGGAGTCCGAGCCTCATCAGGTGACGTTCGAGGCGATGGCGGGGCAGCGTTATCGCTTCAGCCTGCCGGAGCCGCGCAATCGTCAGGAAGCGGAGGCCATGGTCGCCAACCTTCAGGTCCAAGTGGTCAATGCCGGCGGCGACGTCGTGGGCCACACCCGCCGCTATGAGCCTATGCCGGCACCGGTGGCCACGTCTGTAGTGGTTGCCCCGCAGCCGTTGTCAACAGCGCCGGCTTCCACGGCTTCCGGCGCCGATCTCAACGCCCTGGACGGTCTGAAAGTGCTTTGGGAGCGCGCTAGCGCCGAAGAAAAGCGGGAATTTCTGCGCTGGGCCTTTGACTGACGCGGGGCCTTCCTGAATCGCTTCAGGGGTTGAGCGATCAGCCCCTGAAGCGTTGTACCGTCTTACGCAGTGCCCCTTCCATCAGGGTAAGTGTGTCGTCCATCAGGCTGGTGTGAGTGTCGGTGGCCAGGGCCTGTTCACCGCTTTCCGGCGGCAACTCGGCCGCGGCCTGCTCGATGCTGCCCAGACTCTCCTGCACCAGTTGCGCCAGCGATTCGCCCTCGGGCACCACGTCCGGACACAGGGTAAAGTTGACGGTCAGCGAGCCCTGGTAGCTGACCGCAACCACCACCAATCCCATGCTGTCGAACAGCGGTGCCGTGTTGTTCTGGCGAACCAGTCGCGCCCCCTGCAGGTACATGGGCTCCTGGGGGCCGGGTACGTTGGTGATCGGAACGTTGAACATCGGCTGATAGCGCTGGGCGATCTGCAGCTCGGAATAGAGGCGGGCGGACAGGGCCAGCATGGTGGAGGGTACCAGTTCGGTTAGCCGGTCGGCGGCGATGGCTTCCTGATACGGCTCTGACGCCACCGCGTTCCAGTGAATCTTGCGGATGCGCCGGGCCGGATTGGGTTCGTTGGTCGCCAGATCCAGCAACATGGCGGACATCTGGTTACCGGTGGCCCGCCGCAGGCTCTTGGAGCGAACCGAAATGGGGGTCATGGCCACCAGTGAGCGGCTGACATCCGCGTTGCAGGCTTCCATGTAGCGGCGCAGCGTTTCGGCGCACAGGCCCAGCACCACGTCGTTCAGCGTGACCGCTCCCAGATTGGACTTGATGGCCTTCAGGCGGGCCAGCGACACCGACGTTGAGACAATCTTGCGGTTGGCGGTGATCTGACGGTTAAAGGGGCTGTGCGGCGCCGAGAACAGCGGCAGTGGCAGCGGCAATTTGTGCAGCTGCTTCTGCACCACACCCCGAGCAGTGGCTTCGGCGGCACTGGCCAGCAGGCTGGCGAATTTGAACGGCGTGCGAAACAGGTTGACCCCGGCCTGCAGGAATACCCGTTCCTCGGATGGCGCTGGTTGCGGTTCCCAGGGCTGGGGTGAGGTGATTGGGCTGGCGTCTGGCGAGTATTCCAGCAGCTTGCCAATGATTTCCTCACCGCTGAACGCGTCGATGGCGGCGTGGTGAAGCTTGACGATCAGCGCGAAGCCGGCACTGTCCGGGTCATTGTTATCCAGCCGGAAGCCATCCACAAAGGTGATGTGCCACAGTGGTCGGTCCCGCTTCAGGGGCTCTTCCAGAATTTTTGAGGCCAGGCCGTCCAGATTGGTCAGCTGGCCGTGTTCGCCCAGGTTGACGTAGGCCAGGTGGCGTTCGATGCTGAACTCGGCATCGTCGATCCAGTAGGGCAGGCCAAGGCGGAGCGGGATTTCCTTGAGTTTCTGCCGGAACAGCGGCACAACGTGCAGGCGGCTTCGTAAGTAAGCGACAAAAGTGCTAAACGCCAACGGCTCGTTCCGATCCCGGGCATCGAACAGGTAAACGCCGCCAATGTGCATGGGGGCGGTATCCGATTCCAGGTAAAGAAACGAAGCGTCCAGCTCGGAAAGCTGCTTCATCGTAAGCTCCTGTTGTATTGGTTGTGCTGCATTATAAACGGGGGTAGGTGGTGATCGAGTTGACTCTACCGCCGGGTTCGCGCCGTTGATGCCGACATAGCTGGGGTTTAACCGCTGACCCAGTGTGACAGGTTTTCGTCCCGGGATAGCCGGTCCCAGAACCACATCAGCGCCTTGCCTTTATCGTCGGCGTGGCGGGCCAGCAGCAGGTCTACGTCCTGCCGGGTGTCCTCCACCTCGAGCGCCACCAGGCGTCCGTCCTCCAGCTGTTGTCGGATGCGGGCCTGAGGTAGCCAGCCGACGCCGAGGCCGGCCTCCTGAGCGGCGATCTTCTGGGCCAGATTGGTGAACGTCAGGGTGCGCTGGCGACGAAAGATGCCCGCGCTGCCGGCAGGCAGGTAGCGGGAGCTGTCCGCCGCCACGGCAGCGGGGTGGTGTTCGATGTCAGCTTCGCGCAGTGGGCGGGGTATCTGGCTCAGCGGGTGATCAGGAGCAACCGCGTAGACAAAGGGCATCTTGCCGAGCTTGTGGGTGGTGAATTGCCCGGCGGGCTTGCTGACGGTGTCGGCACCCACCGCCAAATCGGCGCGCCGGCTCTGGAGGGCGTCCCAGGTGCCCGCGAAAACCTCCTCCATCAACTGAATTTCCACCGGTACTCCAAGCTGGTGAAATTGTCGGATGGCTGGGAACAGCGCTTCCACGGGCAGCAGGGTGTTGAAGGCAATCTTCAGGCGGGTCTCCCAACCCTGGGCGACCTGCCGGGTGGTGTGGGCCAGCGCTTCGGCCGCTTCCAGCAGACTGCGTCCCTCTTCCAGCAGATAGCGCCCGGCGGGGGTGAGGGTGGCGCGATGGCCGCTGCGGTCGAAAATGCTGACATTCAGGTCCTCTTCCAGCTTTTGAACCGTGTAGCTGATGGCCGAAGGCACGCGGAACAGCTCGTTGGCCGCGCCGGCAAAACTGCCTTTTCGGTCAATGGCATCGAGTACTTTCAGCGCGTCGATGGTGATATCGGTATGCATAGTCAGTTTTTCTGATGAAGTTGGCCAAAACTGCTCGTTTGTGAGCCTAGCAGGATACTGGTTACCCTGTCTCTAGGGCGCCTCTGAATATTTCCGAATCGTTTGAACCATTCACCATCAAGGCGCGGCTTCGAGGCCATGCCGGGGCCTTTGTGCAAGTTGCAACCCAGTGTGTGGATGGCTCTGAACGCACCGAAGGGCATGGTTCAAACGATTCGGAAATATTCAGAGGCTCCCTGCCTTGAGGAAAACATGCATCGAGAGAACACGGAATCGGAGGTGGTATGGGGCTGTTGGTCGAGGGTAAATGGCAGGATCGCTGGTACGACACCGGAAAAACCGGTGGCAAATTTGAGCGGGAGGCCTCGCGATTCCATCACTGGGTGACGGCCGACGGTGGCGCCGGCCCGAGTGGACAGGCGGGTTTTAATGCGGAGTCCGGGCGCTATCACCTGTACGTGTCAATGGCGTGTCCCTGGGCGCATCGAACGTTGATCTTCCGCCGACTCAAGGGGTTGGAGCGCCACGTCACCGTGTCCGTGGTGCATCCTCACATGGTCGAAAACGGGTGGGAGTTTGTTCCCGGCGATGACCGCCACCGTGACCATCTCTATGAGGCCCGTTTCCTGCACCAGATCTATACCCGGGTGGCGCCGGATTACACGGGTCGCGTCACCGTTCCGGTGTTGTGGGACAAGCATCGGCAAATGATCGTCAATAACGAATCGTCCGAGATCATTCGCATGCTGAACAGCGCCTTCGATGGCTTGCCGGGTGTGCGTTCGGGCCTGGATTTCTATCCCAGCGAACTGCGCCAGGACATCGATGCGGTGAACGAGCGGGTCTATTCCGCGGTGAATAATGGCGTCTACCGGGCTGGGTTTGCCACCGCGCAGGCGGAGTATGCTGCGGCCTACGATCAGCTGTTCGATGCCCTCGACTGGCTCGATCGGCGCCTGGCCGGCCAGCGATATCTGGTGGGTAACCGGTTGACCGAGGCGGACTGGCGGCTGTTCACCACGCTGATCCGCTTCGATGCGGTGTATTACGCCCACTTCAAGTGTAACCGTCAGCGGATTTCGGATTACCCGCACCTGTCGGAGTACCTGCGGGATCTGTATCAGGTGCCGGGAGTTGCCGAAACGGTGGATATCGACCAGATCAAACGCCACTATTACGTCAGTCAGCGCACCATCAATCCGACCCAGATCGTACCGGTGGGGCCGACGCTGGATTTCACGTCCCTGCATGGCCGTCGCGCCCTGGGTCCTGATTTTGCGAAAGCGAGTTGACGCTTTCCCGAGTGTCGGCCTTGCTTGCGTTCGTAGGATGCGCTGAACGAAGTGATGCGCATCGGCGCTGCCTCAGCGCATCCTACGGGGGGGCAAGGGTTCTGGTGATCAGTTAACCCGGGCTACCGCCGGTTCGGTCAACAGCGCTAGCGTCTCCTTAGTCAGGCGAAGGCTCAAGCTGCTTGGTCGTCGCGCCCTGGGCCCGGATTTTGCGAAAGCGAGTTGACGTTGTCTTGATACTCGGCCTTGCTTGCATTCGTAGGATGCGCTGAACGAAGTGATGCGCATCGGCGCTGCCTCAGCGCAGCTTACGGGGTAGCCCCAAGGGTTCTGGTGATCAGTTAACCCGGGCTACCGCCAATTCGGTCAACAGCGCCAGCGCTTTCTTGCAAGGCGAAGGCTCTAGCTGCATGGCCGTCGCGCCCTGGGTCCTGATTTTGCGAAAGCGACTTGACGCTGTCCC
>JBFHLR010000092.1:0-10477 GCA_041594735.1 Marinobacter sp.
CTGCACCAGCGCGGGCACGGCCACCCCCTGTTGGTGCCAGTGCTGGGCCAGGGCCACAAAGGGAACGCAGTCTTCGTGGCTGGGTGGGGCGTCCATCACAATGTAGGTGCGCCCGGCGTTGGTGACCCGGAAGTAGCGCCGGAAGCTGGCATCGCCGGAAACCGGCACCGGTTGGGCCTGCTCCAGGCCCGGAAACTGTCTGACCCAGTCGGTCAGCTGTTGCAAACGGGAGTCCATGCACGGAGGTTCTGTTGTTGGTGATTGGGGGCGGATCAAACACGAAAGTTAGCAGAAGCCGGTGGCAGGGGTAAAACGGTTTCCGTTAACAAGGTGGAATGTGCCGTGTAAACTAGGCGGCTACCCAAGCAGGACCGGACCCGTTGGCTCCGGAAACCCCCAGTTATCAGGACAGGATTGTTGTCACCGTGCCAAGTCAGTTGCGAACGCCAAGACGTGCTGGACGCCGTGCCGAGTCGCAATGGGTGACCCTCGCCCTGACCGGGCTGCTGGGCTCGACATCCCTGTTGGCGCCGACATCCGCGCTGGCCGAGCCACCGCCCAGCGCGGCGGAACTGGATTGGCGACCGCGGGCGGAATTACCGGCCGAGGTTCAGGATCGCCTGCCGGTGTTTTGCGAGGGCGGTTATCTGCCGTCCTCCACTGGTGCCGGGGCGCCGATGCCAGCCCTGGGGGGCGTAGCGGCCGGTGATCTGCCGATTCACGCCAGTGGGTTGGCCGCCCGCTACGAGATTGATCGGGAGCTCTACCTGAGTGGCGATGTCCGGCTGCGGCAGGGGGCGTTTTCCGTCAGCGGTGACGAGGCCCGCTACGACCAGCGCACGGGTACAGTGCAGCTCGGCGGTTCCCTGGTGAGTCGCGGCGAGGGTTTCCTGCTCACCGGCGATGAGGCCCAGTACGATACCATTTCCGGCCAGTTCGCGCTGAATACCGCGACCTTCCTGTTACATGAGTCCGAAATGCGTGGCTCCGCGGCCACCCTGGCGCGGCTGTCCGATCAGCAGGTACTGATCCGGGACGGCTCGCTGACCACCTGTGCCCCTCATCGTAACGACTGGTCCATTGTGGCGGCGGAAATTCTGCTGGACCAGGCCGAGGGCTTCGGGACCGCTCGTCATTTGCGGCTGGAGGTGAAGGATGTGCCGGTGTTCTACTGGCCTTACGCCAGTTTCCCCATTGATGATCGCCGCAAGACCGGTTTTCTGTACCCGGCGTTTGGTACCTCCAATACCGGATCTGGCCTGTTCCTCTCGGTGCCCTATTACCTCAACCTGGCGCCCCATTACGACGCCACCCTGACGCCCCAGTACATCCATGGCCGGGGCC
Source organism: Marinobacter sp. (assembly GCA_041594735.1). Taxonomy (GTDB): domain Bacteria; phylum Pseudomonadota; class Gammaproteobacteria; order Pseudomonadales; family Oleiphilaceae; genus Marinobacter. The sequence continues at coordinate 1,345 of JBFHLR010000092.1, forward strand.
TGCTGACGGAGGCCGAGGGCCGCTACCTGAGCCGGTTCGGCGAGTCGGTGCTGCAGCTGGGCTATATCGGTAACGACTCCGAGTTCAAGGATGAGCACCCGGCGGAGAACGGTCAGCGCTGGGCTCTGGATTTCACCACCCGGGCTCGCTTTGCCGATGGCTGGAGCGGTTACGGTGACTATTCTGTGGTGTCCGACAACGACTACCTGAGCGATCTCAACCGCTCGCTCGATATCAGCCAGGCGACGCACCTGCAGCGGCGCGGTGGTATCCGCTATGCCGATGCCAACCAGTATTTCGAGGCTTACCTCAACGGCTACCAGACCATTGCCGACCGTATTGTCGAGAGTAACAAGCCCTATGCCCAGCTACCGGAACTGCTCTACGGTGGCCGGGTCAATCTGGGGATACTGGAAGCCGGACTGGAGAGCCAGTACAGCTATTTCTACCGCGACAACGCCGGGCTGACCGGACTGGACCGTAGCAATGGCCAGCGCCTGCGGCTGTTACCGGAACTGGCGTTGCCGCTGCAGGCGCTGTGGGGTTATACCCGGCCCTCGGTGACGCTGGATCATACCTACTACCAGCTGGAGGATTACGAGCTGGGCGACCGCCAGTTCGATCGCACCGTGCCGGTGCTGGAGTGGGATTCGGGGCTGTATTTTGACCGCCGGTTAGCGCTGTTTGGTACCGACTACAACCAGACCCTGGAGCCGCGGCTGTATTACGCCTGGGCGGATGCCGACGCCGACCAGGACGACATCCCCGACTTCGATTCGGCGTTGCGTTCCTTCAGTTTCGATGAGCTGTTCCATCGCAACCGATTCAGCGGCGGCGATCGGGTCGGCGATAGCAATCAGCTGACCCTGGCGCTCACCAGTCGTTTTAACGATCTGGACACCGGCGCCGAGCGAGCCCGGTTCAGTCTCGGACAGGTGTACTATTACGATGACCGCGAGGTCACACTCGATGGCCTGGGGGCGGATGAACGCAGCGATTCGCCGCTGGCGGGCGAAGTGGTACTGCGTCCCCTGGACACCCTGGACCTGCGCCACTCGCTGTTGTGGGATCTGCGTGACAACGCCGCCGAGGAGAGTCGCAGCCAGCTGGTGTTCCACTCGCAGGATTACCGCTACCTGGCCAGCCTGGGCCACACCTACAGCCAGGATACCTTCGAGCAGTCGGATATTGCGGCGGTTTTTCCGGTCACAGATCAGGTTAGCCTGATTGGCCGGTGGGTCTACGACAGCCAGTTGAACCGGACCGTGGGGTCGCTGGCCGGGCTGGAATACAACAGCTGTTGCTGGAGCGTGCAGCTGGTGCACCAGAATTACCTGACCGACGACGAGCAGCTGGAAAACCGGGTACTGTTCCAGATCCAGCTGAAAGGGCTGGGCGGCAGCAGCGGCTCGTCCAGCCGGATCTCCGATGCCATTTACGGTTTCGAGGAACGTGAACGTCGGCGTTTCGGCGATCAGTATTAGCAACCCAGGGGTGCGGGCGCTCACGCTGACCGCGCAGTGTCCCGGGTTCCCAATCACACATTCATGGCCGTTGCCAATGAAGCAGACAGAGGTGGTTATGAGGGCCAATTGGCGCAGAAGTGTACAAGCGGTGGTGTTGATGATGGCGTGGCTACTGGCCGCCGGCGTTCAGGCCGAGCGGCAGCCGCTGGACCGGGTGATCGCCATCGTCGAGGACAACGTCATTCTGCAGTCCGAGCTGGATGCCCGGGTCCGCACGGTGGTGGCGCGGCTGACCGCTCAGGGCACCAACCTGCCGCCTCGGTCGTTGCTGGCGGAGCGGGTGCTGGATCAGCTGATCACCGATACGATTCAGCTGCAGCGGGCCGAGCAGATGGGCATGCGCATCAGTGACAACGAGCTGAACGAGACCCTGCGCTCCATCGCCCGTCGCAACAACCTGTCCCTGGAACAGTTTGAACAGCAGCTCACCGCCGAGGGCCTGACCTACGCCCAGGCGCGGGACCAGATCCGTGAGGAAATGCTGATCAGCCGGGTGCAACAGCGCAGTGTCGGCAACCGGGTGCGGGTGACCGACCGTGAAGTCAGCAACTACCTCACCGCTCAGGCCAGCCGACCGGACAGTGGCACCGAATACCAGCTGGCTCACCTCCTGGTGGCGGTGGATGACTTCAGCGACGACGCCGAGGTGGACCGGGCCCGGGCCAAGGCCGAGCGGTTACTGAGCGAGATTCGCAATGGCCGCGATTTCCGGGCCGCGGCGGTGGCGGAATCGGACGCCAGCAACGCCCTGGACGGCGGTGTGATGGGCTGGCGGCCAGAAAGCCAGCTGCCGTCGCTGGTGGAAGATGTGGTGCCGACGCTGGCGCTGAACGAACCCTCCGCGGTGCTGCAAAGCGGCAGCGGTTTTCACCTGATCACCGTGCTGGCCAAGCGGGGCGGTGACGTCGAGCAGCTGATCCAGCAACACCGGGTCCGCCACATCCTGATCCGGCCCACGGAAACGGTGACCGACATCCAGGCGGAGCGGCGCATCCGCGATCTGTACCGGGAACTGCAGGCGGGTGCGGATTTCGCCGAGTTGGCCAAGGCCGAGTCCGACGATCCGGTATCCGGCTCCGATGGCGGCAACCTGGGCTGGGTCAACCGTGGCCAGATGGTGCCGGAGTTCGAGCAGGCCATGGTGGAGGCGGAACTTGGCGAGCTCAAGGGGCCATTCCGTTCCCAGTTCGGCTGGCACATTTTGCAGGTGCAGGAGCGGCGGCAAAAGGACATCAGCGACCAGATCCGCCGGAGTGAGGCTCGCCAGGCCATCTATCGCCGCAAGTTCGATGTCGAATTGCAGGCCTGGTTGCGGGAAATCCGCGACGAGGCCTTTGTGGAAGTGAAGACTGGCACCGGCGGAGGCGACAGCGCCTGATGCCGCGACCTGTCACCCTTGCCCTCACCGCCGGAGAGCCGGCCGGCATCGGCCCGGAGCTGTGTCTGCAGCTGGCGGCGGAGGCGCGCAGTGCCGGCCTGGTGGTGATTGCCAGTCGTGACCTGCTGGCGCAGCGCGCCGCGGAACTGGGCCTGAACGTGAAGCTGGTGCCCTGGCAGCCGGGGGATCCGGCGGTGACCGAGCCCGGTCAGCTGTCGGTGTACCATGTGCCCGGGCTGGCCAGCACCCGCGCGGGCAGCCTGGATACCGGCAACAGCCGCTATGTGCTCGCGACCCTCGCCGAAGCCTGTCAGGGCTGTCTCGACGGCCGCTACGACGGCATGGTCACCGCGCCGGTGCACAAGGGCGTGATCAACGAGGCCGGCATTGCCTTCAGCGGCCATACCGAATTTTTGCAAGAGCTGTGCGAAGTGGAGCGGGTGGTGATGATGCTGGCCACCGAGGAACTGCGGGTTGCCCTGGTCACCACCCACTTGCCGCTGAAAGACGTGGCGGCGGCGGTGACGCCGCAGCGGCTGAGTCAGGTGGCCCGTATTCTGGATCAGGATCTGCGCCGCTTCTTTGGCATCGAGCGGTCGCGCATCCTGGTGGCCGGGCTCAATCCCCACGCCGGGGAGGGCGGCCACCTGGGCCGGGAGGAGCTGGAGGTCATCGAACCAACCCTGGCGCTGCTGCGTGGCGAAGGCCTGCAGCTGACCGGGCCGCTGCCGGCCGATACCCTGTTTACTCCCCACTGGCTGCGGGACGCGGACGCGGTGTTGGCGATGTATCACGACCAGGGACTGCCGGTGCTCAAGTACCAGGGCTTCGGTCGGGCGGTCAACATTACCCTGGGTCTGCCCATCGTGCGGACCTCGGTGGATCATGGCACCGCCCTGGATCTGGCCGGTACCGGCCGGGCCGATGCCGGCAGCCTGCATACCGCCATCGCGGTGGCTCAGCAGATGGCGCTCTGCCATCGTACCCAACTGTCTGGAGAATCCCCATGAGTCGCAAGGCCGGACATCAGGCCCGCAAACGTTTTGGCCAGAACTTCCTGCACGATCCGGGGGTGATCGAGCGCATCGTCCGGGCCATCAACCCCCAGCCGGACGACGCCATGGTGGAGATCGGACCAGGCCTGGGCGCGCTGACCGAGGAAATCCTGGCGGTGAACCCTTCGCTGCAGGTGGTGGAGCTGGACCGGGATCTGATTCCGGTACTGCGCACCAAGTTCTTCAACTACCCCGAGTTCCGCATTCACGAAGCCGACGCCTTGAAGTTTGACTTCAGTCAACTGGCGGCGGCGCGGCCGCTGCGCATTGTCGGCAACCTGCCGTACAACATCTCCACGCCGCTGATCTTTCACCTGCTCAGCCAGTCCGGCGTGGTGCAGGACATGCATTTCATGCTGCAAAAAGAAGTGGTGCAGCGGCTGGCGGCGGTGTCCGGTGACAATCACTACGGTCGCCTCGGTATCATGGCGCAGTATTTCTGCAAGGTGCAGCCGCTGTTCGAGGTCGGCCCCGGGGCCTTCCGGCCGGCGCCCAAGGTGGACTCTGCCATCGTCCGACTGGTGCCCCACCAGACCTTGCCGCACCCGGCCCGGGATCTGGCGGTGCTGCAGATGGTGGTGCGTACCGCCTTCAACGCCCGCCGCAAGACCCTGCGCAAGGCCCTGGCCGGGGTGGTAACGGTGGCCCAGCTGCAGGCTTTGGGGATCGACGACGGCCTGCGCCCGGAGAATCTGACCCTGGCCCAGTACGTGGCCATTGCCGACACCGTGGCCACCGCGCAATCGGCGCCGGGCGATGAAGGCGCGGGGGAGCGCGAGCCGTCATGACCGACTACGCCATCGGCGACATTCAGGGATGCTACGACCGCCTGCGGTCGGTGCTGGACAAGGTGGCGTTCTCACCGTCCCGGGATTGTCTGTGGGTGGCGGGGGATCTGATTAACCGCGGGCCGGCGTCGCTGGAAACCCTGCGTTTCCTGGAGAGTCTCGGCGACGCCACCACCGTGGTGCTGGGCAACCACGACCTACACCTGCTGGCGGTGGCCCTCGGTGGCCACCAGACCCGCAGGAAGGACACCCTGGCGGATATTCTCGAGTCGCCCGATCACGACCGCCTGGTGGCCTGGTTGCGTCAGCAGCGCCTGTGTCTGTACGATCGCGAGCGGCACCTGTTCATGGCCCACGCCGGCCTGCCCCACATCTGGAGTCTTGACCAGGCCCAGGTCCTGGGGCAGGAGGTGGAAGCGGTCATTCGCGGCCCCCAGGCCCGGGACTACTTTACCCACATGTACGGCAACCGGCCGGCCTGTTGGCACGACGGTCTGACGGGCATCGATCGCTGGCGGGCGATCACCAATTACTTCACCCGCATGCGTTTCGTGGCGGAGGATGGCACCCTGGAGCTGGCCACCAAGGAGTCCGCCGACGCCGCCCCCAACGGCTTCGCGCCCTGGTTCCGTTACCCCCGTCACGATGGGGTCAAGGTGATCTTCGGCCACTGGGCCGCCCTGGAGGGACGCACCGGCAGTGACCAGTTCATCGGCCTGGATACCGGCTGTGTCTGGGGCGGTGCCCTGACCATCATGAACCTGGACAGCGGGGAGCGCATTCACTGTGACTGCTGAGCGCCCGCTTTTACCGCGTTTTCCCCTGGTGGCGGGGGCGCTGCTGGCCCTGCTGGCGGTGATGGCCGGCGCCTTTGGCGCCCATGGCCTGCGGGCGCTGGTGACGGAGCGGGGGCTTGAGGTGTTCCACACCGCCGTGAGCTATCAGGTATACCATTCGCTAGCGTTAATTCTGGTGGCGATGCTGGTAGCCTTGGGTGGGCCACGGCGCTGGCTGCTGGCGGCGGCCGGTTTTTTCCTGGCCGGTATCCTGCTGTTCAGCGGCAGTCTGTACCTGCTGGTGCTGACCGGGATGCGCTGGCTGGGGCCGGTCACCCCGCTGGGTGGATTGTGTTTTATGATTGGCTGGGGGCTGGTTGTTGTGGCCGGGCTCCGGCGTTGAACGATAGAGTGACCGAATGATGAATATTCACGTGAACGGTGACGCCCTGGAACTGGCCGAACCGGCGACCATCGCCACCCTGCTGGAGCGCCTGGCGCTGCAGGGCAAGCGATTGGCGGTGGAAGTCAACGAAGAGATCGTGCCCCGCAGCCAGCACGGTGACTACCGGCTCAGCGCCGGTGACCGGGTGGAAGTGGTGCACGCCATCGGCGGCGGTTGACTGCGGCCGCCCAACCTTTTACCGATGCCCGGCAGAGCGGTCAAACGCTGTGTTCAGCGCCCTGCCGAGGGTCCCTGTCCAACGATTTAACCAGGTGTACCATGACCAACGTTGCCGCCCCATCTTTGCCCGAAGACAAACCGCTGGTACTCGCCGGCCGGACCTACCAGTCCCGGCTGCTGGTAGGCACCGGCAAATACCGTGACCTTGCCGAATCCGCGCAGGCCATCGAGGCCAGCGGGGCGGAAATCGTCACCGTGGCGGTTCGCCGCACCAACCTTGGCCAGAACCCGGACGAGCCCAACCTGCTGGATGTGATCTCGCCGGAGCGCTACACCATCCTGCCCAACACCGCCGGCTGTTACACCGCCAAGGACGCCGTGCGCACCTGCCGGCTGGCGCGGGAACTGCTCGATGGCCACAACCTGGTCAAGCTGGAGGTGCTGGGGGAGGAAAAGACCCTGTACCCCAACATGACCGAAACCCTGGCGGCGGCGGAAGAACTGATCAAGGACGGTTTCCAGATCATGGTGTACTGCTCCGACGACCCGCTGCTGGCGAAACGGCTGGAAGAAATGGGTTGCATCGCCATCATGCCGCTGGGCGCCCCCATTGGCTCCGGTCTGGGCATCCAGAACCGCTACAACATCCGCCTGATCGTCGAGAACGCCCAGGTGCCGGTGCTGGTGGATGCCGGGGTGGGCACCGCCTCCGACGCCACCATCGCCATGGAGCTGGGTTGCGATGGCGTACTGATGAACACCGCCATCGCCCAGGCCAAGGATCCGATCCGTATGGCCAAAGCCATGCGCCTGGCCATCGAATCCGGCCGCGAGGCCTGGCTGGCGGGGCGGATGCCCAAGAAGCTCTACGCCAGTGCCTCGTCGCCGCTGGATGGCACCTTTTTCTGAATCTAGCCAACCCTTTTGATCGCTCTGACCCTGGACACGCTGTATCGCCATGACAGAAAAACAACAAAGCCGTCAGGAAGTCATCCTGCAAGCCCTGGCCAGTCTGCTGGAAACCGATCCCGGTGCTCGCATCACCACGGCGGGCCTGGCCCGTACCGTTGGCGTCACCGAGGCGGCGCTCTATCGCCACTTCCCCAGCAAGCGCAAGATGTTCGAGGGGCTCATCGAGTTCGCCGAGGACACGGTGTTCTCCCGCTGCCAGCTGATCCTGCAGGAGCAAAGCGAGGCGCCGCTGCGGTTGCGTCAGTTGGTGCATCTGTTGCTGGTGTTCGCCGAACGCAACCCGGGGCTGACCCGGGTGCTGACCGGCGATGCGCTGATGGGTGAGGACGAGGCGCTGCGCCGGCGCGCCTCCCAGTTTTTCGAACGGCTGGAAACCCAGATCCGTCAGGTCATCAAGGAGGGCGAGATTCGCCAGGGCCTGCGCCCCAACGGCAGTGCCACCCGCGCAGCCGACTGGGTGTTGGTGTTTGTCGAGGGCCGGCTGCAGCGCTTCGTGCGGTCGTCCTTCGAGCGCCAGCCCACGGCCCACTTCGACGATGCCTGGCCGGTGTTGGCGAACGGCGTCTGGCAGGGCTGAGGCCGCTTCGCGCCGGTGACGATCAGTCCGCCTCGGCGCTCGCCTGCATCAGCAGCGCCCGCACCGGCTCGAACAGTGCCGGTGCCGAGATCAGAATGTCCTGCCCCCACAAATCCTCCGGGTAGCCCGCCGGCACCGTGCCAAAGTGCCCGGCCCGTGCGCCCGCTTCTTTGGCGATCAGCCGCGCAGCGGCAAAGTCCCAGGGACTGACGGTTTCGTAGTACACATCCAGCCGGCCACAGGCCACCCAACAAATATCCAGCGCCGCCGAACCGATCCGGCGCAGATCCCGGCAATGGTGAATCATCGCATCCAGCCGTCGCACCAGCGGTGCCAGGGTGTCCTTGGTGTAAGGGAAGCCGGTGGCAAACAGCGCTTCCCGCGGCACCTGGCAGCCGCTGTGTTGAATCGGCGCACCATTGAGCGTGGCCCCCGCGCCTTTGGTGGCGCGGAAGGTCTCGCCGGAGAACGGCGCATGCACCACTCCGGCCTGAACCTGGCCTTGCTCGGCAAAGGCAATGGATACTGCCACCTGGGGGTGGCCATAGGCGTAGTTCACCGTGCCGTCGATGGGATCGACTATCCACAATGGCGTGTCCAGCTCCTCGGCCTGACGCAGATCGGGCATGGACTCCTCGGAGAGAATACGGTGCTCGGGAAAGCGCTGGCGGATAGCGTCGGTGATGAACTGGTCCGCCAGCAAATCGGCGTGGGTGACCAGCTCGGTCTGGTGTTTGTAATCGGTACGGAGGGTGTTGTGCTCCCGCTCCCGGCGAATCAGCTCGCCGGCGTCCCGGGCCAGTTGTTCGGCAAAATCGGCAATCTCGGTCAGAGACACGGTGGTTCTCCCTCCAGGCTGATGATTGTGGAGGGTTAATGGAACCACCGTCCGGTGGCCGACTGCAAGCGGGGCTTACAGTTTGTTGAGCCACTCCTCCATCTTGTCCATCGCCAGCACCAGGCGCGGGCAGGCCTGCCGGACGAAGTCGTCGCCCAGAGGTTGGTCGGCGTAGTCGCCGCCGGCCAGGCGCAGGGCCTCGGCGCCATCGAAGTCCACGAACGCCAGGCGCGCGCCCAGGTGGTCCGGCACGAAGCCGAAGTCGCTGGCGGGCAGGATGGCCACGCCGGTGTTCTCCAGCAGCGCCTGGCACAGGGCCTGGCTGGTGATGATGTCGTGTCGGGCCAGGGTGTCGCGGAAGTTATCGAAGTTGGGGAACAGGTAGAAGGCCCCTTCCGGCTTCTGCACGATGGCGCCCATCTCGCTCAGCCGGCGGTGCAGGTATTCCCCCACCACCTTCAATACCCGGCGTGACTGGGTCAGGTACTCATCCATATCGTCACCGCCGTCGAAGGCAGTGATGGCGGCGTACTGGATCGGTGCGCTGGTGGCGGTGTAGGTCTCGCTGGCGATGATCGCCATGGCGTCCTGCAACGGC
>JBFHLR010000093.1:0-10469 GCA_041594735.1 Marinobacter sp.
GCGCTGGAAAGTCTCCAATACCTATCGCCAGGGCGATGCCCGCCGCAAGGACGGCGACGACTACCCGGCGCGCATTTACGTGGCGTTCCAGTTCGAGGAAGACAAGGCGGGACTGTTGGAACGGCTCAAGCGGGGCACCGTTAAGGCGCTGTTCGGTGAGGAGCTGCCGGGCAAAGCCCTGAACTACATCTGGGCCAACCGGTTACCAACCGACACCTTCGTTGCCAATCCCTACTCCGACCAGACCATGATGGTGGCGGTCAACAGTGGCGACGCCCAGGCCGGCCAGTGGGTGACGGTGGAGCGGGACCTGGTGGCGGACTACCACCAGGCGTTTGGCGAGGCACCGCCAGCCATCGTGGGCATCGGCATCATGTCCGACGCCGACAACACCGGCGAAGCCGCCACCGCCTGGTACGGCGATCTCCGGTTGCGACGTGGTGATAGCGCCGATTAGCCGCTGCGCGGTTAGTGCTGGCCGGATTGCACACTGCCAGCAGGGAAACCGGGCAGCAGGAAATCCGCGTCTCTGGCGATGGCCCCGGGCACCTCGCCGCGGGCTTCCAGGCGACGGTAGGCGGCATCAAACTCCCGCCTCAGCCGGAGGCTGTGCGGATTCTGCCGGGAAAACAACCAGGCGCTGTAGCGGGTGCGCAGCTCCTGCTCCTGGATGCCGCCGATGCCGTTCGCCTTCATCACCTCCCGTACCGGAAACTGGTAATCCAGCAGATAATGGCCACGGTCTCGCTGCAGCATGCGCAACGCCGCCAGGTGGTTGGGGGCGTAGGTCAGGCGAATCGAATCCTGTTGTTCCAGGTAATCCCGCAGGCCACCGTAGGTGTAGCCGGTAATCAGGATCAGGATGCGGTCGTGAAAGGACTCGAAGCGGGTTACCGGGGCGGTGCCGTCGAGGGACCACACCGACAACCGAACCGGCACTGTGCTGATCTCGGACTCCAACACCAGGCCCTGGAGCTCGGGAATCTGGGTCACGCCGGGCCACAGGTCGATGACTCCGCTTTTGAGGTAAAAGTAGATGCGACTGATGGGGAGATAGACAAACTCCAGCTCGTAGCCGGCCTCCGCCGCAACCTGGCGGGTCAGATCAATGAACTGACCGGAGGCCTGGTTGTTATCACCCTTGAATTCCAGCGGCGGGAACTCGGTATACGCCACGGTCAGCACCTGGGGTGCGGGCGCCAGCGGAGGCGACGTCGCCGCAGCCATGGTATGCACCAGCGTTGCCACCACCAGGGCGGCGGCCGTCAGCCAGTGCCGGGCGGCGCGGGATCGTGGCCGGCGTTTACCCCGGTTTCGGATGTTCACCCCATTCTCCACTCGTGACTGTGGTTTTTGTGAGACTTGTTTTTGTATAACTTATTATTTCAAAACAGGTTATTACAAAACTGGCTACTGCAAAACTGGTTATTGCAAAACTCGATGTTGTACAGCCTGCGATGGCAAAACCGACGCTTGGCGTACGGGTAATCACAACCTCGCAGCCTAACCAACTGGCGAACAATAACCGCCAACCGGCGCTCATTTCCACCGATCAGGCTCACCGCAGAATCAACAGAGGGCTCTTGCTGGTTTTCAGCATATTGGTGGTGGTGCTGCCCACCAGGAACTGACGGATACGGGAGTGACCGTAAGCTCCCATCACCACCAGGTCAATGTCGTGCTCCTGCTGATAGCCGTGCAGTGCCGCCTCAACGTCGCCGGCACGGATCGCCAGCTCGACCTTGCCCCCCAGCGCCGCCAGCTGCTTCTGTGCCTGCTGCAGTTGCTCCCAGCGATCGGCGGTGTCGGCGCCAATCATCACGAGGTGCAGTTCGAAATCCCGGAATATCGGGCTGGACGCCAGCATCTCCAGGCCTTTGACAGTGGTGGCGCTGCCATCGAACGCCAGCAGGGCGCTGCGGGGTGGCCGAAACTGGTCCGGCACCAGCAGAATCGGACGGTGGACGCTGCGAATCACGGTTTCCAACTGGCTACCGATGTGGGTGTTGCGATCGCTGCTGCTTTCGCCGTGCAGCCCCATCACCAGCAGTCGGGTGCTGTCCTCGATGGCGAGCAGAGAATCGGTCAGGTCGCCATGGCGCTGGCGCTGGTGCAGGTCGCTCACCCCGGCGGCCCGCGCCCGCTCAGTGGCCGCCTCCAGCATGTGACGGCCCTGCTCCAGGGCCAGCTTGCTGCGGCGCTGGTCCAGCTCCGCCAGCTCTTCCAGCAGGTGCTCCCGGCTGCCCAGGCCGATGCTGCCGGCCAGATCGGTCTCCGCCGGGTAGCGTTCCTGATCCAGCACGTGGAACAGGGTCAGCGGTGCCGCCAACCGCAGGCTGGCCCAGGCGGCGTAGTCGCACACCGCCGCCGCGGCCCGAGAGCCGTCGATACACCCAACCACTTGCTTCATAATCCCTCGCTCGCCACTGTTGTGTTTATTTTTTTGCTCGTCGTGGGGATTGGATCAGTGTCCCATCAGCTGGTCAACCGCTTCCGGTTTGTCATGCACCGCAAAGCGGTCGACGATGGTGGCGCTGGCCCGGTTGAGGCCAATCACCTCCACCTCGGCTCCTTCCCGGCGGAATTTGATCACCGCCTTGTCCAGGGCGCCGACCGCGGTGATGTCCCAGAAATGGGCCCGGCTCAGGTCGATCACCACCCGCTCAACCCCTTCCTTGAAGTCAAAGCTGGCGATGAACTTCTCCGCGGAGCTGAAAAATACCTGACCCACCACAGTATAGGTGCGAGTCTGACGGCTTTCCTCGAACTCGGAGCGGATCAGCATGAAGTGGCCCACCTTGTTGGCGAAGAACAGCGCCGCCAGCAACACCCCGGCAAACACGCCGAAGGCCAGGTTGTGGGTGGCCACCACCACCACCACGGTGACGATCATCACCAGGTTGGTGGACAGCGGATGATTGCGCAGATTGCGGAACGAATCCCAGCTGAAGGTACCGATGGACACCATGATCATCACCGCCACCAGCGCGGCCATGGGAATCTGTACCAGCAACTCGTCCAGCACCAGCACCATGATCAGCAGCACGATGCCGGCGGTCAGCGTGGACAACCGCACCCGGCCGCCAGACTTCACGTTGATAATGGACTGGCCAATCATCGCGCAGCCCGCCATGCCGCCCAGCAGGCCGGCACCGATGTTGGCAATGCCCTGGCCGCGGCACTCACGGTTACGGTCGCTGGTGGTGTCGGTGAGGTCATCGACAATGGTGGCGGTCATCAGCGACTCCAGCAGCCCCACCACCGCCATCGAGGCGGAGTACGGCAGGATGATCCACAGCGTCTGCAGGTTCAGCGGTACGTCTGGCCAGAGGAAGACCGGCAGCTCGGTAGGCAGCTCGCCCAGATCGCCCACGGTGCGGATATCCAGGTTGAACACCACCGCCACCACGGTCAGCACGATGATGCACACCAGCGGCGATGGCAGTACCTTGCCCACGGTGGGAATCAGCGGGAACAGGTAGATGATCGCCAGGCCGGCGGCGGTCATGGCGTAGACCGGCCAGGTCACGCCGGTCAGCTCCGGCAACTGGGCCATGAAAATCAAAATGGCCAGGGCGTTGACGAACCCGGTCACCACCGACCGGGACACAAACCGCATCAGCTCGCCCAGGCGCAGGTAGCCCGCCAGGATCTGCAACACCCCGGTCAGTACGGTGGCGGCGAGCAGGTACTGCAGGCCATGGTCCTTGACCAGGTCCACCATCAACAGCGCCATGGCGGCGGTGGCGGCGGAGATCATCCCCGGACGACCGCCGGTGAATGCGATCACCACCGCGATACAGAAGGAAGCATAGAGTCCGACCTTGGGGTCAACGCCGGCGATGGTGGAGAAGGCAATGGCTTCGGGAATCAGCGCCAGAGCCACCACGATGCCTGAGAGCAGGTCGCCACGCACATTGGACAACCACTCGGTCTTGACGGTTTTCAGCATGACAGAATCCGGGAAATATGGGGAGACAACGAACAAGGCCGGCCGCTGGTCATTGGTTGACCAATCACCGGCATCGCGAGGGGCGGCATTCTAACGTATCTGGCCCGCACTAAACAGGCCCACCGTCCCCGGCCTCCGCGGTTTCCGGACGATGCGCCCGGAGTGATCAGTTGTCACATTCGATTTGCAAAATGGCATTTACGAGCCATTCTTGATGAGTGAGTGGCGGGACGCCCTCAATTTCAGTCAGCGGCTCCCCAGATCCCCCTCGAATACAGCATGGAGTGCGTTATTTGATCGCTCGTTTCGGACTTAATCGCGATGCTTGGCAACAGTTGCTGATGCTGAGTATTCCCTTGACGTGCCTGGCAGTCGTACTGGCCTGCGTGACCTATTACCAGGCCCGCCAACATGCCGCCCAGATTGCCGAGTCCGCCGCCCAGGGCGAACTGATGGAGCTGCGCAGCCTGCTCAGCGATGCGCTGTCGGTGCCCGCCAGGGACCTGGCTGGCATCGCCCAGGCACCGCTGACCCAAGCCGCCATCGCCACCGAGGCGCCGGAGCAGAAGGCCGCCCGCTTTACCCAGGCGTTGTATCCACTGATCTACCAGAACCCCGACTATTTTCAGGTGCGCTGGGTGCAGAGTTCCGGTCGGGAAGGCGTACGTATCGACGTCGACCACGCCAGCGGCGACATTACCGAAGTGGCTACTGAGGCCCTGCAGGACAAAGGCCATCGACTCTATCATCGCAGCGTGATGGCGATGCAACCCTATCAGGTGTACCTGTCGGCTCCCGGACTGAACCAGGAGCGTGGCCAGATCGAACAGCCCTTACGCCCCACCATTCGGGTGGCGGTGCGGTTGCCGCCCCACGACAGGACGGACAACGGCTACCTGATCATCAACGTGGCGCTGGCACCCATTCTGCAGCGCCTGACCGACCTCGCCAGCCATCAGCCGTTTGAGGTGAGCCTGGTCGCGGGCAACGGCGACTGGATTATGCACCCGGACCCAGATCTGGCCTGGGCTTCCGAGCTGAACCACGGCCAGACCGTCGCCAGAACCGATCCGGCGTTATGGCAGGCGCTGCAAACGGCCTCCACCACGCCACTGACCCTGGCGTCCGGACGCTGGTATGCCAGCCCGGTTACCCTCACACTTCGGGAACACACTCGGGCCGAGCTCACACAGGCCCCCACGCTGCGGTTGCTGGTGCGTGAGCCCCCAGCCACGCTGGCCGCCCAACACGGGCAAGCGCTGGTGGAGGCCGCCGTGGTGCTGCTGATTCTGCTGGCGGTGTTTACCGTACTGGTGGGTCTGTTTGTCCTCCGACTCCGGCAAACCACCAGATTGCAGCTCAACCTCCGCAATCAGGCCGAAACCCTGGCCGAGAACAACCAGTTCATCACCACGTTGACCAACGCCCTGCCCGGCCTGGTGGCCTACTGGGACACCACCGAAATCTGCCAGTACGGTAACGACACCTACCGCAAATGGCTCAATCTGGACCCGGACACCCTGACCGGTCAGCCGATGAAATCGGTGCTCGGCGCCGACAACTATCGCCAATGCCGAAGCCACATCGAGGCGGTGCTGAAGGGGGAAAAACAGTCGTTTGAACAAGTGATCAGCACGAGCCATGGTACCCGCACGGTGCTGGTGAACTATCTACCGATCTTCAATCCCTTCGGGCTCACCAAAGGCTTCATCTCCCTGACCACCGACATTTCGGAAACCGTGCAGACCCGGGAAGCCCTCAGCGTGCTCAACCAGGCGCTACAGGAGCGCTCGGAAGCGGCTGAAAATGCCGCCAAGATCAAAAGCGCCTTCCTTGCCAACATGAGCCACGAAATCCGCACGCCGATGAACGCGGTGCTGGGCCTGCTGACCATCCTGTCCGAATCGGGGCTGAACAAGCGCCAACAGGACTACGTGGAAAAGATCAACGGCGCCAGCAATGCCCTGCTGCAGGTGCTCAATGACATTCTAGACCTGTCCCGGCTCGAGGCGGGCAAGCTGACCAAGGTGGAAGAGCCGTTCCTGATTGAAGATACCGTACGCCGGTCCATCCAGCTGTTTGAGCTGGCCTTTGCCAAGAAGCAGCTGGAACTCGCGGTCTGGATCGATCCGGAACTGCCCAAAACCGTGCTGGGGGACGACCACCGCCTCGGCCAGGTGCTCATCAACCTGTTGGGCAATGCCCTGAAATTCACCGAATCCGGCTCAGTCACCGTCTCGGTGACTCTGGAACGGCGTAGCAACAAGGTGGCGCAGGTGCACTTCTCCATCAAGGACACCGGTATCGGCATTGCGCAGAGCAAACAGTCCTATCTGTTCGAAGCCTTTGACCAGGCCGACAGCTCCACCACCCGGAAATACGGCGGTTCCGGCCTCGGGCTGGCCATCTGCAAGAGCCTGGTGAACCTGATGGGCGGCGGCATTGCGGTCTCAAGCCACGAGGGCGAAGGCAGCGACTTCCACTTCTCGCTGCCGTTTGAGATCACCGACAGCGAACCGGCCTGGAGCAAGAAGAATCTTGGTCTGCGCCGGGTTCTGCTGGTAGAGGACAACACCACCTCGGCAGAGTTGATGAAGTCCTACCTCTCGGCCTGGAAAGTACACTGCGACCTGGCCACCACCGCCGAGGACGGCCTGGTTCGATACCTCAGCTCGCTGGACTCGGGCAACGTTTACGACGCCATACTGGTGGACTGGGTTCTCCCCGGCAAGGATGGCGTCTGGCTGTATCAGCGCATCCGCAATCACCGTAACGGCAGCCAGGAGCAACCAGACCCCATCCTGATCATGGTCACCGCCTATGAGCAGGAAGACCTGATCAGCCAGCTCACCGCCAGCGTCGGCGAGAAACCAATACCGGCGGTACTCACCAAACCGGTGACCCCATCGACCCTGTTCAATGCCCTCAACCAGCGCGGCCCTCTGGCCGCCAGCCACCACGGCGGCGGCGGCGGCACCGGCATCGTCATCCCCGACCTGTCCACCCTCAAGTCACTGATCGCCGGCAGCCGATTGCTGCTGGTGGAAGACAACGAGCTCAATCAGGAGGTGGCGCTGTCGCTGCTGGCCAAGCTGGGGCTGTCGGCGGATACCGCCAGTAATGGCCGCGAAGCGCTGGAGTTGATCGAACAGGAAACCTACGATCTGGTGCTGATGGACCTGCACATGCCCGACATGGATGGCTACGACGCCACCCGCGCACTTCGTGTCCGCTATGGCACCGAAGAGCTGCCGGTGGTTGCCATGTCCGCCGCGGTGATGGAAGAAGACATCCGCCAGGCCCGCGAGGCCGGCATGAACGACCACATTGCCAAGCCCATCGATTTCCAGGTGTTGGCCAACACCCTGTGCAAATGGCTCCATCCCCAGGAAAATGCCCTGGTTACGCCGATCCTGCGGGGGACCGAGCCGGAACCCAACCCGCTGAAGCTGCCCGGCGCTCTGCAGTTCAGCGAGATGGAGCTGCTGACCCGGTTCCAGGGCGACCAGGAACTGGTGCTGCGACTGCTGCGCAGTTTTGTCAGCCAGTATGGGGAGGGTTTACCCGAACCTCAGGGCAGTGCCGACGATGCCAAGGAACAAGCTCCCGATGTTAACGAGCTGGCCCGGTTTCTGCACACCCTTAAGGGCTCAGCCGCCACCCTCGGCCTGCACCAGCTGTCGCAATTGGCGGAAGAGGCGGAAACCCAGCTCAAGGCCGGGGTGACAGACACCGTCGAGGTAGTGCAGGAACTGGACAGTGTGCTCAATGATCTGAGGGCCTGGTTGGAACAGCAGGAAACGCCGGTTCCGGCATTGCCCGATGGCACCGTTTCCGATCAGCTACAGGATCAACTTAGCGAACTGCAAGAAGTGATCGCCCGCTCACGGCTGCCCAGCGACGGGCAATTGAAGGTCCTGAAACAGCACACCCAGCACCCGGCCCTGGGCGAACGTTTCCAGACCCTGCTGCACGAACTGGAGGAATTCCGCTATCAGTCCGCACTGGTCACCCTGGCGGACATCGAACGGCACCTGTGAATCGAGCAAGAGGTACAGGGAGTGATTAACTCTGGACATTGGCTGAAACCGGCTATACTCCAAAGTGGCACATTTGTACAAACCCGAGGCATTGAGTCATGGATGGATTCGCACCGCTCAAAAAACCGCTGCTGCTGTTGGTGGATGATGAGCCCAACAACCTCCGCATACTGGCCGAGGCGTTGCGTTACGACTACGAGATTGCCATCGCCACCAGTGGCGCTGCAGCGCTCCAGTTCGTTGAGAAGGACACCCTGCCGGACCTGATCCTGCTGGATGTTATGATGCCCAGCATTGACGGCCATGAAGTCTGCCGTACCCTCAAGCAACACCCGAGCTGGCGTCATGTCCCTGTCATCTTTGTCAGCGCAGCCACCGACAGCGAATCGGAAACGGAAGGTTTTCGCATTGGCGCGGCGGACTACATCCACAAACCCTTCAACCGTTCGGTGGTACTCGCCCGCATTCGTTCCCACCTGTCGATACACGGCATGATGGACCGGCTGACGCAGACTGCCTCGAGGCTGGACGCCTCTTTCGAAAACGAAAGCCATGCCGCTTTTTCATCCGCCACCGAAGCGGCCGAACAGCTCAACCCCGAGGCCTTCCTACTGGACGCGGTGTTCAATCACGCCATGGAAGGCATCATGGTGAGCGATGTGCAGGGCGTTGTCCGTGCCGTTAACCCCGCGTTTTCCCGGATCACCGGTTTCGATGCCGACGACGTGGTCGGCAAGCCCCATGACGAGCTGTGCCACGAACTCAAACGCACCGAGTTCACCGCCGACGTCTGGGAGCGGGTACGGAAAATGGGGCAGTGGCGCGGCGAGCTGGCCAACCGGCGCAAAAACGGGGACACCTACCCGGAGCTGCGCACCATTCATTCAGTGACCGGCCCGGACGACGCTCCGTCACACTACATCTCGGTGTTCAGCGACATCTCCACCACCAAGAAAAACCAGAGCACCATCGATTTCTTGACCTGGTACGACACCCTCACCTCGTTGCCCAATCGATTGCTGTTCCTCGACCGGCTCGATGTGGCGGTCAAGCTTTGCAATAACAGCGATCATGCCTCCGCGGTACTGATCCTGGACATCGACCGTTTCAAGGAAATCAACGACTCCCTAGGTCTGGATATGGGCGACCAGGTGCTGCTGGCCTTCAGTGAACGCCTGGAAGCCCTCGCCGGTCCCAGCGATACCATCTCCCGCATCGATGGCGATGAATTTGCCATCTTGCTGTCTCCTTGCCCAGCCCGCAAGAACCACATGGCCAACATTGCCCTGGAGGCGGCCACCCAGCTGCGAGACGCGCTGGCGCAGCCAATGCGAGTGGGTGAGCATGAATTCAAACTCAACATCAGCGTCGGTATGACCCTGCTACCGGGGCTGAGCCGGGAAACCGCCCAAGACGTGCTGCGCAATGCCGAAACCGCGCACCACAAGGCCAAGCTGGACAACTCCAACGCCATCGTCTTCTTCAGTGAGCGCATGGGGGTGGATGCCATGGAACAGTTTCATCTCGCCCAGGCATTACGACAGGCCATCGACAACCAAGAACTGAGACTGTATCTGCAATCCCAATGCAGCACGGAAAACGCACTGGTAGGCGCCGAAGCGTTGCTGCGCTGGGAACACCCTGAGCATGGCCTGGTGTCGCCGGCCACCTTCATTCCGCTGTCCGAATCCATCGGCCTGATCAACCAGCTCGATCGCTGGGTACTGGACCAGGTGCTGGCCATGGTCAAGGCCTGCCAGCACAAACTGGGACAGGTCCGCTTCGCCGTCAATATCAGCGCCGAGCATTTCGCTCGGGCCGATTTTGTCAGCCACATTGTCGCCTGCCTGAGAAAACACCGGATCAGTGGCCACCACATCACTTTGGAACTGACCGAAAGCGTGATGATTCAGGAATTACGACAGGTGGTGAGCAAGATTCGCGCCCTGCACGGTCTGGGCATCGAGGTGTCCATCGACGACTTCGGCACCGGCTATTCCAGCCTCAGTTACCTGCGCCACCTACCGATCCAGGAACTCAAAATCGACCGTTCCTTCACCAAGGACATCGACGGCGACCACAGCGGCCGGGCCATTGTCTCGATGATTCACAGCATGGCGGTGGAACTGGGCCTGCGCACGGTGGTGGAAGGCGTCGAGACCGAGGATCAGTGGAATTACCTGAAACGCTACCCGGAAACCGTCATCCAGGGCTTCTACCTCAACAAACCCGAGCCAGCTGAAATCTGGCTGGCGCGGAATTTTTCGCTGGAGGCGCAGCAGACGGCGTGATGCTCGCCCGTCTCCACCGGTGAGTGGCGATGGCGGGCAAGCTGCACAAACTCACGCCACGGCGCTCACTCCACCGTCACACTCTTCGCCAGGTTGCGCGGCTGGTCGACGTCGGTGCCCTTGAGTACCGCAACGTGGTAGGACAACAGTTGCAGCGGCAGGGTGTAGACGATGGGTGCGGTGACC
>JBFHLR010000094.1:0-10388 GCA_041594735.1 Marinobacter sp.
CACCTACGATCTGGTCTCGCTGCTCAAGGACTGCTACATCCGTTGGCCCGAAGCCAAACTGGATCAGTGGGTCGCCCACTACCACCGGCTCAGCCTGGACGCTGGCCTGCATCATGCCGACGCCGACACCTTCCGCCAGTGGTTCGAGCTGATGGGCATGCAGCGACACCTGAAGGCCGCCGGCATCTTCGCCCGGCTGTCCATCCGCGACGGCAAGACCGGGTATCTGGGAGACATTCCCCGAACCGTGCAGTACCTGGTAGACGCCAGCGCCCGCCAGGGTGCGTTGCGCCATTTCCACGGCTGGCTTGCCGAGGTGGTCATACCAGCCATCGAGCGTCGGCTGAGCGTACCGGCGCTGGAGAACCCGGCATCGTGAAAGCCATGATCCTCGCCGCCGGCAAAGGCGAGCGCATGCGCCCCCTGACCCTGACCACACCCAAGCCGCTGTTGCAGGCGGGTGGCCAGCCACTGATCGGCTACCATTTGCAACGCCTGCGGGATGCGGGCTTGTGCGAGGTGGTGATCAACCACGCCTGGCTTGGCCAGCAGATCGAGCGCACCCTCGGCGACGGCACCGACTACGGACTGCGTATCGAGTACTCCCGCGAAGCCGAACCGCTGGAAACCGCCGGTGGTATTCGTCAGGCGTTGCCGCTGCTGACCTCCAGCGAGCAGGACTGGTTCCTGGTCATCAATGGCGACATCTGGTGCGATTTCGATCTGCACCGGCTGGTACCACCCCAGCGCCCTGGTCTGCAGGCGGTCCTGGTGCTGGTGGCTAACCCGGACCACAACCCCGATGGCGATTTCCACCTGGCTGCCGACCAGCGGGTGCAGGCCGATGGCCCCCACAAGCTGACCTTCGCCGGCATCAGCCTGCTGCACCGCTCGCTGTTCGACGGTCTCCAGCCTGGCCGCCATGCCCTGGCGCCGCTGCTGCGACAGGCCATGAGCCAGCAGCGGGTCGCCGGCCTGCACCATACCGGCCAGTGGTACGACATTGGCACCCCGGAACGCCTGGCCGAACTGGATCGCCGGCTGCAGCAGGATATGGAGCACCAGCGATGAAGACGGCGACGCGCGAGCCGGCGCTGCCCCCCCGCATCGAAGCGGCCCTCAGCCAGGCCCTGGATGAGCTGGCGCAGCACCAATACCGCGCCAGCGCCCTGCTCGCGGCCACCGGCTTACCCCGCTGGTGCCAGCGTAGCCTGTTCTTTTTCCTCGGCTACATCGCCAAGTCCAACGGCCGGGTAACCGAGCAGGACATCGGTTTTGCCGAAGCACTGATCGAGGCCCTGGGCCTGCCACCCCGTCGGCGCCGACGCGCCATCGAACAGTTCCAGCTTGGCAAGCAGTGTCGCACCCTGCCCTCGATGAAAGCCCTGGGACTCAGGTTCAGCCAGCGCTGGCGGCCCTTGCCGGCGGTACGGGTGGCGCTCTATCTGTGCCATGCCGCCCAGCTCCACGGCCGGCCCAACAAGGCCCGTCGCTACCGCTGCGAAGATACGGTGGACTACATCGGACTGGACATCAAGGTGGTGGAAGAGGTGCTGGAAAGTTATGCCTGCAAGGTGTGGGTGAACCAGCCGGAACACCAGGCGCCGCCGAAATCCTACGAAGACGCCTGCAAGGTGCTGGGCATTACCCGTCGCGATTCGCTGAAAACCGTCAAACAGACCTACCGTAAGCGGGTGTCCAGCTGCCACCCGGACAAACTGCCCAAGGACATCAGCCCGTCCGAACTGGCCCTGGCCAGAGAGCGACTGTTACGTTATCAGCAATCCTGGGACATCATCCGCAAGCACCACCAAAGCGCTTAGCCTGTCGCCTTTCCACCGGCCGCTGGGTCAATCTGGCCGGGGCCGCGCCAGCCAGGCCACCATCCGATTCACCAACCGGGGCGCATCCCGGGCCGTCAACGGCAAGGCCAGCACCGACACCTGCTGCTGGTAACCGGCCATGCCCAGCCGCCTGAAGGCCGCCGCCCGGGCGCGGGCCGCGACGAGATCGTTCAGGCTGCTGGTCAGATCCAGCAACGACCAGCGCGCCAGCCCCGCCAATTGCTCCGGCCAGCCCGCCTCCATCGCCTGCGGAAGCCAAGGCGCAATCCACACCAATTCACCGGACTCCCCGCTGGCCAATGCCGCCTGCATCACCGGTTCCGCCGCCAGACCAACGCCCACCAGCACCACTCGCCGATGGCCCCGCGCGCGCAACTCGGCCTGGGCGGCGGCCAGGGTCGAACGCACCCGCTCCCGGTAGTGCTCCAGCTGGTCCTCCGGCGTCTCCGCGGCCATCACATCAATCATCACCGACTGCTCCGGGGCCGCCGGTAATTCGTCAGCGACAGCCGCCGCGCCGCTTGCTTGCGTCGCTTCCAGCCCCGGCTCCTGCCCAGACCCCGCTTCCACTTCCGGTGCAGGTGCTGGCGCCTCGCGGACCGGTCGGGCCAGGCGCTCGGTCAGCGGCGCCAACGGCAAGCCCAGCGTCATCGCCGCCCAACCCCGTTCAGCCAGTAGCTGACGGGCAGCCCCCTCAAAACCGCCACCACCGGACTGGCCCTGGCCCGCCAGCAGCAGCACGGCGCCCTTGGCCCGGGGCTGCTGAGCCGGCTCCAGCAGCGCCAGTTCGGCGCCGCCGTCGCTGTTTTCCAGCCAGACGGCGGCCTGCGGATAGCGCAGTGCCAGGGCACTCTGGCCCAGACCGGTGGACACCATCAGCCGCTCGCGGACGGTTTCCGGCGCGACCACAGCCGGCACCGGCTCTGCGCCGGCACCCTCGGCCTCCTGCGCCGTTACCCAGCCGCTCAGCAGGCCACTCACCAGGCCGTACGCCAGCGCCACCCACCATTCAACGACCCTTCCTGGACGACGCCTGACCACGCTGCGCTGCACCACGATGTCGCTCATACCCTTCGTTACTCATTGCCTTCGTCGCGCTAATTTCACGCGTTTTTCCTCTCCCCGCTTTTCGCTCCGGCGAGACTGAAAACACGCACCACAAACTGTTAGACTAGCAGCTTTGCGACGGGACCCACGCCTGGCCCCGCCTTCGTACTCAACGCCGCCCGAGAGAGCCACCATGAAGCCGTTTCAGATTGCCCCATCGATCCTGTCCGCCGATTTTGCCCGTCTCGGCGAAGAAGTCGACAATGTCCTGGCCGCCGGCGCGGACATCGTACACTTCGACGTGATGGACAATCACTATGTGCCCAACCTCACCATCGGCCCCATGGTGTGCGAGGCCCTGCGCAAGCATGGCGTAACGGCACCCATCGACGTTCACCTGATGGTGTCGCCGGTGGACGATCTGATCCGCATGTTCATCGACGCCGGTGCCACCTACATCACCTTCCACCCGGAGGCGTCCCAGCACATCGACCGCTCCCTGCAGCTGATTCGGGACGGCGGCTGCAAGGCCGGCCTGGTGTTCAACCCGGCCACGCCGTTGCATTACCTGGATCACCTCATGGACAAGCTGGACATGATCCTGCTGATGTCGGTCAACCCCGGCTTTGGTGGCCAGAAGTTCATCCCCGGCACCCTCGACAAACTGCGGGAGGCCCGCAAGCTTATTGATGCCAGCGGCTTCGACATTCGCCTGGAAATAGACGGCGGCGTCAAGGTGGACAACATCCGGGAAATCGCCGAGGCCGGCGCCGACACCTTTGTGGCCGGCTCAGCCATTTTCAACACCGATGACTACCAGGCCACCATCGAACGGATGCGGGCGGAACTGGCCCAGGTACGTTAGGGAGACGCCGGCATGAAGCTGACCAAGCTGTTCGACGGCCAGTGGCCGCAGACCATCCTGTTCGACCTGGACGGCACCCTGGTGGACAGCGCCGCCGATCTGGCGGCGGCCATTGACCAGATGCTGCTGGCGCTGGGTCGGGAACAGGCCGGCGAGGCGCGCGTTAGGCAATGGGTGGGCAATGGCGCTGCGGTGCTGGTTCAGCGAGCGCTGGCCGGACGACACGACCACGACGCCGGCGACCCGTTGGATGAGGCCACCTACCGCCAGGCCCTGACGCTTTTTTTCGACGCCTACCACAACCACAACGGCCTCCATGCCACGGTCTACGACGGCATTGAGGATTTCCTGGTGCTGGCCCAGCAACAGGGCTGCAAGCTCGGTGTCGTCACCAACAAGCCCGCCGCCTTCACCGACACCCTGCTGGAGCAGATGGGGCTGTCGCACTGGTTTGGCGTGACCGTCAGCGGCGATACCCTGGCGGTGAAAAAGCCCGATGCCGAGCCACTGCATCATGCCCTCGCCACCCTGGGCGGCGACATCGGGAGCGCGCTAATGGTGGGGGATTCGGTGACCGATATCCGGGCCGCCCGCAATGCCGGCATACCGGTGGTGGCGGTGCGTTACGGCTATAATTACGGCGACCCCATCGACAGCCTGGGGGCGGAGATTGTGGTTGATTCACTGGCGGAGCTTTTGTAATCTCGTCAGCAACCTTTCGGTTCAACTCAGTTTTTGGGAGATTCCTGCCGTGCAGGGACTGATTTTGACGACCTCGCGCGGCGTGCTCACTTCCCGCGCAACACGATGGTGGCGATGGCGTAACGGCTGAGCATTCAGCCCGGTGGTGCCGAAGCGTCAGCCGATCGCACTGCCCTGAGCGATGCTCATCAACGGCTGCTAACAAGCCAAACCTGGCCAGACGGGCAAGACCCGAGCCAGAACAAGTTGAGAGCGTCGATACCCGATTCCGTGTTTCGTCAAAGTGCAGGAAGATTCCATGACCCCTGAACAGTTCACCGAGCTGGCAGCCGCCGGCTATAACCGTATTCCCGTGTCCCGGGAAGTCCTGGCTGATCTGGACACCCCCCTAAGCACCTACCTGAAGCTCGCCAGCGGACCGTACTCCTATCTGTTCGAGTCGGTGCAGGGCGGCGAAAAGTGGGGCCGTTACTCCATCATCGGCCTGCCCAGCCGGGAAATCCTCAAGGTGCACGATCACCACATCACCATCCACCGGGACGGTCAGGTGGTCGAAGAAATGGACAGCGACGACCCGCTGGCCTTTGTCGAGGCCTACCAGCAACGCTTCCAGGCCCCGGACCTGGACGACCTGCCGCGATTCAACGGCGGCCTGGTGGGCTATTTCGGCTACGACACCGTGCGCTACATCGAGAAGCGGCTGCAGCCATCGTGTCCGCCGGACCAGATCGGCACCCCGGACATCCTGCTGATGGTGTCGGATGAAATCGTGGTGTTCGACAACCTTCGGGGCAAACTGCACCTGATCGTCCACGTCGATCCCGCCATGGACGATGCTTTCGATCAGGCCCAGGCGCGGCTGCAAGAGCTGGAACGCCGCCTCCACCGCCAGACCGCCGACGCCCCGCGCACCCCGGCCCACCTCAGCGGCAAGACGGTGAATGAAGAAGACTTCATCTCCGGCTTCAGCAAGGAGAAGTTCGAGGCGGCGGTGGACAAGATCAAGGAATACGTCCTCGACGGTGACGTCATGCAGACGGTGATTTCCCAGCGCATGACCATTCCGTTCGAGGCACCGCCGCTGAACCTCTACCGCTCGCTGCGGGTGCTGAACCCGTCGCCGTACATGTACTTCCTCGATCTCGACGATTTCCAGATCGTTGGCTCATCGCCGGAAATCCTGGCGCGGGTGGAAGAAGGCGAAGTCACCGTTCGCCCCATCGCCGGCACCCGCAAGCGCGGCGCCACCGATGCCGAAGACCGGGCCCTGGAGGCCGAACTGCTGGCGGACCCCAAGGAAATCGCCGAACACCTGATGCTGATCGACCTGGGCCGCAACGACGCCGGCCGGGTCTCCGAGACCGGCACCGTGCGGCTGACCGACAAGATGATCGTGGAACGCTACTCCCACGTCATGCACATCGTCTCCAACGTCACCGGCCGCCTGAAGGACGGCATGTCCTGCCTGGACGTGCTGCGGGCCACCCTGCCCGCCGGCACCCTCAGTGGCGCACCCAAGATCCGCGCCATGGAAATCATCGATGAACTGGAACCGGTCAAACGGGGCGTCTACGGCGGTGCCGTGGGCTACCTGTCGTGGAACGGCAACATGGACACCGCCATCGCCATCCGCACCGCGGTGATCCAGAACAACCAGCTCCACATCCAGGCCGGCGCCGGCGTGGTGGCGGACTCCATTCCCCGGCTGGAATGGAAAGAGACCATGAACAAGGGCCGTGCCATCTTCCGTGCCGTCGCCATGACCCTGAACGACTTCGACCACTGAGGAGGCGCCCCATGTTACTGATGATCGACAACTACGACTCCTTCACCTACAACGTGGTCCAGTACCTGGCGGAGCTGGGGGCGGACGTGCAGGTGCACCGCAACGACGAGATCACCATCGAGCAGATCGAGGCGCTCAAGCCGGAACGACTGGTGATCTCCCCAGGCCCGTGCACGCCCAACGAGGCCGGCATCTCCATGGCCGCCATCGAGCACTTTGCCGGCAAGCTGCCGATCCTCGGCATCTGCCTTGGCCACCAGTCCATCGGCCAGGTGTTCGGCGGTGACATCATTCGCGCCGGCCGGGTCATGCACGGCAAGGTGTCCCCGGTCTTCCACCAGGACACCGGCGTGTTTCGCGGCCTCAACAACCCGCTGCAGGCCACCCGTTACCACAGCCTGGTGATCGACAAGGACACCCTGCCGGACTGCCTGGAAGTCACCGCCTGGACCCGCAACGAGGACGGCTCGGTGGAAGAGATCATGGGGGTGCGTCACAAGACCCTGCCGATCGAGGGGGTGCAGTTCCACCCGGAATCCATCATGACCGAGCAGGGTCATGAGCTGCTGCGGAACTTTTTGCGGAGTTGAAAGCAACTTCGGAGCGAAGGAGCAGGCAGGAGGGAACTTTCGGAGCAGCGGCAGGGAAGCCGCGGAACCCGAGCCGGCACAGGGACGTGCCGTCTCGGGTGGCGGAGAAAGTTCCCTCCTGCCGGCTGTGCTCAGTAGTGAAAATCAACTCACCCAGAAACATTAAGCGAGCCTGCTTGCTAAGCTCTCTAAAGGCAACGACAAGAACCGACCAGAAGAGACCACCGAATGGACATCAAAGAAGCGCTCAACCGAATTGCCGCCAACCTCGACCTGACCCGTGAAGAAATGCGGGACGTTATGGGCATCGTGATGAAAGGCGAAGCCACCGATGCCCAGATTGGCGCCCTGCTGATGGGCCTGCGCATCAAGAGCGAAACCATCGAGGAAATCACCGGCGCTACCGAAGTCATGCGAGAGCTGGCTACCGGTGTCACCATCAACGCCCAGCCGCTGGTGGATATCGTCGGCACCGGCGGTGACGGCGCCAACCTGTTCAACGTCTCCAGCGCCGCCACCTTCGTGGTTGCCGCCGCCGGCGGCTACGTCGCCAAACACGGAGGCCGCGCGGTGTCCTCCAAGAGCGGCAGCGCCGACCTGCTGGAAAAGGCGGGCATCAACATCAACATGAGCCCGGAACAGGTGGCCCGCTGCGTCGAACAGATCGGCGTCGGCTTCATGTTCGCCCCCGCTCACCACAGCGCCATGAAGCACGCCATCGGCCCGCGCAAGGAGCTGGGCATGCGCACCATTTTCAACATCCTCGGCCCGATGACCAACCCCGCCGGCGTCAAGCGTCAGCTGATCGGCGTGTTCACCCGGGAGCTGTGCCGCCCGATGGCGGAAGTACTGAAGACCCTCGGCAGCGAGCACATCCTGGTGGTGCATTCCAAGGACGGCCTGGACGAAATCAGCCTGGCCAGCGAAACCCACGTCGCCGAACTCAAGGACGGCGCCATCACCGAATACACCCTCAAACCGGAAGACCTGGGCATCGCCAGCCAGACCCTGGTGGGCCTGGACGTGACCACCTCCGACCAGTCCCTGAAACTGATTCACGCCGCCTTCGGCCGCGGTCACGACGACATGGCCGAAAAAGCCCGCAACATGATCGCCCTCAATGCCGGCGCCGCCATCTACGTGGCCGGCCTGGCCGATACCATCAAGCACGGTGTCGACATGGCGCTGGACGCCATCGGCAGTGGCCTGGCCGCGGGCAAACTGTCCGAGCTGTCCGACTTCTCACACTGCTTTGACTAAGCTGAACCCAATCCCCGAGCATTCGACGCCATGACCAACCATCAGCATGACCGGACCCCGACCATCCTGCGCAAGATCGTGGAGCGCAAATGGCAGGAAATCGACGAGCGCAAACCCAAGGCGCCCCTGGCCGACCTGAAGGCCAAAGCCGGCGACCAGCCTCCGGCGCGGGGATTTGCCGCCGCCATGCAGACGCGGATGGCGGCGCAGCAACCCGCTGTGATTGCGGAGATCAAGAAAGCGTCGCCGAGCAAGGGCATCCTGCGGGACCCGTTCGACCCGCCCGCCATCGCCGAGAGCTATGCCGAAGCCGGCGCAGCCTGTCTGTCAGTACTCACTGACCGGGATTTTTTCCAGGGTCACGAGGATTACCTGGTGGCCGCGCGCAATGCCTGCGACCTGCCGGTAATCCGCAAGGACTTCATGGTGGCGCCCTACCAGGTGTACGAGAGCCGGGCTCTGGGCGCGGACTGTATCCTGCTGATTGCCGCCTGCCTGACCCGGGACCAGATGCAGGAACTGGAAGGGATCGCCCATGAAATCGGCCTCGATGTGCTGGTGGAGGTGCATGACGGCGACGAACTGGACGACGCACTGACGCTAACCACCCCTCTGGTGGGCATCAACAACCGCAACCTGCACACCTTCGAGGTATCGCTGGACACCACCTTCACCCTGCATGAGCGCATTCCGGCGGAGCGACTGACCATCACCGAGAGCGGCATCCTGACCCGGGCCGACGTGACCGCCATGACCGAGCGCAACATCTACGGCTTCCTGGTGGGCGAATCCTTCATGCGGGCGGACAATCCTGGCGATAAGCTGCGGGAACTGTTCTTTTGAGGGAGGCCGTGGCGCGGTGGGGGTGACCCGCCGCGCCACGGCTGCCGGTGACCATTTAACCGCTTAGGTGGTCACCATGGTCCTTGCCACTTTCACCAGATCTTCCGATTCACTCATCCGTTCCGGCTTGCGCACGCCACGCTGGCAGCCGGGCCGGGCCGCCAGCTCATCGAGCCAGCGCTGCAGGTGCGCCAGCCCGTCCACTGATACCCCAGACCAGGTGTAGGTCCGCACCCAGCACCAGTTGGCGAAGTCGGCAATGGTCAATTCGTCGCCGGCCAGATAACGGGCTTCGGACAGGCGCCGGTCGAGCACCTCGAACAGGCGACGGCACTCGTGCTGGTAACGGTCAATGGCGGGCTGGAGCTTCTCCGGGAAATAGCGGAAGAACACGTTGGCCTGTCCCATCATCGGGCCGACCCCGCCCATCTGGAACATCAACCATTGCAGAGTGCGGGAGCGAACCTTGGGGTCTTGCGGGTAGAACTTGCCATATTTCTCCCCCAGGTAGATCAGGATCGCGCCGGATTCGAACACCGCAAAATCGTCGTTGTCCCGGTCGACAATCACCGGAATCCGGCCATTGGGGTTCATGGCCAGAAATTCCGGGGTCTTCTGCTGTGCCTTGGACAGGTCCACCGGAATCAGATTGTACGCAACCCCCATCTCCTCCAGTGCCACGGTGATTTTGTGGCCGTTGGGGGTAGGCGAGGTATACAGGTCAATCATCGGATAACTCCACTGGGTTGATGAGCGCTACTCAGACCAAGGCGGACGGACGCGCCTTGATACGGTCGAACCAGGCCCTCAGATGGGTCTGCTCCGGGTGGATGCTGATCTGGTTGACCTTATTGAAGGCCACCGTGACGAAGGCATTGATATCGGCGGCGGTAAACTGGTCGCCGCAGATGTAATTCCGGCCCTCCAGGTGCTTGTTGAGGAAGTGAAGGAACTTCTCCACGTTGACCCGGCACTCCTCGCCCCACTCCTTGACCGGATTCATCCGATCCTTGAAGTAGCCGCTGGTGTGCTGAAAACACATGCCCGTAGGCAGGAAGAAGTAGAAATCGATCCAGCGTAGCCACTGCTCGATGTGAGCCTTCTCCCTCGGCGTGCTGCCCAGCAGCGGATGATCGGGGTGGGTTTCTTCGAAATACCGGCAGATCGCCATGGTTTCGGCAATATGGCTGCCGTCGTCCAGCTCCAGCACCGGCACTTTCTTCATGGGGTTCCTGGCGACATACTCCGGGGTGAGATTGTCGCCCGCCTGCAAGTCGAGCTCAACAAACTCCACCTGTTCCAGCAGGCCCTTCTCGGCCAGGAACATACGGACGCGACGGGGGTTCGGTGCCATCTTGGCTTCGTAGATTTTCATTATTGTGTCTCTGCTGCGGATTAATTTGCCTGCACCACAGAGACTGCCCACTTAAAAGAGTTGCGTCAAGCAACCA
>JBFHLR010000095.1:0-10243 GCA_041594735.1 Marinobacter sp.
CCCCATGCGTCGGGACAGGTTCATCAGCTCATCATTCTGGAACACATAATCCGGCGCCGTGTAGAAGCCGAAAATGGTGGCAAGGGAGCGGGTGGTGTCGATGTTCTTGAGCAGCTTGAGCTCACGGGTATGGCCGATCACCTTCAGCATCCGGTCCGCCATCGACAGCGGCAGTCGGGCGCCGCCAATCACCGCATCGAACAGGCTGCGATTCACCGCCATGAAGGGCTTACGGGGCTGGCGGTAGAACAGCTGATCGTATTCGGCGTAGTTGTGCTTCGCCTCATCCATCAGGTGGTCAATGAACTCGCCCAGGGTAATAGGATTGCGGGAGCCGCTGCAGCACTGGTAAATCCGGTGCTTGCCGGACTTCTCCAGGGCCTCAGCCAGGGACAGGATGATGCTATTGCCCACCAGATCCGCCGGGATGACATCAATGATGCCGGAGCGCTTGCCAGGGAACAGCGTGACCTTTTCGCGGGCGTAGGCCAGTATGATGGCATCCGCCACCTTGACCCCTTCGATCCAGCCCGGGGCCGGTTCTTCCACTGCGCTTTCGATGATGGACGGTCGGAGAATGGTCAGTGACTTGCCAGCCAGGGACTGCATCAGCAATTGCTCACCCAGCCATTTGGTAAAGGTATAGGTATCACTCCAACCGTAATGGTTCGCCTCGCGGATGCCCAGGTCCACCAGCTTTTTCTCAAGCACCTTGCCGCTGTAGCGGGAACGCACATCCGCAATCTTGTCCTGCAGCAGGTGTATCAGCTCATCGACCTCGTAGTGGCCCTGTTCATGGCGCGGAATGGCAGCGCCGGCCGGCTGCACAACGGCTTCATGCGCCTTGCCCGAATTCTTGCCATTGACGTAGCAGGTGGATACCTGAATCACCGGGATATCACCCGCCAGGCTGGCCAGTTCGGTGATGTTGTTGAGACAGAGGGTGTTGATGGCCAGCGCCTTGTCCAGCTCTTCCCGGAAATTGACGCTGGCGGCGGAATTGATCAGGGCATCCAGTCTGCCAGCCAGGGCGGAGAACTGATCCGGCGACAGCCCGAACCGCTCCTTGGTGACTTCGCCGGTCACACAGTGAATCCGGCTTTCGAGAAAATCTTCGAAGGCTTCACTGTCGTCCTGCCGCAACCGTTCGAAAACGGAGGAACAGGCAATCTCATTAATAAATCGTTCGCGGGCGTCGGGATGCCGCTTGTTGCCCCGGATCAGCAGGTGGATGCCACCAATATCCGGTACCGTCCTGATCAGTTTCTCAAGCACAACCTTGCCTAGAAAGCCCGTAGTGCCGGTAATCAGTACGTGCTTTCCACGGAGCTGCTTCAGTACTTTTGACTCCGATTCCCCCAGTTCAAGCTGCTGCTCAGCCATGATTGGAACTCCTTCTCTAGTTAGTGTCTCTGAACGTCTCTTGTTTCGTGTCCTGGACCACCTTGTCCCCATGACGTAGAGTTCTGCGCCCTACTGATCGCTGGAGAGTGGCCCTTAGCTTTTAGTCGGCAATCCGGTAAAAGGCAAATCGATCCACCTTCGCCCTGCCGTTGTTATTGATACTGCATTTACCAGGCCATCACGTCATTTTGGGCCAAGCATGACACAGTGTGCATGACAACGCGGTGACATACAGCAAAGAAACCCAATCGGCGGATTAATTTTGTTACAGGATAAGCCAACGCAAGGAAACAAAAGACTTTTTCAGAATGATCAGGGAGACGAATTGTCGGGGTTTTCCGTTAACGAACGCAGGAACTGATCGAGGGAAATATCGGACGGTTGCTCCCTCAGCGCTCGAATCAGCTGGCTCTGCTCGCCAAAGCGGGTTCGGTCATAACGGGGCCCGGCGCCCCCCTGTACGAGGGCTTGAGCCGCCTTGGCAATCGGCAGGTCAGCCTCCACCTGATCCGCCAACTGACGCAGATGGGAGGCAAAGTGAAGACGCTGGGGCGGCGTCAGCGTTTCCCAGCCGAGGGAGGCCAGTCCGGTTTGAATGATTTCGATGGCATCGTCATCCATGGCGCGCCCCAACAGGGCAAAAACGGCGTTCAGCGCCTCATACTGGAGCATGGCCGACGCCCTGTTGTCGGCAAGCAGCTGCCCCAGTTCTTGCACCAACTGCTGACAGCGCTCCGACGGATCGACCGCTGCGGAAACCGCTGCCGGCACCGGTGGTACGAGAGGTTCCGCCTCACGCGCCTGCGTGGAAACCCGATGCCAGTAGGCCGCAATGCCGGACTTGCGTGGCGGGAGCTGGGAGAAACGAACCGCCAGCATGTCGGCCAGGGTGAAAAACTGCCGGCAGGACGGATCGCTCTCCGGCAACAGGGCCACCGGCCGCTGATCCTGAATCGACTGGGCAATGGTCTCGTCCCGCCACACCGCGCCAAGGTAATGAAGCCCCACGCCCAGATGGCGCCGAACCGCCGCCTGAAAGCGCTGGAAGACCGCTTGAGCCTGACTTGCTCCGCGAGCCATGTTGACCACGACACTGGGGGTTCTGCGGTAGCCCTTGCGTTGCATGACTTTCAGCAACGAAAACGCATCGGTGAGCGAAGTGGGGTCCGGGGTGATGACAACACAGGCCATGGCGGCGGCGGCCAACATGTGCAATCCGACCGGCTGCAGTCCCGCCGCCGTATCGATGAGCACATAGTCGTATTGGCGCTCCAGCCTGGCCAATGCCTTCAGCACACGGAGGCTTTGATCGGTATCGAGATTCAGGCATTCCTGAACCCCAGAGGCCCCAGGCACGATATCCAGCCCGAAGGGCGCAGGCTGGATGACATCCGCCAGTTCGCACTGCCCCGCCACCACCTGGGCCAGCGTTCGCTCCGGGTAGCGGCCCAGCATGATGGTGACATTCGCCAGGTCGGTGTCGCCGTCCAGCAGCAGTACCCGCTGCCCTTCCCGCGCCAACACCAGCGCAAGGTTAAGCACGATGGAGGTTTTGCCAACGCCGCCCTTGCCCCCCGTCACCGCGAGAATTCGGGGCAAGCCGGCAGACTGCTCAGCCACGGGCTTGAGCGGTCGCTCGGGACGATTGGCTTGGTGGTATGAGTCCATAGGGCTAACGGCACAGGGTATCGGGCTACCGGCGGCCGAAAGCAAAACAGGACTATGCCTCCTGACGTTCTTTTCCCGGCGACTGCCGTCGAAGTCTAGCGCGATCCCCGGGGCGTATACAGGTGCAACCGGGCCGATATCCCCGGAGAAGCCAAGAATTGACAGGATTTTACCGAACGAAACCTGGCGCTGATCAAAAAAACAATCAATGCACCACTTAAAAAGACCGTAATAACCTTTTAATAATTGGGCTATATTGTCTATTCTTTTAGCCATTCGACAAAGGTGAATGCACCGTCATAAACGTCATTCACAGCGAACCACACCCATGTGTATGACACGGCTAAGCGACGAGTGAGCAACCACCACCCTTCACCCTACCCCGACCTGCGGCTACCAGGCCTGCCTGAAGTGGTGCTACGGGCCATGGACAGCTGTCGTCAGGCCAAGAGCTCCCGACAGATCAGTACGGTGATCTCTGCCGATGCCGGCCCCAAAACCATCACGGGCGCCATTCAGAATGAGGCGCCGGTGTGGCAAAACCGCCGTCCCTGGGTCGAACTGACGGTTGGGGACGATGGCCCCGGCCTGCCACCAAACGTTCAACTGCAATTATTTCAACCCGTTGCATCGAGTAAGGGCTCAGGCCACAGCGGCCTCGGGTTGAGCATCGTGAAACAGCGCACTGATGACATGGAGGGCATCATTAGCTGTCGTACCGGCACAACCGGAACCCGCTTCCGGATCCTGCTGCCGGCGATAGTCGACGAACCAGACCAATAATGCACGGGCCTATCACCATGACCAGGGATAATCCGCAGCCAAATTACGCACAGAGCCAACCACCGGAGATACTGGTGGCCGACGATGACCCGCGCCTGCTGAACGCCCTGGCCAGTCTGCTTCGACAGCAGGGTTACCCGGTCACCGAGGCGCTGGGAGGCCATGCCGCTTGCGACGCCCTGCAAGCCAGGAGCTTCAGACTGGCGCTGTTGGACCTGCGAATGACAGACATGAGTGGCTTCGATGTCATGGCGTACGCCGTCACGATGCAACCGGACTGCGGCATTATTGCCGTCAGCGGCGAAACTGAATTCACTTCAGTGAGCCGGGCCCTGCGACGGGGCGCCCTCGACTACATCAAAAAACCCTTTGACCCGGAAGAGCTGCTGGAAACCGTGCGTGGCGTGCTGGGCCAGCAATCCTTGCTGCAGGACCACGCCGACATGCAATCGCGCCTGGAAAAGTCCGAGGCCCTGCATCGTTACATCGTCAACAGCTCGCCGGACATCGTGTTTATGCTGGATCAGGGCGGACGGATCTGCTTCATCAACAACAAAGTCCAGTCCCTACTGGGATATGCCCCTAATCAGTTGATCGGCACTCCGTTTCGTACCCTGCTGGACGAACAGGATGTCGCCCGGGGCAATCATGCCATCCTGGATACCAGCGTCAGTTCCGACAACCCGCGCACCCTTGAGGTGCGCATGAAAAGCCAGGGTAGCCGCAAGGCCAACCGTCACTTTGAAATCACCGCCTTCCCAATCGACCCGAATACCTGGCTCCACCCCTCCGGGGCTCGGGACCGGCTCGCCAGCCAGCAGGCCCGGTTCTATGGCACCGCCCGGGATGTCACCGAACGCAAGGAGGCCGAGGCATTCATCAATTTCCAGGCCTACCATGACCTGCTGACCCGCCTGCCCAATCGCGCCCTGTTCAAGGACCGGCTGAACCTGGCCATCACTCACGCCCGCCGCTACGGCCAGAAGCTCGCGGTGATGTTCCTCGACCTGGACCGCTTCAAGGTCATCAACGACAGCCTTGGTCATGCCATGGGCGACCGTTTGTTGCAGGCCGTGACCCGTCGGCTGGAGTCCTGCTTGCGCAAGGGCGATACCCTGTCCCGCTTTGGCGGCGACGAGTTCACCCTCCTGCTGCCCGCCATCCACAGTGAAACGGACGCCAAGCAGATTGCGCTGAAACTGATCGATGCGCTGAACACACCGTTCCGGTTGGGCGAACATCAGGTATTCGTGGGTGTCAGCATCGGTATCGCCGTGTTCCCGGATGCCGGTGAATCCCTCGACCAGCTGATTCAGAATGCCGACATTGCTATGTACCACGTCAAGGGACGAGGCAAGGGCGACTACTGTTTCTTCTCCGACGCGATGAGCACGGATACCGCCAATCGGCTGAGCATGGAGCGGGATCTGCGTCTGGCGCTGGAGCGGGACGAGCTGCGGGTCTTCTACCAGCCCCAGGTGTGCGCCAGCACCAGCCGGGTGGTGGGCCTGGAAGCCCTGGTGCGCTGGCAGCACCCGGAACTGGGCCTGTTGTACCCGGGCGAGTTTCTGCCACTGGCGGAGGAAACCCGTCTCATCGGCGCCGTCAGTGAGCGGGTGCTCGCCATGGCCTGTCAGCAGGTTGGCCAATGGATTGACGACGGCCATGAGGCGCTGAAACTGGCGGTAAACCTGTCTCCCATCCAGGTCGAACATCCCGGCTTTGTCGACAGCCTGACGCAACAACTGAGCCACCACGGCTTTCCCGCACGCAATCTGGAGATCGAGATTACCGAGAATGTGATCATGAGTGATCTGGACCAGATCAGCCAAAAGCTCCGGGAGCTGGCGGATGCCGGCGTGCGGATTGCCATCGACGATTTTGGTACCGGCTATTCATCGCTCAACTACATCCGCCGGCTGCCCATTCACACCCTCAAGGTCGACCAGTCGTTTGTGCAGGACATCCGCAACAGCGACGACGGCGTCTGTATTGTCAACGCCATTATCGCCATGGCCCACGGTCTGAAACTGGAGATAGTGGCCGAAGGCGTGGAAACCGATGCCCAGCTGGCATACCTCAGGCAGCTGGGGTGCCATCAGGTGCAAGGGTTCTTCTATGGCCGGCCACAACCGGCGGAACACGTCGCCCAGTTACTGGGAAAAAGGGCCCGTCCCGCAACCCTGGCCTAGGGGGCTTTCTGTGCTAAGGGACACTAGCGCCCTGCCTTGGCATTGATCTCCTGCGGTAGCTCATCGGGGACGTAGCGGCGCCAGATTTGAGAGAGGCGCCCGGTTCTGGCCATGGTCTCCAGTTGCTGGTTGATCCGACGCCGGGTCTCTGCCGGCAGCTGCCGGTCCATACTCAAATACACGGAGTAATTGGGGATGATGGCGCTGACGTCCACCTCCCGCATGCACGAGGTGTCCCCACCGAAGCCACTGAGATAAAACCGCAGTCTGGACGCCATTTCCACGAATCCGTCCACCCGTTTCAGGCTGACCAGGGCCAGCCCCGACTCAAAGTCATCAACCGGCTCCGCTCGAATCAGACCCTGTTCCGCTGCCTGATCGAGATCCAGATATTGAAAGTTCCGTAGTGTGGCGATGGACAGCCCCTCCAGGTCCGCCATGGAACGAACCGGGCTTGCGACCTCGTCATTGCAGGTCAACATGATGTGGCGGGTCTGGAACAGTGGCTGGCGGGTGTATTCGCCCCGGCCGGGGAAAGAGTCCCACACCGGCGAATCATAGGCCACCCAGTGGGTGAACTGGCCCTGAGCAACACCGTAGAGCAACCGGTTCACGGGCAGGACATGATGACGTACCGGCATGCCGATTCCGCGGAACAGCTCATCCACAATATCGGAAATGATCCCGCCGTCGCTGACGCCTTCACGGACCAACTGAAACGGCCCAACCCGGCTATCCAACACCAGATACTTGATTGCGCCGTTCTCACCGTCGTCAGCGTGAAGCGCCACGGGCAGCAACGCCAGGACGAGCAGCCACCCGCAAACGTATCTCCGACACGCCTTACCCACACCACATTCCACCTGCAACGGTTCCTCCCTGGCGAAACAGTGCAATGCCTCAAGTATAGAGCCATGCCCCTGAATTACACCTGCGCGCTGACCTCACCGCCCCTGGCCTGATGCCAAAAGTTGCACTGGCTCACACCCGGCTATTTGGCCAACAAATGGATTGTCCGACACTAGGATTTGAAAAATTGATCCAGTTTGCAAAGCATTGCCGAACGTTACGGTATGTATCTGGAAATGCGGCCTACTGCACATATTTTGCCCCGCTGCTTCTCTAAGCTCCAACCATACCCTGCCATCAGGCCAAATTGCCCAATCGGCCAAACCAAACAATCACAACACGATGGCGGGACGCACGGATCAGAGCAGGGGTAACCAGCATGCGCGACAAATACAAATACATAGGCCCGGTTTACGATTTTCTGAGCAACCTGTACAGCGGCCGGAGCATTCACCGCTGCAAGACCGCCATGCTCGACCTGGAAACCATCACCCCGGGCGCCCGCATTCTGTTCGCCGGCGTCGGTCATGGCCGCGATGCCATACGCGCCGCAGAGCTCGGTGCCGAAGTGACCGTGGTCGACCTGTCGGAAACCATGCTGCGCAAGTTTGCTCAAGCCCAGGAGGCCCAAGCGCCTCACCTGAACATTCGCCG
Source organism: Marinobacter sp. (assembly GCA_041594735.1). Classification (GTDB taxonomy): domain Bacteria; phylum Pseudomonadota; class Gammaproteobacteria; order Pseudomonadales; family Oleiphilaceae; genus Marinobacter. The sequence continues at coordinate 7,551 of JBFHLR010000095.1, forward strand.
CATTCACAGCGACATCTTGAAGGTAGACGAGTTCGGCCAATACGACATGGTGATTGCCAACTTCTTCCTCAACGTGTTCGACGAAGACATGATGGTGCGCGTACTGGAGCACCTGATTCAGCTGGGCAAGGCCGATGCCCAGGTCGTGGTGGGGGATTTCAGCTACCCCAGCGGCAACCTGGTCGCCCGCCTCTTCAAAAAAGGCTACTGGTACCTGGCGGTGTTTATTTTCTGGCTGCTTGCCAACAACGCCTTCCACAAGATTTACAACTACCCCGATCACATGCAGCGGCTCGGTCTGAAGATCACCCGGCAAAAACACTTCAAGCTGCTGAACATGAATTGCTACTGGTCCATCCTCGGCCAGAAACAGGCGTAACCGGACCCCCGGAACCTCCCAATAACAACAGCTCATCGGGGAAGGCGACATGGCAGACCAGATTCTCTCTCTCAACCGCACGGATGCGCTGGCCGGCGGGGCGCACAGTTTTTCTGAACGCGTGGCTTACCTGAAAAAATTTGGGGGGCACTCGCAGTCGTTCTCCACCCTGCAGCCGGGAATGGAATACTTTGACCTTCCCGGAGTCGGTTACATCGGCTACATGCGTAAATGGGGCATGACCTTTGTGCTCTCCGACCCGGTCGCTGCGCCGGAGGACTTCGCCCCCCTACTCGAGCGCTTTCACCTACGCCACCCCAACGCCTGCTACATTCAGGTATCAAAGCCGGTGGTGGACTTCCTGCATCGACGTTTTGGTCTTTACGGCACCCAATTTGGCAGCGAATCCCGCATTCCGCTGGAGTCCTGGTCCCTCAGCGGCAAGAAGAAACAGGTGCTGCGCACCGCCCTCAACCAGGCCGAGAAGAACGGCATCACCGTCAAGGAACGGTTCAGCGACGACCATACCCGGGAAATCTCCGAAGCCTGGATTCGGACGCGCAAGTGCAAGAACAATGAAATCCGCTTCCTGATCCGTCCGATGCAGATGGATTACCGGGAAAATGAGCGGCACTTCTACGCCTACCAGGACGGCAAGGCGGTGGGATTCATCTATTTTGACCCGATCTACCGAAACAACCGGATCATCAGCTACGTCCCCAATATTTCACGGGCCAACGCCAACTTCCGCCAGGGCATCTTTTACACCCTGATGGCCCACGCCATGGCGGTGTTCAAGGCCGAGGGCGTGCCCTATCTGGACCTTGGGCTGATTCCGCTATCGCTGGACGGTGACACCGAACACCAGGAAAGCCGGCTTTTGAAACGCCTGCTCCACGGCCTCTACAACCATGGCAACTTCCTTTACAACTTCCAGGGCCTGGAATTCACCAAATCCCGTTTCCGGGGCACCACGTGCAAGACCTATTGTTGCCACCGACGGGCCATCCCGGCGCTGGAGTTTCTTGCCATGTTCAAGTTGACCCGACTGCTGTAGGGACAACCGTTTCAGGGGGCCAATCGCCGCGAAAACAGCCCGCGGCCAGGCCCAACCGTGGCAAGAATGTTCCGATGCCAGGGGGCACCTGGCCGCTAAACAGCATGGCATCGAGTGCCGGAGTCTCGCCGTGGTTATCCCCAAGCTGATACCCGGCCCGATCAAGCAAATCCGCGGTACGGCGGGCGATGGCCTCGCCGGAATCCACCCAATGCTGAACGCCGGGCAACAAGCCACGCAACTGCTGGCCGATCAGTGGGTAATGGGTACAGCCCAGCACCACGGTATCCACCCGGGCGTCACGAAACGGCGTCAGTACTTCCGCCAACTCCGCCTCGGGTAACGCCTGCCCTGCCACCCAGTGCTCGATCCAGCGCACCAACGTAGGGTGGCCAATCCGGTGCAGCTGGCAATCGGCGGCGAATTCGTCCACCAGCCGGTCCAGATAGGGGCGCCGAATGGTGGCCGGGGTGGCCAGCAAACCGATTCGCCGGTTTTCAGATACCGCAGCCGCCGGCTTGATGGCAGGCACCACACCAACGACGGGCAGATGGGTGTTCGCCCGCAGGTGGGGCAGGACCACCGTGCTGGCGGTATTGCACGCCACCACGATCAACTGCGACGGATAGACCTTCAGGCTCGCCTCGATCAGCTGCAGACATCGGGCCGTCACCAACTCTTCCGCCTGATCGCCATAAGGGAAGCAGGCATTATCGGCGAGATAAACCTGTCGCACCGAGGGCAGCGCCCGATGGATACACTGGGCAATGCTCAACCCGCCAACGCCGGAATCAAAGACCAGTATCCGGGGAGGATTCAAGCGCCGATCTCCTGTTCCATCGCCCGAATCAGACGCCCGGCAATCGTGCTATTCGGCGGCACCGGTGGCAACTCACCCGGCCGATACCAGCCGGCATCGGCCAGTTCGTCTTCCTGCAACTGCAGCTCCCCGCCGGCATACTCGGCAAAGAAGCCCAGCATCAGCTGGTGAGGGAACGGCCAGGGCTGCGAAGCCTGATAGCGGATCGCGGTCACCTCCAGGCCGGTTTCTTCCCGCACTTCGCGCTGCACGGCGGCTTCCACCGTCTCTCCGGACTCAACAAAACCGGCAATCAGACTGTAAAAATGGCGTTTCACTCGGGACGATCGTGCCAGTAGCATGCGGTCGCCGCGACGAATCAGCACAATCACGCAGGGGGCCAATCTGGGGTACCAGGGGATTTCACAGTGACCGCACCAACGCGCCCGCTCCCTCGG
>JBFHLR010000096.1:0-10168 GCA_041594735.1 Marinobacter sp.
CCAATCTACCTGGCGCCAGCCGAAGGTGAAGTGATGGGCCGGAAATTTCCATTCGCGGTGTCCATTGCGGTGGGCACCAGCTTTCTTCTGATCTGGTCGGCCTGGCCGTCGTCCCTGATCGGAGTGACCCCCTGACAACAGCGGTCCACCGCGGGAAGGCAACGAGATGAACAACGACCCTATGTATTCCGGAACCTTGTCCGACCTGACCCTGCCGACCGATTCATCGCACCCGCAGGCTACGGACACTATGGGTGCCGGCGCGAGTATCCCGGCGTTGCGTCCTCATACCCTGGAGGATTCAGGGCTGAGTGAAATCTATGTCGGAGACCTGATTTCCAAGCATCTGTTTGAGCGTGGCGTGTTGGACCTCCAGCAGCTCACCCGCTACACCGCGCTGCCGGGCAGTCAGGTGGAGCGGGTTTTCTGCTTTTTACGGAACGAAGGCCGGGCCGAGATTCGTGGCCAGGCAGCGAATGGCATGCTGCGTTTTGCTCTGACGGATCGCGGCCGTGCGGCCGCCCAGGAGGCGCTGCAACGGGACGGCTATATCGGCCCCGCGCCAGTACCGCTGGATCAATATTGTAAATTGGTCGCGCGCCAGTCCATGCGCGCCCGGGGACTGGGTTGTGAGGAGGTGCGCACGGCCTTCCGGGACATCACCATACGTCCCGAGATTCTGGACCAGTTGGGACCGGCCATGCAATCCGGCCGCGCCATCTTCATCCATGGCGATTCCGGCACCGGCAAGACCTACATCGCCCGGAAGCTATCGCGGTTGATGCTGGGTGAGGTGCTGATTCCCCACGCCGTGCTGGTGGCGGACAAGGCCGTGCGACTCTATGACCCCGAAATCCATCAACGTCTCGACCGCGGTAAGGCTGAAAGCTCGCTGTTTCTGGATCGCGGCCACGATCCCCGCTACGAACTGTGCAAACGTCCGGTGGTCATGGTTGGCGGTGAGCTGACCATGGACATGCTGGAGGTCAAGTTTGACCCCGCAACCCGCATTCATCATGCCCCGGCTCAGATGCAAGCCAATAACGGCATGCTGGTGATTGACGATCTGGGGCGTCAGCGGATGCGTCCAGACGAGCTGTTCAACCGCTGGATTGTCCCCATGGAGGACGGTCTGGACTACCTCACCCTGGCTACCGGTCAGCATTTTGAAGTGCCATTTAACGTGGCACTGCTGTTTTCCAGCAACCTCCATCCCCTCGACCTGGCCGACGAGGCCTTCTTGCGGCGCATCGGATACAAAATCCGATTCCATCCCCTGACTCGCGAAGAGTATCGCGACATCTGGAGTCAGGAGTGTCAGCGCCAGGGCGTGGCTGAAGATCCAGAGCTGGCGTCGTTCATGCTCGACCAACTGCATGGCACCCACGGTGTGTCCCTGCTGCCATGTCATCCGCGGGATTTCATTGGGCTGGCGATGGACTGCTTGCGTTATCGAGGCCAATCGGAACTTACCCAGGAGGCCCTTCGCTGGGCCTGGCAAAACTACTTTGTAGAGCCCGGCAATGCCGGTGAGGAGAGTGAGTCATGAGAAAGAAGGGGATTATCGCCATGCTTGGCGTATCGCTGGTGCTGGCCGTTGGTGCGGCCGGAATGGCGAACAGCTGGGTTCAGGAACGTATTGGCGCGGTCGAAAGCCCGGAAGAGACGAGCTCAGTAGTCGTGGCTGCTGTGGAAATCCCGTTCGGGCGAACCGTGGAGGCCACCGATCTGCGAATGATCGAGCTTCCGCCTCATGCCGTACCCAAGGGCAGCTTCAGCGAGGTGGAGCAGGTGGTGGGGCGGATCAGTTCCCAAACCATCTACGCGGATGAGGTGATTTTGGAGCGTCGGGTTGCCGAGCACATGGCGGGCAGCGCCCTGGCGGCGGTGCTCGAACCCGGCATGCGGGCGATCACCGTTCGAGTGGATGACGTGGCCGGGGTGGCTGGCTTCCTGTTGCCGGGTAACCAGGTGGATGTGGTGTCCAGCAGGCGCGCCGGAAGTAGTCGGGAATACGAGTCCGAAACCATCCTGCACCGCATCACCGTGCTGGCGGTGGATCAGCACGCCACCCAGGAACGTGATCGTCCCATTATCGTGCGAGCCGTGACCCTGGCGGTCACGCCACCGCAGGCGGAGCGGCTGTTGGAGGCGACTCAGGAAGGCAAAATTCAGCTGACCCTGCGTAATCCGCTCGAAGAGATCGAGGAAGAGCCAGTGGAAGTAGCGGCAGCCCCGGAACCGGTGGCCGCGCCCGCGCCGGCACCGAGACGGGTGTATCGGCCCCAGAACATCCGTGTCAGTGTCATTCGGGGCACCGACTTGAGTTCAACCACAGTTACCAAGTGAGACGGCAGCTGGTTGCCCGTATGCGACGGTAACAATTCAACTAGAACGGGGAAGTGTTATGGATAAGGTCACGATGAATACGCTAGCCGGCGTCGTAGTCACGCTGTTAGGCCTGGGGTGGTCGCAGCACACGGTTGCCCAGTCGTCCGAGGGTGTCCTGCTCGCCATGCCCTACGCGGGAGAGCCGGTCTCCGTCGAAGTTCCGGTTAACCAGTCCCAGGTGCTTGAATTCGACAATGCGATCAAGAGATTGTCGGTAGGTAATCCCGATATTGCCGATGTGGTTGTGGTGCGTTCGCGGCAAGTCTATGTCCTGGGCAAGTCCCGGGGCACCACCAACGTCATGTTGTGGGATAACAACGATCAGCTGCAAGGCACCATCAACATTGCCGTAACCCACGACCTGCAAACCCTGAAAGCCAACCTGCATAACCTGCTGCCGTCCGAACGAATTGAAGTCCGGTCGGCCAATGACACGATCGTGTTGAGCGGCGAAGTGACCAGCGCTTCCAGTGTCGACGCCGCCATGCGGTTGGCCAGCAGTTTCTCCGGCTCCGCTACCGATGGCCAGGGCTGGCCGGTCCTCAACATGATGCAGGTAGGGGGCGCTCAGCAGGTCATGCTGGATGTCAAGGTAGCGGAAGTGTCCCGCTCGCTGGTGAAACGTCTGGACGTGCAGTTCGATGTGCTGAATATGGCCAGTTCCAGCCTCAAGGTCGGCGCGGTCAAAGGCGGCGCGCTGTTCCCGGATGCGTTCTTCCAGCAGCCCGGTGTGGGCGAGGTTCGCCTGCCTGCGCTGCCCGGTCTCCGCACCCCCATTGGTCCGATGATCGACGAGTTCGCCCCAGTCACCAAGTCCATTGAGGATGCCGGCATCTTCGCCAGCTACCAGAATGGCGACTACTTGCTCAATTCGGTCATCGATGCGGCCAACCGGGAGGGCACCGCCAAGATACTGGCCGAACCCAACCTGACCACTCTGACTGGGGAAGAAGCCAGGTTCCTGGCCGGCGGTGAGTTCCCGATTCCGGTGCCGCAGGGGGATGGCGGAATCACCATTGATCATAAGGAGTTCGGGGTCAGCCTGGGTTTCCTGCCGGTGGTGCTGGATTCCGGTGCCATCAATCTGCGAGTGGATGTCGCGGTCTCCGATTTGGTCAGCGACAACAGCATTACGGTCGGAATAGGGGAAGAGGGCCAGGTGTCCACTCAGTTCTTCGTGCCTGCGCTGGTCAAACGCAGCGCCAGTTCCACCCTGGAGCTGGGTAATGGCCAAACCATTGCCATTGCCGGCATGTTGAACGAGAGCCTGCGGGAAAATGTCAACAAGTTTCCCGGGCTGGGAGACATTCCCATCCTGGGGGCGCTGTTCCGCAGTCAGGAGTTCATCAAGGATCAGACCGAGCTGGTGATTTTCGTCACAGCCCACCTGGCTCGCCCGATCACCCCCGACGAAATCCGGCTACCCACCGGCAATTTTGTGGAGCCAAGTGACCTCAGCTTCTATCTCTTGGGACGCCTCCACGGCGAGCCCGAGGAACGCCCCCGGAGGGAGACCGTCGATCCGCTGCTGAACCGTAACGACGGTGGCACGGAAGGACGCTTCGGCCATGACCTTTAATAGCAGAACTCAGAGTTTAGCAGGCAGGAGAAAAGCTATGTTCAGTTCACGAATTGCAGTGATGGTCGCAACAGGAGCCCTGATGGTTGGCTGCGCCTCGTCCCCCGGAGATGATCTGGACCCCTTTGGCACCAGTGTCCGGCACGCGATGAACGCCCAGACCTATCGGCAGGGTGACAGCATCCGTCCCATGAGCGGTGACCAGGCAGCCAGGGCGATGGAGTCCTACCGTGGTCCGTCTGCGCCGCTGCCGGATGTCACGATCATGGGTATGGAATGAGCAGGAGGGGCAGCTATGCGTTATCGACTGGAAATACTAGTGGCGGGCCGTTCCAAGGAGGGACTGGACTATCTGCTGGGGCAGCTGGGCGGGCGCAGTGACGTCCATGTCACCAAAAGGCTCATGGTCAACGGCACGACGGATCCATTGAGTGATACGTATCCGTTGCCCGATGCCCTGATTCTCATGGCCAGTGAAAACTGGCGGGCAGAACTCAAGGCGCTGATCGATCGTCCTGCCAACGCCCGGCCGCAACTGCTGGTGATAGGCCAACGGGACAATGCGGAGTTGATCCGTGAGGCGCTTCGTGCCGGAGCCAGGGATTTCCTGTCACTGCCCCTGGAAGACGCTGAAGCGGGCGATTTTATCGGCCAGCTGCTGCGGGAAAAAAACAGCGAGTCCAGTGGCAAGAGTGCTCGGTTGACCGCGGTCATCAACGCCAAGGGCGGCTCCGGTGCCAGTATGGTGTCCGCCAACCTGTCCCACATCTTCGCCGAGTCTCTTAAAAAACGCACCGTGCTGATCGACATGGATCTGCAATTCGGAGCCCTGCCCATCTACTTCAACCTCACCCCCCGTCATGGTCTGGTGAGGGCGCTGGAGTTGGTGGACAGCCTGGATTTGCTGGCGCTGGAGGGGTACGTGTTGTCCCACCAGAGCGGTCTGGATCTGATGGCTTCCACCCCGGAGGACCGGGTGACCATCTCCGAGGTGCCGGAAGAACGCATGGAACTGTTGCTCAAGATCCTGGGGGAGGCCTACGACGACATTGTGGTGGACCTGCCCCGCTGGATCAGTGGCGCCACCGGCATGACCCTGGAGAACGCGGATCATGTGTTGGTCACCATGCAGGCGGGGGTTGCCGACCTGAGGGATGCCCAGCGACTGGTCTCCATCCTGAAGCGGGATCTGGGCGTGGCGGATTCCCAGATCACGGTGGTGGTCAACCGCTACACCAAGAACAGCCCGGTGTCATTGAAAGACATCCGCCAGGCGCTCACGAACCTCAAGGTCCTGACGCTGCCCAATGATTACGACCGGGTCAGCCAGAGCATCAACGTTGGAAGTCCGTTGCTCGAGTCGGCACCGAAGGCACCGATCACTCGGGATTTGGCCAACATCGCACAATCCATGAGCAATGAAGAAGGGCAAACGTCCAGCGAGGGTTCCCGCTGGAACCCGCTTGAATGGGTCCGCCAGGCCCGAGGAGTGAGATCATGAACTTGCGCCAGAAGTTGGGTCAAGGTAACGGCGTCGCCAGTGCGGCGGGCTGGACCGCCCCGGTCATGAGAAGCGCCGAGGAGTACGGGAATCTGTCTGACGAGGAGCAGGCCTTCAAGGAGTCGCTGTTTGACCGTTTGGTCAAGACCCTGGATTTGTCATTGCTGGGCAGTCTGGGCGACCTGGAGGCACGGAGTCAGATTCAGCAGGTCTGTGAAGCGATCATGCGGGAGGAGAGCCTGACCTTTAACGCCGGTGTGCGCCAGCGAATCATCGCCGATCTGCAGGATGAAGTCCTTGGGCTCGGGCCCCTGGAAGCCCTGCTGGCCGACAAAACGGTTTCCGACATTCTGGTCAACGGCACGGCGCCCATCTATGTCGAGCGGTTCGGCAAGCTGGAACAGACCAAGTTGTGCTTCAGTAGCGACCGGCACTTGCTCACCATCATCGACCGCATCGTGTCAGGGGTGGGACGCCGGGTCGACGAATCTGCACCGATGGTGGATGCCCGTCTCAAGGACGGTTCTAGGGTGAACGCGGTCATCCCGCCGCTGGCCATCGACGGGCCCATGTTATCCATTCGCCGTTTCGCGGTGGACAAGTTGTCTGCGGAAAACCTGGTGGAATACGGTGCGATCACCGAAGAAGTGGCGAGGCTGTTGGAGGCGGCGGTGCGGTCCCGGCTCAATGTCGTGGTTTCCGGCGGCACCGGTGCCGGCAAGACCACCATGCTCAACGTTTTGTCCGGCTTTATTCCCCACAGTGAGCGTATAGTCACCATTGAGGATTCCGCAGAGCTGCAACTGCAGCAGCCCCACGTGGTGCGTTTGGAAACCCGCCCTCCCAACATTGAAAACCGGGGCGAGGTCAGCCAGCGCGACCTGCTGCGTAACAGCCTGCGGATGCGCCCGGACCGGATCGTCATAGGCGAGGTGCGGGGTGGCGAAGCCCTGGATATGCTGCAGGCAATGAACACCGGCCACGATGGCTCGCTGACCACCATTCACGCCAACAGCCCTCGGGACGCTCTGACCCGCATCGAGAGCATGGTGGCAATGAGTGGTTTCAACCTTCCTCTTAACGCTTTGAGAAATCAGATTGCCTCTGCCATCGATATCGTGTTGCAGCTGGAACGCCAGGAGGATGGTCGCCGTCGCTTGGTGAGCCTGCAGGAAATCAACGGCCTGGAGGGCGACGTCATTACCATGTCGGAAATCTTCAGTTTCCGCCGCGAGGGTGTCGACGAGAACGGCGATATCCTCGGCCGATTCTCCGCCACCGGTGTGGTTCCCCATTTCTACGATCACCTCAAGCGCCGCGGCATGGACCCGGGGCTGGAGATTTTCAAGGCTGAAAGGGGGGCATGGTGATGGACTGGTACGTATCGGATGAAGTCATTTTTATTGGCATGGTCTTTGTGGCCGTCTTCCTGCTGACGCAGAGTTTTATCATCCCGGTCTTTGGTGAGAATCGCCAGGCCAACAAGCGGTTGAAGAAACGCTTGCAGTCGGTGGCAAACGACGCCGAGCAGAATGAAACCGTCTTGCTGATGAGGCGTAGACACTTGCAGGAGCTTTCGGGCTTCGAGCGGGCCCTGGAGTCCCTGCCGGGCATGAGGAGCCTGGAAGACCTGATTGAACAGGCGGGTCAAAACACGGTGGCCTATCGATTGGTGCTCAAATCCCTACTGATGAGTTGCGCCATTGGCGGGCTGACTGGATTCCTGCTGTCATCGGTGCTTGTGGGGGTCAGTGCCGGCGCGGTGGTAATGATTTTGCCTTACATCAGATTACGGCGGGCTCGCGCTCAACGGTTAGCCCGGTTCGAGGAACAGCTGCCGGAAGCGCTGGTGGTGATGTCTCGGGCTTTGCGCGCCGGGCACCCGTTCGTTGACGCCATTCACCTGGTGGCGGAGGAAATGCCGGACCCCATCGGTATGGAATTTCGAACCACCTTCATGGAGATCAATTATGGCGGTGATGTACGCAACGCCCTCAACGCCTTGCTTGGACGGGTTGCCAGCGTCACCGTCATGGTGTTCGTGACGTCGGTTCTGATCCAGAAGGAAACCGGGGGCAATCTGGCGGAACTTCTGGAGAACCTGGCGTCCATCATCCGATCCCGGTTTCATTTCCACCGTAAGCTGCGGACCCTGTCCGCCCCGGGCCGTCTGGCCGCGTGGATACTGTCGTTGCTGCCCTTCGGTCTGGCGGCGGTGCTCACGATCGTTACTCCGAAGTTCTTACCCATGCTGATAGACAATCCTACCGGTCGCCAGCTGGTCGTTGTGGCTTTCGCATTGACCGTGGCCGGTATCATCTGGATGCGGCGTATCGTCCGCATTGACGTTTAGGGAGGGTGCCGTGATGGAGTTCCTGAGTCGATTGCAGGTACTGCTGCTTGAGTTGATAGAAGATCCCCAGCTGGCGCAGCTGAGTTTCATGGTATTGCTTGGCGCTGCCGCTTTTGCCTTGATGTTGGCGTTGCTGCTGATCTATCTGGGGCTGAGTGATCCGATCCGGCGTCGAGTCCAGGGGTTGAATCCCCAGATCGCGGGTGGCGGGGTGTCCGGGGCAGAATCCGGTGGTGGCGGTAAAACCACCAGCGCCGCCCTGCGTATGGCCGACTCCATGGGGTATCGGCTAATGCCCAGCGACCAGGAGGTTCGCAATCGCACCAAGGACCAGCTGCGTCACGCCGGTATTTATGCGCCAGGTGCGCTGAGTACTTTCTACGGAGCCAAATTGGGCTTGGCCCTGTTTCTTCCCACTGTGACCCTGTTCGTCACCCAGTTGCTGGGTCTTCCCTTCCAGACCGTCATGCTGGCGGCGGCGGCGGCGGGTATGGCGGGTTATCTATTGCCTACCTATTGGCTGAATCGGGCCGTCTGGAAACGCGCTACCCAGCTGCGCCGAGGGTTGCCAGATACCCTGGATCTACTGGTGGTTTGTACCGAGGCCGGATTGGGGCTGGTTGCGGCCATCCAGCGAGTGGCCCGGGATCAGCAGATCAGCCAGCCCGCCTTGTCGGAAGAGCTGAAGCTGTTTGGCATGCAGACCCAGGCGGGGATGGATGTTCGATCCGCCCTGCGGGACATGGAACAGCGTACGGGTGTGGAGGAGATTCGCGGGTTGGTGACCAGCCTTATCCAGAGTATGCGCTTCGGCACGAGTATTGGCTCTACCTTACGGATTTACGCTGCAGAACTGCGGGACAAACGGACCCAGGACGCGGAGGAGCGAGCTGCGAAGGTCAGCACCAAGATGGTTTTCCCACTGGTGTTCTGCGTGTTGCCTAGCTTCTTCGTGGTTGCCATCGGCCCCCCATTGCTCGGCGCGATGGTAGCCATGGCGGGTCGATGACGCGGTGTGAATTTACGGAGGGTGACAACAATGATCACGAAAAAAAACGTACTGCCGATTCTATTGGCCAGTAGCCTGTTGGCAGGCTGCGCAAGTACTCCGTCGACTGGTGGTGGAGACGAGTTCGGGGTGTTCTATGAAGGCGAGTCCGAGGCCACTTACGCCACCGCGTTCCCGGTCAAATCGCCGGAGGAAGCCTATCGAAACGGCGATTCGGCGGCGCAGACCGGTGACTACGATCGCGCCTTGTACGAATACATCCGTGGGCTGAGGCTGGAGGAAGAGCCGCCCACCGAGGTGCTGTACAAGATTGGCCGTATCCACCACGGTCGGGACAATGCTCGCCTGGCGAGCCTGGCCTATCGTTGGGTGCTGGAAATCGAGCCTGCGCACGCGGCCGCGGGGACCGATCTGGGCATCCTGTACCTGGAGGCGCGACAGTACGAAGCCGCCAAGACCCAGCTGCTGCCGGTGGTAGAGGCTACCGACTCCGCTCCCTGGCGTGCCTACAACGCCCTGGGCATCCTGGCGGACATGGACGGTGATCCGGTGATGGCCGAACAGCTCTACCAGCAGGCATTGGCGGCTAATCCAGGTTCCCCCCGGGTGCTGAATAATCTCGGCTATTCCCGCTATCTGGTGGGCGACTGGGTTGGTGCCCGTAAGGCCCTGGAGCTGGCCTTGACCACCGATCCCAGCTACGAGCTGGCCTGGCGCAACCTCGGGCTGGTACAAGCCCGCGAGAAAAACTACACGGCGGCACTGGAGGCGCTGGGGCGAACCGGCGAGGAGTCCGAGGCCTACAACGATGTCGGGTTTGTCTCCATGATGGCGGGCGACTATAGCCAGGCCTTGGCTTTCTTCAACCAAGCGATGCGGCTGTCTCCAGCCTATTACGTCACCGCGAGCGAAAACGCCCGCAACGCCGAACGAATGATGAGACGCGGCGTGGCGGCCCAATAATGGTAGGGGGAATACGTGATGAAAATGAAGTCACTGCGGTACCAGCAAGGGACGGAGGTGGTGGAATTCGCTGTTACCTCCATGCTGCTGTTCCTGTTGCTGTTTGCCATCATTGAATTCAGCGTGGCGTTGTTCGACAAGGCCACACTGACCAATGCCAGTAGAGAAGGTGCCCGCACCGGCATCCTGTTTCGTGACGATGATCCGCGCAATGTCGTCGCTGAAGACGGTGACATTCAGCAGGCGGTGGACAGCTACTCTGGTTATCTTCTCTCGCTGGGCGGCCCAGCCGAGCTGACCACCAACATTCAGCGTGTGGATACGTCGGGCGACGGTATCTTCGGCCGAGGTGATGACGTCATCGTTACCGTC
>JBFHLR010000097.1:0-10003 GCA_041594735.1 Marinobacter sp.
CGCCCGGGTAACGGTGGGTCCGCTGGAAAAATTGCTGATGCGGGCCGATATCCACCTGAGCCGGAATCAGTTTCTGTTGTTGGGGCTGGTGGTGCTGGTGGTGCTGGTGGCGTTGCAGGTATTTCAGGGACCGGTGGTGATGCTGGTGGCGCTGTTTTTCCTGGCGTCGGCCGCCTGGGTTTACTGGAAGGTGCGTTTCCAGAAGCAGCGCAGGATCATTCACGAGGAACTGCCGGGCCTGATCGATGCGGTGCTTCGCAATGTCGATGCCGGACGTTCCCTGGAACACGCCCTGGTCAGCGCCTTTGACGACGCCCCTCCGGTGTTTGAACCGCTGGTGTTCAGGCTGCGCAGTGCGGTGGAATCGGGCCGGGAATACACCCGCCTGTTCGAGGATTTTTCCGCCATCTATTCGGTGCCGTCGCTGGTCATGGTGGCCATTGCCCTGCGCACCACCACCCGTTTTGGCTCCTCCGTTCGCCCGGTGCTCCAGCAGGTGGCGGATTCGCTGCGCTCACAGCAGGACATGCGCAGGGAGTTTCTGGCGGCCACCGCCGAAACCCGTTTCACCGCGGTGACCTTTGCGGTGTTGCCACCGGCGCTGGCGTTGTACATGGTCACGATCAATGAGCAGTATTCCCAGGTGTTGCTCGACACCGCTACCGGCCACAAGATGCTGATGGTGGCCGGTGTCCTCCAGCTGTTGGGCATGGTGATGATCTGGCGCATGATCCAGGGGGTGGGGCGTGAGTAGCCTGTGGTCGATGGTCGCCCTGGTGCTGGCGTTCGTGGCGGTCTGGCTGGCCCTGGTGCAGGGCCCCAACTGGCGCCTCAAGGCCCGCATACATGCTCGCCTGCATCGACAGGCCGCCGGTGAAGAAGAGGTCGCCCGCTCCTGGATCTTCGGACTGGCGGCCTGGTACACCGAGCTGGCGGCGGTGCGCGCCGACTACCAGGAAATGGCGGAGTCGCTGGAAATCACCGGCCGTACCGACGAACGCATTCGCACCGATTACCTGTTGATGTGCTGGCTGATGCCGGCGCTGGCCATCGTTGCTGGCTTTATCCTCACCGGCGTGATCTGGGGCACCCTGGTTGCGGTGGTGGCTTTCCTGCTGCCGCGGCGGCTGATTCGCACCATGGCCGTTGCCGCCGAGAAGCAGCAAAACCTGGAAGCCATTGAACTGTGCCACATGACGCGCATGCTGATGGAGGCGGGGTTGTCCATCGAGCGCGCCTTGCGCCTGGTGTCGGTTCAGGCCCGGCCGGTGATGCCCATGCTGTCTGGCCGCCTCGACCGGTTCAACCGCATGATGGAGGCCGGCGCCGACCGCACCGAGGCCCTCGACGAGCTTGGTCGCAACCGACGGATTCTGGTGTTGCGTAACTACGTGGCACTGATGAAACAGAGCAGCAAACTTGGGGCCAAGGTGTCCAGCAGCCTCGACCAGATCATTCACGAAGCCCAGCAAAACGAGCGCAGCCGATTGAAAGAGGACACCAACCGCATTGGCGCCAAGATGACCATCATCATGATGGTATTCATGCTGCCGGCCCTGTTTACCCTGATTGGGGGGCCAGCGGTGATGTCTATCGCAGAAACCCTGGCCCGTTAGCCAGGAAAAGAAAAGGAAGACCGAATGGATGACCCTACCCTCTCGCGCAAGGCCCCATGGCCTGCCTGGCGCAGTTCACGATTGCGCCGGTCAAGCGGCCTGGCCTTGGCGTTGCTGATGCTGGCCGGGCTGTCCGGATGTGCGGGTATGCCCGGTGCAACCGCTGAGGCCGGCGCGGAGGACAGCTGGCCGCCGCTGGAGGTGAGCTGCAAGCGTCAGGTGCAGCCTGAGGCCCAGATACACCTGGATCTGGTGGACCGGTTGTCCGAGGGCAACAAGCCCTACGCGGCCCTGGCGCAGCTGGAAGGCAAGCCGATGGACAGCCACGGTCACTGGCTGCGTAAGGGCCGCCTGTTGGCCTCCACCCAGCGGCTGTCGGACGCCCAGCAGCTGTTCCAGGCCCTGGTAGATCGCTGCGGCACCGGCGAGGCCTATCATGGCCTGGGTATGGTGTTGCTCAAGAGCTGGCGGGTGGAGGATGGTCTCCAGCAACTGCGGATTGCCCGCGCCGAGGCGCCGGCCTCCGCCAACATCCGCAACGACTACGGCTACGCCCTGCTGATGAACGGCGAGTACGAACACGCCGCCTACGAACTGCGCACCGCCCTTGAGTTGGCGGATGGTCAGGGCCCGGTGCGGCAGAACCTGGCGGCAGCTTACCTGTTGACCGACAATGATCCGGGTCTGCGCATGTTGACCGAACGTTATCACTTCGGTGTCGATGAAATTGCCCATGCTCGCCGTTTGGCGGAGCGCCTGAGGAGGTAGTTATGAAGCGCTGTTTTGCTTTTCTGGCGGCGGTGTTGCCGGTTTTGGCCACCGCCGACGGCTATCCGTCGGGTCTGTCCGACCAGCCCGCACAGCGTGCGGCTAGCTCCGAAGTACAGCGGCTGCTGGAACAGCAGCGGCAATCCGGTGCGCCGCAGCGGGGCGAACTGTCCACCCAGCTGTACGTGGACAGCCAGAAACGGATCGCCGAAACGTTCCGGCGCCCGGTGCCGGAGCCCTTGTCCGAGCTGGGTAAGAGCGGTGACTAGGGAGGCCGGCTCGGTGCGCCGCCAGCGGGGGGCCTTCATCTTTGTCACCCCGTTACTGCTGACCACCATTGCGCTGCTATCGGTGATGGCGTTGGACGGCGCCCGGCTTTATGGGGGCCGCAATGACCTGCAGAATCAGGCCAACGCCGCCGCCACCGCCGGGGCGGACGCGGCCCAGTCCTGCGGTGGCCTCGATGTCTCGCTGGAGACCATGAAAAATCGGGCGTTGGCGGCAGCCCAGGCTCAGGGCTTCCAGGGTGGGGTCGATGATCTGGAGGTGCGCTTTGGCGTCTTGGTGGATAACCCTGCCGCGCCCGGAGAGCTGGCGTTCCAACCGGTGGACGACATTGCCGCCAGCAATACCGTGTATGTATCGCTGAGCAGCGAACAGTCCATCTCCCGTCTGCTGCCCGAGGCGATGCTGGGCTCGATTACCCTGCAAGCCCGCTCCGCGGCACGCAAGGCGGTGCAGGCCACCATCGGCATGGCCGGTTCCACCGCGGGGGTGAACGCCGGGTTGCTCGGGGGGGTTCTGGGAGCAGCGTTCGGCAATCCCTCCTACAGTCTTGATCCCACCAGTTTGAGCAGCCTGGAGAGCACCTTTGTCGAGATCGACGAACTGTTGGCTGAGTTGGGCGTGGATACCGTCGAGGACATGCTGCCGTTGTCGGCGGAAGATCTGGCGGCGGCCTTGCGGGAAATTGCCGGGAACGCCACCCCGGCCGGGGAGCTTCTGGACGACATGGTGCATGCCGCCGGTATCGACACCTTGCAGATTGCCGATGTGCTGGCGGTGGTTGAAGGCACGGAAGTGCCGGGTGACAGTCAGGTTGAATTGTACGGGCTGGTGACCACGCTGCTACTCAATGTGCTGCGGGAACAGCAAGACCAGAACGGTGTGCCCCTGTCGCTCTCCAATCTGGGGGACGCGGGGCTGCCGCTGATTTCTGCCATTGATGAGGCCAGCCTGAACGCCAATCTCTACATTGACCGTGCACCGAGGTACCTGGCCGGTGCCACCGCCCGCAAAAACAGCGCTGGCGACTGGGTCGGCGAGTTCTATGCGCCGGACATCAGCCTGGAACTGGAGGTGGCGGCGCAGATCCTGCCGATCAATCTGCTGGGCCTGGTGGAGTTCGAAATCGCCAGTCTGACCATTCCGCTGGCCATCGACCTGGGCGGTGGCACCGGCTACCTGACCTCGACCCGCTGCGCCCGGGGGCTGGAGACCACGGTGGCGTTTGGCATGGAGCTGCAGCGCCAGGTATTGGAGCTGAGCACCGGGCGGATCGACACCAGCACCGGCGACCTGATGCCGGAGCCGATTGACGCCGAGATCGGCCGTATCAGCCTGCTGTTCGGGGCGCTCAGCGTCGATCCCATCCTCAACCTGGAGGCCGAGCTGGAGGGGGCTATCCCGGGTGACACCGACACCGTGGAGCTCGCTCCGAACTACCCGCTGTATTGCTCGCCCAGCGATGGCTGTTACCGGTTCGAGCACCAGGACCCCGGCGGCAGTCTGTCGGGCTTGGCGCTGGATGTGAATATCAGCAATCTGAGCCTGTTGCAGGGCTCTCTGGGCGGGGTCGACCTGACCCCGCTGGTGGCGGCGATCGAGCCTTTGCTGACCGATCTGCTGTTCGATGTCACCGATAACCTGACCGACGTGGTGGTGGGACCATTGCTGCAGGCTCTGGGGGTTGGCGTCGGCGGTCTCAGTGTGACGGTGTCCCATGCGGAGCAGGGCCAACTGGTTCAGCTTATTGAGGATGTGGACATCATCAACTAAAAATTATCGGGAGCGTCCGCCGCCCGAGGCACGCACGGAGTGCGACTTTCACGGAGCCAGGAACCGTATGCGATGATGGACCTTTCACACGCCCTGATGCTTGGCACAGCTGTAATCCTGCTGCTGGCGCTGGTCTATCGCGAGTGGCGTTATCGCCAGTTGCAGCGCAAGAACCTGGAGATGATCCAGCATGTTGGCCAGGCTCAGCGTACCCTGACCGAGCATGGCCGGGAACTGCGAAGCCTGTTCGATCACGCCGCCATCTCGGTGATCGTGTTCGACCGCTATGACCACAAGGTGTGTTACGCCAATGGCTTGGCCCTGGAGTCCTTTGGCGTTACCAGTCAGGATCAGCTCACTTCCGAGGTCATGTATCGGCCCGACGCCTGGGCCGAAACGCCCTACAGTCTGCACGACTTCGAGACCTGGCTGGGCAAGGCCGGCAAGCTCGGCGTGCAGCGTTTCGAATGGAAGGCGCTGGGCGCAGAGGGCCAGCCGGTGTGGCTCGATGCGACGCTGGCAGCGACGGTATTCGGCGGCCAGCAGGCACTGATGTTCACCGGTATCAACGTCAGCGATCGCAAGATCTCCCAGTCCACCGACTGGATGCGCAACCGGGCCCTGGTGGCGATGACGGGCGAGCGGCCGCTGTCGGCAACCCTGGACCTGATTGTGGCGATGCACCAGTATGCCGCACCCCAGGCCCGCTGTGGCATCATGGTGCTGGACAGCGACAATCAGGTGCTGAACTGGGGTACCGGGGCGGGGTTTCCCGAGCCCTTCCATTCGGGCCTGCAGGGGCTGCCGGTCCGCTACGGCACGGCGACCTGTGGCACCGCGGCGTCAATTCGCGGGCGGGTGGTGACCGAAGACATTGCCAAGGACGAACGCTGGGGACGCTATCGGGGCCTGGCCCAGGCTGCCGGTGTTCAGGCCTGCTGGTCGGAGCCGATTCTGGGCACCGGAGGAGAAATCCTGGGCACCTTCGCGGTGTATCACGACCGTCCCTGGACGCCCGGCGAGGACGACATCGAAACGTTGACCGGGCCGCTGTATCTGGCCAGTCTGGCCATCGAGCATCACCGCTCCCGGGAAAGCCTGAAGCGGCTGGTGGCCGCCGAGAAATCCATTCGCCAGATCAGCGTCAAACTGCAGTCGCTGGATGCCGATTCCACCGACAGTGGCGTCCAGGAAGTGATGAAATTCCTCTGCGAGTACCTGGCTATAGAGCAGACTTATGCGTTCGTGCGGGATCCGGTCAATGCCATCTACCAGGCCAATCACTGCTGGCCGCCGGTGGTGCTGGATGAGGACGACGAACCTCTGGCCCTGACCCAGGATGAGTTGAGCGGCTGCCTGGCCAGCATCAGTGCCAATAACCACTGCACCCTGTACCGGGATCAGTCGGAAGACAGTGACGAACTGCTGGACCTGCTGATGGCGGAGGAGCAGGCCGAGAGTGCCCTCATGGTGCCGGTGATAGTGGCGGATCGGGTCGACGGCCTGCTGGTGTTCTGCGCCACCGACAGCCACCATCGCTGGGAGCCGCTGGAAATCAACACCGCCACCCCCATTGCGGCCCTGATCGGCAGTGCCCTGCATCGCAAATCGCTGGTGCAGTCGCTGATTCACCAGGCCTTGCACGACCGCCTCACGAGTCTGTTCAACCGGGGCAAGCTGGAAGACCAGTTGCGCCAGGAAATTCACCGGGCGTCACGCTACGGTAATGAGTTTTCACTGATCCTGTTCGACGTGGACCATTTCAAGCACGTCAATGACCGCTTTGGTCACAATGCCGGTGACGAGGTACTGGTGGAGGTGGCCCGCCAACTCAAGGACAACGTCCGGTCCGCGGATGTGGTTGGCCGCTGGGGCGGGGAGGAGTTTCTGGTGATTCTGCCGGAAACCAACCTGGCGGCGGCGGGCGAGGTGGCGGAAACCCTGCGCAAGCACATTAGCCTCCAGAGTTTTCCAATTCCCGGCGGGGCGGTCACGGTCAGCGCCGGAGTCACCGCGTTCCTGCCCGGTGAGAGTGCGCAGGATCTGATCAAGCGTGCCGACGATGCCCTGTACAGTGCCAAGGAGGAAGGTCGCAACCGGATCAGGGTGTCCGCCTGAGTCTCAGGTCCGCAGTGCGGAGCAGCGGTAGCGCCGCTCCGGCCTATGCCTTTTTTCTTCCACTTTTGCTTCTGCGTCAGGCGCGCAAACGCGCTACCATAGCAGGCCATTTCCTGGCCGAGACCAAGCGTATGGCGCAGCAGAGTCTGACTCCTTTTACCTTTCGATTCCGGGTACGTTACGGCGAGTGTGACGCCCAGGGGGTGGTGTTCAACGCCCGCTACGGCGATTACGTGGACATCGCCGTCAACGAATACATCCGCACCCTGTTCGGTGACTACCAGAACCTGCTGGATCAGGGCCTGGACATCCAGGTGGTGGGCCTGAACCAGAACTGGCAGGCGCCGGCGCGGTTTGATGATGTGCTGGAGGCCCGCATCGCCCCGGGCCAGCTGGGCAATACCTCCTTCAGTTTGGTGCTGACCTTTTACCGTTACGGTGAGCCGGACCCTTTGTGTGACGCCACCATCACCTACGTGATGATCCGTGCGTCCGAAGGGGGCAAGACGCCCATTCCGCAGAGCATTCGTTCCCTACTGGAAGCTGGCGCTCCTGATACGGTCATTAGCCATGCCGGAGAAGGCTGAGGAAACTACAGGAGTCTTGTCGATGACCTCGAACGCCCCGCTGTCACCAGACGCCCCCTGTCCCTGTGGCCGACCGCAGCCCTACGGCCGCTGTTGCCTGCCGCTGCACCAGGGCGAGCCGGCGCCGTCGCCCGAAGCCCTGATGCGTTCCCGCTACAGTGCCTTCGTGCTGGGGCTGACAGATTACCTGCTGCAAACCTGGCACCCCAGTACCCGGCCCGCCACCCTGGCGCTGGACGGAAGTCCCGACTGGTGTTCGCTGCAGGTGCTGTCGGCGTCGCAGCAGGGTGATCAGGGCCAGGTCCATTTCCGCGCCATCTACCGCGCCGGCACCGGTTTCGGCTACCTGGAGGAAAACTCTGATTTCGTCCGCGAACAGGGGCACTGGTTCTATGTAGCTGGTGCGACCAAGGAAGCGGAGCTCCGGCCTGGGCGAAATGACCGCTGCCCCTGTGGCAGTGGGAAGAAGTATAAGGCGTGTTGTCTATAGCGGCTTCCTGGTGTGTAACCGCTGATAGTAATCGAGAGCAATCAAGAGTCGGTGGTTACCGATAGGTTCTGGTCAAAAAATGTGCTATTGTCCGCGGCCTTTTTGAGCAATGTCAGTCCGGCTGACGTACAATGGCTCCCTACATAGCCGCCAGTTACCCTGAGGATTTCCGGTCACCGCCATGCAAGCCGCCAAGCCCCTGTTCGACCATCCCAAATACTGGGCCGAGTGTTTCGGCCCGTCACCGTTCCTGCCCATGTCCCGGGAGGAAATGGATCAGCTGGGGTGGGATACCTGCGATATCATCATCGTCACCGGTGATGCCTACGTGGACCATCCGTCCTTCGGCATGGCGGTGATCGGCCGGTTGCTGGAAGGGCAGGGCTTCCGGGTGGGGATCATCGCCCAGCCGGACTGGAACTCGAAAGACGACTTCATGAAGCTGGGCAAGCCCAACCTGTTCTTCGGCGTGGCCGCCGGCAACATGGATTCGATGATCAACCGCTACACCGCCGACCGCAAGGTGCGCTCCGACGATGCCTACACCCCCGGCGGTGAGGGCGGCAGGCGCCCGGACCGGGCCAGCCTGGTGTACAGCCACCGCTGCCGTGAAGCCTATGACGATGTGCCCATCGTGCTAGGTGGCATCGAGGCCTCCCTGCGCCGCATCGCCCATTATGACTACTGGCAGGACAAGGTGCGCAAGTCGATCCTGCTGGATTCCGGCGCCGACATCCTGCTCTACGGCAACGCCGAACGGGCCATTGCCGAGCTGGCCTTTCGGCTGTCCAGCGGCGAGCCCATCGACAGCCTGACTGATGTCCGCGGCACCGCCTTTGTCCGCAACGATCGCGCCGAGGGTTACTACGAGCTGGACTCCACCCGGGTGGACCGGCCAGGGCGGGTGGACAAGATCATCAGCCCGTACGTCAATACCCAGGAAATGCAGAGCTGCAGCGACACCCAGCAAGCCGGCGAAGCACCGGCGTCGGACACCACCGTGGTGGTGGACCTGCTGCCCAGCTCCCGCATCGAGCGGGACAAGACCGTGATCCGGCTGCCGTCGTTCGAGAAGGTGCGCAACGATCCGGTACTCTACGCCCACGCCAACCGGGTGCTGCACCTGGAGACCAACCCGGGCAACGCCCGCGCCCTGGTGCAGAAGCACGGCAACCAGGATGTCTGGTTCAACCCGCCGGCGATCCCGCTGACCACGGAAGAGATGGATTACGTGTTCGACCAGCCCTTCGCCCGGGTGCCGCACCCGGCCTACGGCGATGCGCGGATTCCGGCCTACGAGATGATCCGCTTCTCGGTGAACATCATGCGCGGCTGTTTCGGCGGCTGTACCTTCTGCTCCATCACCGAGCACGAGGGCCGTATCATCCAGAATCGCTCCCACGACTCCATCATCCGCGAGATCGAGGCCATGCGGGACACCGTGCCGGGCTTCACCGGCGTGGTCTCCGACCTGGGCGGCCCCACCGCCAACATGTACCGCATTGCCTGCAAGTCGCCGGAGATCGAGGCCGCCTGCCGCAAGCCGTCCTGCGTCTATCCGGGCATCTGCTCCAACCTCAACACCGACCATTCGTCGTTGGTGGAGCTGTACCGCAAGGCGCGGGAGCTGAAAGGCGTGAAGAAGGTGCTGATCGCCTCCGGCCTGCGTTACGACCTGGCGGTGGAATCGCCGGAGTATGTGCGCGAGCTGGTGACCCACCACGTCGGCGGCTACCTGAAGATCGCCCCGGAGCACACCGAGGAAGGCCCGCTCAGCAAGATGATGAAGCCGGGCATCGGCACCTACGACCGCTTCAAAAAGATGTTCGAGAAATTCTCGAAGGAGGCGGGCAAGGAGCAGTACCTGATCCCGTACTTCATCGCCGCCCACCCGGGCACCACCGACGAGGACATGCTCAACCTGGCGCTGTGGCTCAAGCGCAACGGCTTCCGCGCCGACCAGGTACAGGCGTTCTACCCGTCGCCCATGGCCACTGCCACGGCGATGTACCACAGTGCCCGCAACCCGCTGCGCAAGGTCACTTACAAGACCGAGAAGGTCGGTACGGTGAAGGATCCCCAGCAACGGCGGCTGCACAAGGCGTTCCTGCGCTACCACGACCCAAATAACTGGCCGCTGCTGCGGGAAGCGCTGATGAAGATGGGCCGCGCCGATCTGATCGGCCCTGGCAAGCACCAGCTGATCCCCAAGACCCAGCCCGAGACCCACGGCTACAAGAGCGCTCGCCGCAAGAACTCCACCCCGCCGGGTGGTCGCAAGTCCGG
Organism: Marinobacter sp.; assembly: GCA_041594735.1. Lineage (GTDB taxonomy): Bacteria > Pseudomonadota > Gammaproteobacteria > Pseudomonadales > Oleiphilaceae > Marinobacter. Next base: position 9,924 of record JBFHLR010000097.1, read on the forward strand.
CAAGCCGATGCTGACCCAGCACACCGGGCTGCCGCCCCGGGACGATGGCAGCCAGCGACCGAAGCCGCAGTCCCAGGCCA
>JBFHLR010000098.1:0-9833 GCA_041594735.1 Marinobacter sp.
AGGTGCCAGGTCAGCGCCACCAGCGATGACACGTTGACCTGGATCATGGCAAGCTGGCGTTCCAGGGCTAGCTGATCAAAGTCGCCGCGGTCGCCAAAGCCGGAGTTGTTGATCAGCCCGCACACCGCCCAGCCGGACGCTTTGATGGTCTCGGCCAGGGTGGCGGCACCGTCGGTCTGCGCCAGGTCGGCTTTGACCACCTGCGCGGTAATGCCGTAGCGATCGGCCAGCTCGGAGGCCAACGCCTGCAGGCGTTCTTCGCGGCGGGCCACCAGGATCAGGTCCTGTTTCTGCTGAGCGAGTTGGTGGGCGAAGGCTTCACCAATGCCGGCGCTGGCGCCGGTCAGTACGACATAAGCCATGGTCGAATCCTCAAGTTAAGTGAACGATGGTTATTTAATTTAAGGCATTGTCCCTGAGCTGTAAATAACCTTGGGTTACTTAATTTTGGGGGCAGTATCGGTAATGTGGCGCAAACCGACCAGCGATTGCGCTAGCATGAAGGGGCCACACAACGATCAACGAGAGGGAGCTAACTGTGCAACAGGTTTTGATTACGGGTGCCAACCGCGGCATAGGTCTGCAACTGGCGCGTCACTATGCCGCCGAAGGCTGGCATGTGATCGGTGTCTGCCGGGCGGCGTCGGAGGAGCTGCGAGCGGTGGCCGCACAAGTCATTGACGGGGTTGATGTGAGCACGGAGGCGGGGATTGCCCGTCTCGTTGCGGAGCTCGGCGACCAGCCACTGGCGCTGTTGATCAACAATGCCGGCCTGCTGCACGACGAACAGTTGGGCCGCGTGGATTACGATGCCATGCGCCGGCAGATGGAGATCAACGCCTACGCACCGCTGCGGGTGACGGAGGCGGTGCTGCCCAACCTCGGCAGTGGCAGTAAGGTGGCCAACATCACCAGTCGCATGGGCTCCATTGCCGACAACGATTCCGGTGGCCGCTACGGTTATCGGGCCTCGAAGGCGGCGTTAAATGCCATCGGCAAGTCGTTGGCGGTGGACCTCAAGCCCCGGGGGATCGCCGTAGCCCAGCTTCACCCGGGCTACGTCAAGACCCGGATGGTCAACTTCGGCGGGCTGATCACTCCGGAAGAATCTGCCGCTGGACTGGCCCAGCGCATTGCCGAACTGACGCTGGAGAACAGCGGCTCGTTCTGGCACAGCAGCGGCGAGGTGCTGCCCTGGTAATGCAACGGTGATTCGGCCGTTGTCGGTAATGGCGGAATCGGTCACGATAGAAGGAGTTGGAGATGAATCCTCGCATGAGCATGATCACCCTTGGGGTGAGCGATCTGCAACGATCGATCCGTTTTTACCGGGATGGTTTGGGTTTGCCACAGCTGGAGTCGCCGCCCTCGGTGGCGTTTTTCCCCCTCAACGGAACCTGGCTGGGCCTGTATGGCCGTGAGGCACTGGCGGAAGATGTGGGCATTTCCGCCCACGGCCAGGGCTTTAGGGGCGTGACCATCGCCCATAACCTGCATTCCGAGTCCGCTGTGGACCAGTTAATGGCGGAGGCGGTGGCCGCCGGAGCGACGCTGGTGAAGCAGCCACAGAAGGTGTTCTGGGGCGGCTATTCCGGGTATTTTGCCGATCCGGACGGCCATCTCTGGGAAATTGCTCACAATCCGTTCGCCTGGGTCGGGCCCGACGATAACTGAACCGGGGGCGAGGCTGGTGGTGATGACGCCGAGTCGGGTAAGCTTGCGCTTCTGATCGCTGAAATGAACACCAGGAACCCGGCTGCCGTGACGTTACCCGAACTTGGTATTATCGAAGGATTCTACGGCCCGTTATGGAGCTGGCCGGAACGGACCCGGTTGCTTGAGGCGCTGGCTCCGGAAGGCTACCGTTTCTATCTATACGCCCCGAAGGCGGACCCCTATTTACGGCGGCAGTGGGATAGTCCCCATCCCGAACAGACGATGACCGCACTGGCGGAATTTGCCCGCCGTTGCCAGCAGCTGGGGGTGCGCTTCGGCATCGGCCTGAGCCCATTTGAGATCTTCAATCATTTCGATGATGGCGCCCGTACCGCACTGGCCAACAAGCTCCAACTGCTGGGCCGGCTGGGTATCCAGGACCTGGCGATTCTGTTCGACGACATGCACAGCGCGACCGATGCCCTGGCCCGTACCCAGGCAGACATCGTGCACTGGGTGGCCGAGCGCAGTTGCGTCGACCGACTGTTTGTCTGTCCCAGCTATTATTCCGACGACAGCGTTCTCGACCGGGTGTTCGGCCAGCGGCCGGCCAATTACCTGGAGGACCTGGGGGCGGCGCTGGACCCGGCCATCCAGGTGTTCTGGACCGGAGAGGAAGTGTGTGCCAGGGAAATCTCGCCCGGCCATCTGGCCCGGGTGGCCGGGCAGCTAGGGCGGCGGCCGTTCCTGTGGGACAACTATCCGGTCAACGACGGCGATCGCATGTCGCGACACCTGCACTTGCGGGCTTTTACCGGTCGCCCGGCCGCGAATGCCCGGCATCTGGCGGGGCATGGTATTAACCCCGCGCTGCAGCCAACTCTTAGCCAGATCCCGGCACGAACCCTGGCCGCCTGCTATCGCCAGGGCGGGGCCTATCAATACGGTGCCGCGTTCCTTGCGGCGGCCAGGGCCACCCTGGGTGATGACCTGGCGATACAGATGCAACGAGACCTGCTACTGTTAGAGGACGGCGGGCTGACGCGCCTGTCGGCCGATAAAATTGTTGAACTTCAGGCCCGCTATCAACGCTTCGACCATCCTGCCGCCAGGGAGGTGGTGGCCTGGCTGGCCGGACGCTACCAGGTCACCGATGACATGGTGCAGACTCAGTAATCCGTGGCCAGCGCCGAGAATGCACGACCCAGCAAGGACCCAGGATCTATGGATGTGCTGACGAACCAGCGCAAGGCCGACTCCCCCGCAACACCTGGCAAGGCGGTACTGATCGGCCTGGCCATCGCCATGGTGTATTTTGTCGCCGGGTATTTCGGGCTCAAACTCGCCTTCGAAACCACCAACGTGTCGCCGGTGTGGCCGGCGTCCGGGATCGCCCTGGCCGCCCTGCTGCTCTGCGGCCTGAGGATGTGGCCGGCGATTACCATCGGTGCGATGCTGGTCAATTTTGTCAGCTTCGGCATTGACGCCGACAGCTGGCGGTTACACGGTCTTGCTTCACTTTTCATCGCCGTAGGCAACACCCTGGAAGCCTTGGCCGGCGCGGTGCTGATTCGCTCTGCCTTGGGCGCCTCCAAGGGTTTTCAACGGGTTTCCACGGTCTTCCGCTTTTTGTTGGTAGTGGCCCTGGCCTGCACCCTCAGTGCCGGTATTGGCACGGCAACGCTGGTGGGTCTCGAGATTGCCCCGATGGCCGCCTTGCAGGGTATCTTCAGTACCTGGTGGCTCGGCGACTGCGTCGGCATGCTGGTGGTCACTCCTACATTGCTGGTTTGGCGAAACCGCCCCGAAGCTCCTGGATGCAGGAGACCCTCATTGCATGCCGGGGCCTTGGCGATTACCGTCGTGCTACTGTCATTCCTGGTGTTCGGTTATGCCGGACGTGATGTTGTGGATGCGCGCCTGCTGACTTTCCTGTTTGTTCCTGTGCTGGCCTACGCCGCCTACATTTTTGGATTGCACGGTGTAACGGCCTGCAGTCTTGGCGTGGTCAGCGTGGCTATCGCGTCCACCATTGGCGGCAATGGCCCCTTCGTCTTTGGCGGCGTCAATGCTTCCCTGGTGGCCCTGGATGCCTTTATCGCGCTGTGGGTATGCGCGGGACTGGTGCTAGCGACAGACCTGCAGGAGCGAAGCTACAAAGGAGCGTTGAAGCGGCGCGAGACTCTGGTGCCCTGGGCGGTCTTGGTCCTTGCCTTGGGGGGGACCATCCTGATGTGGCGTGCCGCGCTGAATACCGCCCAGGAAAAAGGCGCGGAACAGTTCGAATTCCTGGCGGAAACCATTCGTGCCCGCATCGCCGATCGAATGCTGGACTATGAGCAGGTGTTGCGGGGCGGCATTGGACTGTTCAAGGCCTCGGAGCAGGTCTCTCGCGACGAGTGGCGGCGATTTGTGAAGGCGCTGGCCCTGTCCGATAACTATCCCGGGATTCAGGGCGTCGGCTTTGCCCGCTATCTGAGCGATGAGTCGGCCAAGGCGGACTTTGAGGACGCCATTCGCCAGGAAGGCTTCCCGGAGTTTGCGGTGAAACCAAGCGGTCAGCGGGATGCCTACGTGGCGATTGCCTACCTGGAACCGTTTGACTGGCGTAATCAGCGCGCCCATGGCTACGACATGTTCTCCGAAGCGCTGCGTCGCGAAGCCCTGGCCCAAGCCCGGGATTCCGGCCGTACCTCGGTATCGGGCAAGATCACCCTGGTGCAGGAGACCGCAATCGGTGTTCAGGCCGGATTTTTGATCTATCTGCCGCTCTATGACGGTGGCGAGGTGCCGAATACGCTGGATGCGCGGCGCGAACGGATGTGGGGTGTGGTTTACAGTCCATTCCGGATGGCGGACCTGATGACCGGTATTCTCGGAGACCAGTTCCCGCAGGTGGCGCTGACTATATATGAGGGTCAGACGCCAACGGCGGAGGCGCTTATGTACCAGAGTAACGCCCAGCTGGCAGAGACTCCGCACCTGATCCAGCCCTTCATGACCACTCTGCCGGTGGAATTCATCGACCATACCTGGACAATGCAGGTGCAGTCGCTGCCGGCGTTCACCGATGCCCTTGATCAGCAAAAGGCGCAGATTATCCTGGTCAGCGGGGTGCTGATCAGTTTTCTGCTGTTCTCCTTCATCCGGGCGTTGGTGCTGACCCGATCCCGGGCACTGACCTTGGCCGAGGAGTTGACCTCGGCGTTGCGCCAGTCCGAACAAAAGTTCTCGTCACTGGCGAGCAATGCCAATGAGGCCATCTTCATCGTGGATGGCGAGGGCTGGATCACCTACGCCAACCGGGCGGCCAGCGAGTATTTTGAGGTGGCTGAGCAGGAGCTGGTCGGCAGCCGAATTGAAAGCCTGTTTGCCCCGGTCCACCGCCGGACTATGCTGGATGCACTGTCTGCCATCCTGAATCGGGACGATCCGCTTCACCGGCTGGACAGCGTACAGACCGAATGTCTCAAACACTCGGGCAAGGCCTTTCCCGCCGAGTATTCATTGTCATACTGGTTCAGTGATGGCGAGAAGAGTATCGGCGTTATCCTGAGGGACATTACCGAACATCGGCTGGCGGAGGAGCGGCTGCGGCAGGCCCGGGAACAGGCTGAGCAGGCGAGCCGCTCGAAGAGTGAATTTGTCGCCAACATGAGCCATGAGATTCGTACCCCGATGAACGCAGTGCTGGGTATGACCCAGATTCTGGCCAAGACGCCGATGAGTGGCGATCAGCGCCAGTATTTGGATATGATCCAGTCCGCAGGCCGTTCGCTGATGGATATCATCAACGACATCCTCGATTTTTCCAAGATCGAGGCGGGGCGGCTCGATATCGAGCCGGTGTCTTTCGATCTGGACGAATTGGTCAACAGCCTGGCTACGGTGATGATGATTGGCGCTGGTAAAAAAGCGCTGGAGCCCACCATCGGTGTGGAGCCGGACGTGCCGCGAGATCTGATTGGTGATGAGTTGCGCATCCGCCAGGTACTGCTCAACCTGGTCTCCAACGCCATCAAGTTCACCGAACAGGGCGAAGTGGCGCTGCTGATTGAAATGGTGGACCGCCACGGCCAGCAGGTCACCCTGCGGTTCAGCGTCAGGGATTCCGGCATCGGCATGACGCAGGAGCAGCAGCAAAACCTGTTTATTGCCTTTACCCAGGCCGATTCCTCGATGACCCGGCGGTTTGGTGGTACCGGGTTGGGGCTCGCCATTTCCCGGCAGCTGGCAACCCTGATGGGCGGCTCCATTGAAGTGGAAAGCGAACCCGGTCAAGGCAGCTGTTTTGTCATGCAACTGCCCCTTGAGGTGCAGGCCCAGAGCGGGTTGAAATCGCTTCCCCATACCCTGGAGAATCTCAAGGTATTGCTGATGGATGCCAATGCCATCAGCCGGGATTACCTGTCCCGTACCCTGCAAGGCTGGGGCTGGCAGCTGGATACGGCGGCCTCGGTGACCAGCGCCTCCCGTTTGGTGCGGGAGGCGGGCGCTTCCGAGAAGCGCTATCAGGTTCTGCTGTTGGACTGGTTGCCGGATACGCCGGAGCTTCAGGCGCTGTTACGGGAGTTGCGCGAGCTTTCAGGCAATCCCGAGCTGGTGGTGGTGGCGCTGGTGGCGCCCCATGAGCATGATCCCGAGGCCGATGACGAAATGCCGGAGGGCGTGAACGCGATGCTGGTCAAACCGGTGACCAGCTCCCGCTTGTTCGACAAGCTCCATGAGGTGATGCACGTTGCGACCACTGCAGACGATGCGGTGGCGATCGAGGCGGAGCAGCCGCCCAGTACGCCGCTCGCCGGTGCCCGCCTGTTGCTGGTGGAGGATAACGAGCTCAACCAGATTGTTGCCAGGAGTTTTCTGGACGGGGCCGGAGCCGACGTGGTCCTGGCGGAGAACGGTAAGCAGGCGCTGGAAATACTGCGGACTGACGATGGCAGATTCGATCTGGTACTGATGGATGTGCAGATGCCGGTGATGGATGGCCTCACCGCCACCCGGCGGATTCGGGATGAGTTGCAGCTGCGGCTGCCGGTGCTGGCCATGACTGCGGGCGTGCTGGAGTCCGAACGGCAAAACTGTCGGCAGGCGGGGATGGACGATTTCATCGCCAAGCCCATCGTTCAGGCCGAGATGCTGGGGACCATTCAACAGCACCTGTCCGGGCACCCCCGGCCAGCGCCAGTGTCATCGGCCCAGGCCGCCGAATCACCGGCAGCAGGTCTGCTGGCGCCGCTGGACCGGTTGATGGCTTCGGTGGGCGATCAGGAGGGGCCGCGCAAGGCGGTGGTGCTGATTGTTCGTAACATTGTCGAGCGCGGCGACGGGCCGGTCGAGCAAGCCTTTGCCGACTGGCAGAATGGCCAGATGGAACAAGCGGCGTTGGCGCTGCACAACCTCCGGGGGCTGATGGGCAGCATCGGCGCCAAGGGCATTACCGCCCTCAGCCTGGAACTGGAGCATAATCTGAAGGCCGGCCAGGAGCAGGAGCTGGAGGCTCGGTGGATGTCGTTGCGAACTGAGTACAACGAGTTCGTCTCTGCCCTGCAGCACTGGTTACAGGGCCAGGAGGCGATATCCTGAATGGTGCCGGGTTAATCCAGGTAGTATTCCACCGTGGCCACCACACGAACAGTCTTGACTGGCTGCTGGCCCTCCTGGACCCCGGGCGCCTGATCCCGAGGTAAAACCTGGAACACTCCCTGGTTGGCCCGTCGCAGCCTGCCCAGGTCGGTGCCGGCGTCCTGGGCGAACTGCTGGGCGGCTTCCCGGGCCGCGGTGGTGGCCTCGGCAATCATGGCGGGTTTGATGCTGTTCAGGCTCTTGAACAGGTAGGTGGGGCCGCTGGCGCCGTACTCCGCTGACAGCGCGACGCCGGAGTTCACTAGTTCACTGATGCCCTGGGCCGCTTGCTGTATTCTGGCGATGTCGTCGCTGCGCACCATCAATGTCTGCCGGATGGTGAAACGCTGCTGGCCGCTCGTGTTCTGGTAGGGGTTGGCCTGGCTGTCGGCGACGTCCAGACGCTGCAGCGTCACGCTGTCAGTATCAATGGCCTGCAGTTTGAGAAAGGCCATGATGGCCTCGCGGCTGGCTCGCGCCGATGCCTGGGCATCGGCCAGCGAATTGCCGGTGGCGACGAAGCGCAGCGGCCACAACGCCAGATCCGCCTGCACCTCACGTTCCGCCACACCTTTGACCGTGACATAACGATCACCCGTGCCAAGCGCCGTCAGGCCCTCCATGATCAAACAGGCGGAGACGATCAGGGCGATGGCGAGAAGGACGGTGGGTAGCAGTTTCATGTCAGGGTCCTGTTCCTGGGTAAGAAATCTCAACATTGCCAAACTGGCAGCCATCGTCAAGTGCCGCATGTGACACCCGGGCGACGCTGTCGGTAGCCTCCGCGCATATCTGTGCCATGCTTGGGAAGGAGTCTCAATCTGACGGCGCGGAGGTGGACATGACGGCACTGCGTATCGAATGCATTCAGGGGGACATTACCCAACAAGCGGATGTGGATGCGGTGGTGAATGCGGCCAACGGCCAGTTGATGCCCGGCGGCGGTGTCGCCGGCGCCATCCACCGTGCGGCCGGTCCCGGGCTGGCCCGGGAATGCGAACCACTGGCGCCGATCCGGCCCGGGCAGGCGGTAATCACCGGGGCGCACAACCTGCCCAATCGCCATGTCATTCATTGTCTGGGGCCGGTGTACGGCCAGGATGAGCCCTCGGCGCAACTGCTGGCGGACTGTTTTCGCCAGGCCTTGCGCCTGGCGGATCGCCAGGGGCTCGCGTCCGTGGCGTTCCCGGCCATTTCCACCGGCGTCTTTGGTTATCCCATCAAGGAAGCCGCCGCCGTGGCCATGGCGGCGGTTCTGGGGGCCTCGCCCTCATTGCGCTCATTGACGCTGGTGCGGTTCGTGTTATTCAGTGACGGGGACCGTCAACAGTTCCAGCGCGCGCTGGAGGAAGGCGGGAGCAACTAACGTCGGCGACGTATACGACCTTGAATGGCGTGGCAATCTGATCAGGGGTGTGGGGGCCGGGGCCCGGCGACGCCAGGCCTCGGGGCATGGCACTTAGGCGCCAAACAGTGCCGAGCGCAGCGGCGCCATCAGGCCAGCCTTGCGGGCGGCCTTGCCGACGCGACGTATGCCGTCAAACTCCAGGTAGCCGTCCTCGATCGGATCGAAGCGCAGGATTTTGAGGTCTTCCAGGTAGTTCTGGTTGCTCTTCCAGGGACCGTGGCTGCCCTGGCGAGGCAAGCGGTCGTTGGCCCGCAGCACGTAGCCTGAATCCAGGGAGCCGAGCATGGTGTCTTCGGTGGCGCTGTTCTCAGTGTCCCGCGGCACGGCCACGTCGTAGCCGTACTTGTCCATGTGGTTGATCAGGCGGCAGAAGTATTCGGCCGCGATGTCCGCCTTCAGGGTCCAGGAAATGTTGGTGTAGCCGAAGATCATGGCGGCGTTGGGCACATCATCCACCATGACGTTCTTGTAGATCAGCTTGTCTCGCATGACCACTGGCCGACCGTCGATCTTCGCTTCCAGCCCACCCAGCATCTGGACGTCCAGCCCGGTGGCGGTGATGACGATATCCGCTTTCAGCTCCTGGCCGGATTTCAGCAGGATGCCGTTCTCGGTGAAGCGGTCAATGTGGTCGGTGGCCATGGACGCCTTGCCGGCTTTCACCGCCTTGAACAGGTCGCCGTCCTTCACCACGCACAGGCGCTGATCCCAGGGATTGTAGTTCGGGGAGAAATGGCGCATGTCGACGTTCTTGCCCACCTGCTGGCGAACAATGCCCAGTAGCAACCGGCGCATGGCCTTCGGGCTCCGGCGGGAGCGCTCGAACAGGGCGCGGGCGAGGGTGATGTTGCGGCCCCGGGTGATGCGATAGGCCAGCTTGTCGGGTAGTACCTTCTGCAGGCCCACGGTCACTAGGTCGGTGGATGGCAGCGGCATCAGGTAGCTTGGCGAGCGCTGCAGCATGGTCACGTGCTCGGCCTTCTCGGCCATGGTCGGAACCAGCGTGATGGCGGTGGCGCCACTGCCGATGACCACAATGCGCTTGCCTTCGTAATCCAGGCCTTCCGGCCAATGCTGGGGATGGATCACCTGGCCCTTGAACTTGTCTTCGTCGGTGAAATCGGGTTTGTAGCCGGCGTCGTAG
>JBFHLR010000099.1:0-9781 GCA_041594735.1 Marinobacter sp.
AGCAGGTGGCCCGCTCCCTCAACATCCCTATTCCCGAGGCTTCCGAACTGGAAGCACAGCTCAAATCGCTGCTCGGTGCCCGCACTGAGGAGGAAGCGCCATGACGCTGAGGAAACGAAGTTCCAGGTCGCTCAGTCGGCATCTGCTGTGGCTGGGGATTCTCCCCGCCCTGCTGATGTTTCTGGTGCTGATGTTTTTCTTTACGTCAGCCCGGCTCGACGACGCCCGCAAGGACCTCTTCAACAGCGGCCAACTGCTGGCCGACAATTTGGCCCCAGCCGTGGAGTATGCGGTGGTTTCCGGCAATACCCAGGTGCTACAGCAAACCCTGGAGCAATCCATCCGCCGCAGTCGGGTCAACTGGATTCGGGTCAAGGATGTCACGGGCCGGACTGTAGGCGCGGTCCATCTGGACGAGGGTGAAATCGACGACAGCCAAGGCCATGTCTTCAACGCCGATATCCTGCAGCACCCTCTTGATATGGGCACGGAGCGCTCCACCGGCTGGTTCGAGCCAAACTATGGTTTCTCCAGCGGCGCCATCCGCCTTGGCTCGGTAGAAGTTGGCGTTTCGGAAGCGGTCATTGCCGCCAAACAGCGGGACATCCTGTGGTCGTCGTTTATTGTCGGACTGGCTCTGCTGTTTTTCACCATGCTGGTGGTGCGTCGCAGCCTGACCAGTCTGGTGGGGCCGATGCAGGATCTGGCGGACCGGGTGACTGCGCTGATTGACGGAGATTACGCAAACGTACCCATCAAGCGAATGCACAATACCACCGAGATCATCGAACTGGAGGAAAATCTCAATTCCCTCGCTCGTCACATGCAGAGCCTCCAGTCTTCCCGCGACCAAACCCTGGCGGCGTCTGAAACGGCGCGGGAACGGGCCGAATCGGCCAGCAAGGCAAAATCGGAGTTCCTGGCGGTGATGAGCCACGAACTCCGAACACCGCTAAACGGCGTGCTGGGCATGATTGAGTTGATTTCGGAAGAGGAACTGACGGAACAACAACGAGATTACCTGCACACCGCCAAGCGCTCCACCGAAGACCTGCTTACGGTGATCAGCGACATTCTTGACTTCTCACGCATGGACCGTGGCCAACTGGCGCTGGACTACCAGGAGTTTGATGTTCGGGAAGTCATCGAAAACTGCGTTGCCACCTTCCGGCATGAAGCGGAGCAGCAAGGATTAAGCCTGTCCCTGCAGTTCAGCGGCAACTGGCCGGGACACACCCTGGTCAAGGGTGACGCCCCAAGACTTCGGCAGATTCTGGCCGGTCTGCTGGACAACGGTATCAAATTTACCGAGGCAGGCACCATTTCCGTCCAGGCGGAGTGGCATCACCTGGAGCACCAGTGCATGGTCCTGCAGTGCACGGTTCGGGACTCAGGCAGCGGCATTCCCACCGAACGTATGAAGGAAATTTTCCGGACGTTTGAGCAGCTCGATAGCTCGGACGCCCGTTCTCACGGAGGCACCGGCATCGGGCTGGCCCTGGTGCAGAAACTGGTCGAACTGATGGGCGGTCACGTCAAGGTGGACACCGATCTGGGCATGGGTTCCGCCTTCTGTTTCGAACTCCCCTTCGAGCTGGATACCGATACCGTCAACAACGAACCGGCGCCACTACCTTCGGAAACTCCAACTGAGGGCACATCCTCGCGGGCCCTGGTGGTCGAAGACAATCCCGTGAACCAGCGCGTCGCCACGGCGCTGCTGACCCGCCTGGGATTCGAAACCGATGCGGTGAGTAACGGGCAGGATGCCCTGAAGCGGGTGCAATCCCTTCAGTTCAATTACTCAGTGATCCTGATGGACTGCCAGATGCCGATCATGGATGGCTATGAGGCCACCCGCACGATCCGCGAGTGGGAGCAGAAAAATGGCCACACAAGTGTGCCCATCATCGCGCTGACCGCCGACGTTCTGCCAGGCACCGAGAATTCCTGCAGGGAAGCGGGTATGAACGATTACCTGGCCAAGCCGGTAAGAAAGGAAAATCTCCGGGCCGTGCTCAGCCGGTGGCTACGGTTCTGAACCGGAGGTTAGCGGTCAGCCACCGGCTCCCGCATGGTGACAAACTCTTCCGCCGACGTCGGGTGAATGCCAATGGTGCTGTCAAACTCCGCCTTGGTGGCGCCGGCCTTGATCGCCACAGCCAGACCCTGCAGGATTTCGCCGGCATCGGGGCCAACCATGTGGGCGCCCAGGACCTGATCGGAGGCTTGATCCACCACCAGCTTCATCAAACAGCGTTCCTGACGCCCACTCAGTGTGAACTTCATTGGTTTGAATTCTGACCGGTAGATGACGACCTGGTGCCCCGCCGCTCTCGCCTCTGCCTCGGTGAGCCCCACGGTGCCGATGTTGGGCTGGCAGAACACGGCGGTGGGAATATGACGGTAGTCCAATTCACCGCCGCCATCGCCAAACAGCCGCCGGGACAATACCATTCCCTGGGCAAGGGCTACCGGGGTCAGCTGGGGAGTGCCGATCACATCACCCAGCGCGGTGATGCTGGGTACGTTGGTTTGGAAATGCTCATCGACACGAATATGGCCGGATGGTTCCAGCTCCACCCCGAGCGCTTCCAGGCCCAGACCATCAGTCAGAGCCCGCCGCCCGGTGGCCGCCATGACCAAACCGGTGCTGAGCCGGGAGCCGTCCGAAAGCGCCAGGTTGTAATGACCGCCCTCCGCCTCAACCGAGTCCAGCGTCACCCCGAAACGAAGCTGGATACCCTTTTTCGCCAACTCTTCGGCGGTGAACCGACGCACATCCTCGTCAAACCCCCGCAGGAAAAGCTCGCCGCGGTAGATCAAGGTGGTCTCGACCCCCAGCCCGGCCAGAATGCCGGCAAACTCCACCGCGATGTAGCCGCCCCCCCAGACCACCGCCTCCCGCGGCAATTGCGGCAAATAGAACATTTCGTTGGAGGTCAGAATGCACTCTTTGCCGGGAATATCCGGCACCACAGGCCAGCTTCCGGTGGCCACCGTGATGTGCTTGGCACGGTAAGCACGATCACCGATCATGACGGTATTGGCATCCGCCAGTCGTGCACTCCCGTCAAGGATAGTGACACCGGCGGTCTCAAGCATGCGCCGGTAAACGCCATTCAGCCGCTCAATCTCGGCATTCTTGTTGGCCACCAAAGTAGGCCAGTCAAAGGCCACCTGTTCGCCGGGCACCTTCCAGCCATAGCCGGCGGCATCTTCCAGTTCGTCACGAACGTGGGCGCCGTAGACAAACAGTTTCTTGGGAACGCAGCCGACGTTGACACAGGTGCCGCCGAGATAGCGAGACTCCACGACCGCCACCCGCGCGCCCCGCTGGGCGGACATCCTGGCCAAACGGACACCACCGGAACCGGCGCCTATGACGATCAAATCGAAAATCTGCTGTTCAGACACGCTGTCTCCTAAACTCCTGCGATCAAAATTCCCGAACGTGGCCCGAGGGCCTGATTAGCCGTGGCTACCTGCGTTTTCCGCCCTGTGCACTTCTCGAAACAGAACATGATCTTCAAAGTTGCCGAGTTTGACTTTGCCCAGGCTACGGAAGCCTTCCGACTCGTAAAACTGCAGATAGCGACTGTTACCGGTATCCAGCACCAAACCGCTGCCGCGGGGGTTGTCCTCACACAGGCGCTGTACCGTTTCCAGTAACAAACGGCCATACCCACGGTTCTGGTACTTGGGGTGAACCCCCATGAGCGGAAGTTGGTGCGCCTGAGGCTGGGGCAACATGGCCCGGATCCGGTCATGGTATTCCAGGTAGCGGCGAGTGCTGGCAAAACCGGCGGTCAGTACCATCCTCAGTCGCCAGCTGAACTGGTCCGCGAGGTTGAGCCGCAATTCAGGTTCACCGATGAAGGCCACCGCCACCAGGGTGTTATTCACCATCACCCCGACAGCCTCCTGGTGGAGTTCAAAGTACAGGCTGATCAGCTCCCTTATGGTGGCGCGAACCCGCTGTTCATAGCCGGGGCGTCGATGATCGAACAGATACTGGAACGTCGGTTCGTGCCGGTAGGCCTGAAACAAAATGGATTTGGCCTCGTTGCGGGCTGTCTCATCGAGCCTGACGATCTCCGCCTCGGGATGGAGCTGATTACCTGGGTTACTGCCTGCCATCTTTGCACTCCCCAAAAGATTCGGCAGGCCTCACCGCCTGCCTCCGGACCCCTGACATCAAATTTCCAGGGTAAGCCGCACCGACACCAGTCCTGGCGCATCGCCCCGGTCGAAGGAGGCCTGGTCCACCACCACACCGTACTGTTGACTCAACCCTTCCAGCCACGATGCCACGTTCTTGAACGGCACATCCTCGAGCCAAACCCGTATGGCGGAATCGCCGCTGGGTTCGAACCGGTTCAGCGACAGTCCCGACTGCCCGGCGGTTCGTGTCACCGTGGACATCAGCGCCCGGCTGTCGGTTAATTGGGAGACGCCGCCCGGGTCGCCACCGGACTGCGCCAGCTGTCGCAGCGACGCCCGGTTTTCCTGCATCCACGCCAACAGCGTCTCGGCGTTGTCCTTCGCATCGGCGGCGCGCTCGTGGTAGCCGGCAGCCGGTCGCCAGATTCCGAAATAGATAATAGCCAGTAACACCGCGACCACCAGCACCAACAGGGCCTGTTGATCGCGTTTGGGCAATTGGTCGTACTGCGCAATGAGCTTGCCGATCGCAGGATGTTCCTTAATTTTCGCCAGCACCCGCTTAACCTCCAGAAACTGTCAGGCGGCCTCTCGCACCGCTGGGTTCATTCACCACGGACCCGATATCCGCCTCCAGGCCCTTCTGTACCAAACCGTTGCGCAACGCCGTCAGCTTGTCGAAATTGTCGGCACGCAGGTCCATCACCAGCTCTCCCCGGGACTGGGTGTAGTTAATGGAGTTGAAGCTGACGCGCTCCTTGCCGGGCAGACTGGCGTACTGTTGTCCGGCGTATTTGATCAGCGACAGGAAGTCAGCGCTTTGTCCCGTTGAATCCAGTTGCCTCAGTTGCCCGGCCACCACCCGTCTCACGTTGCCGGCATGGGTACGTCGATCGGATGGGAAAAACTCCCGGTAAACCGCCATGGCCTGTTCTTCGAGTCGCTCTGCCTGCCGCTGCTGATAGATACCGGTACCGATCTCCAGGGCCACTTGCAACACAAACCAGGTGCAGGCCACGGCGATGAGTGGTCGCCAGGGCCGCAGCGCACTGCGACGACCACCGTTCACCGAATACTCACCCTCACACAGATTGATCGGATCGCACAGGTGGTGGTGATGCGCATGGGCGAGCAGTTCCAATGGCGACACTTCCAGGGTTTCCTGGCTGTAGTTCAGCGTCGAATCCGAAGCCAGTACACCCTCCAGCGCAACGTGCTTGTCCAGATCGCTCTCGGTCCCGTAAAGGGCAACCCGGATTTCCGCCTTGACCCCGTCTTCTTGCGGCAATGCAAGGGTGTGCATGAACATTTCCAGATTGGCGGCGGTGATGCGTAGCCACTCACCACGACCACTGCTCACAAGCGCAGTCTCCGCCCCCAGACAGATCACCCACTCACGTCCCTGCACCGGCAGCAAAGCAGCATCCGCGTATATCGCCACGAGCCTCGTGTGTTGCCAGTCCGAATAGAGCGCCGTCCAAGCCGCCATGGTACGACGGTCCACCGCTGCCACCCGATAGCCCGCCTCCCCCTTGCTGCCGAGAGCCAGGTGCATGCTTTCCACATCCTGGGCCAACTGTTCCTCCACGGCGAACGGCAGAGCCTGGCGTATGAACCGGGCCTGCTTGGCGGGAATGTCAGCCAGACAGAAACTCACCTCGTCGCCAGGCACCAGGGCGTACAGGGCCACGTGGTCCAAGGCGTTCTGGACGAGAGTCTGTTCGATGGTTTCCCTGGAATCCTTCTCACCATGGGCCTGAACATCGCCGCCAGCATCGAGCAACACCCAGTTGAAGGCCAGGCCTGCGGGCTCGGGCCCGATATCCTCCCGGCCCTGCTCGGGTTGAACGTATAAGCGATAAGTCATGGTGTTAGGCGTCCTTGTGCAATGCCTGTCAATTACGATCAGCCTTCCGACACAGAGAAAGGCGGTTTATTGATACGGTGTTTCTGGCCACTGTCCCGGGCGACAACCTCAAACTTCCCGTCGCTGCTGCGGTACAGGGTGCTCACCAGGTTCACGGTGCGGTTGTCGAAGGTGATCCGGGAAACCACGTCAAAGAAACGGCTGTTCAGACTCAGCCTGTCCGCCTTCATCCCCAGGCCGGCAAACTCCGGTAGCGCCAGGAAGTCCGCCATTTCTTCGAACCGTTCTTCCTTTACTTTGGCTAGGATAGCTTCTGCCTGTGACTGCGTCAGCCTTTCATGGAGTGACTGCAACACCGCTGTGGTCGCCATGTTAACATTGATCCCCAGGCCGGACACCGGCAGCGCCGCAACGTGAGGGCGGAGCTTCCGGTAGTCCTCATCGGTCATGCCCAGGATCAGCAGCAATTCACTGACGCTGGTGAACTTCTGGTTGGCGGCCCGGTAAGACGGTTGCTGCACCAAATAGAGCCCATCCTCGGCACCCGAGGCGCTCACAGTCTCGTCATTGGAATCGAGCCAGTCGATAAGCGCGTCTACCTTCACCGCATCGATATCGAGCACCTGCAGCAATCGCTCCAGGCGAGCACGGGTTATGGCATCAACATCGCCGCTGGAGCTGACCAGGTCGTTGAGGTTGATGCGTCCGCTGAGGTCGTCGATCTGCACCTCCGCCACCCCCTGGTCGTCCAGAGGCAAGATCGCGGAGTACTGCGACCAGGGCTCGTCGGGGCTATCCACCAGGGTGCCGTCGTCCTTGTCCTGCTCGTAGTCCTTGAACAGTATCTGCTGGGCAAACGCTTCCGCCCCCAGGGCCACGCTGTAGCCCTGTTGCTGAGCCAAGTAATGGCCGGCGCGAAAAACCCGCACACTCTGCTGCTGAGTCATGCCTGCCGTCAGCATGATCACCAAGGCCATGGCCAGCAACACCATGATCAGGGCCATGCCGCGCTGCTGCCGGCCTGCATTGAACGCGGTCATTGCGTGACCCCTGCGGCCGGCTCACCCTGCTCGTCACTCTCCCCAGTCTGCCCATCGGCTGGGGCGTTCTGCGCATCCACCTGGCGCTGCAGTGCCTGATGATCGAAGGCTGGCAGCACATAAAGCCGCTCGATCTCACCAAATCGGCCATGCTCCAGGCGGATTCTCAGCCCCTTGGGCAGCCCCAGGGACTGCAAGCCTCGATCAGTGACATTGTTCAGCGCGTCCTGGGTTGGCCAGTCGTCCACCCAGTTATTTTCGTCGTCGAGGTATTGAACCTCGAACTGCTTCAGGTTCGTCAGCAACAGCTGATCGCGGCTGGTTTCCTCCTGACCCTGATCCACCATCAGCCAATAGCGACGCCGCAGTTCATCGCCGGTGAATTCGTAAGCGACTCGTTGCAATTCCGAACGGCGGCTGCCGAGCGGGTTGCGCCAGCCCTGCCGGGTCAGCATAAGATCGAACTGATCAGCGCGGCTGCTCAACGCCGGATCAAAATCCCCATAGATGTTACGAACGGGACGGCTGACGGCCTGAGTAATGTCCCGCTCCAGGAGCAGGAAAGCCCTGTGCAGACCGTCAAATTCGCCGGCCGCGTTGTCTACCCGGTCGCGGGAGGCGATCACGCCAGACAGCACCTGCCACACCCCAAGCCCGATGATCGCAGTGATGGTAACGGCGATCAGCACCTCCATCAGGGTGAAGCCGGACTGCAGTCGCGGCCTGCCGACCGTCAGTGAGACCCGCCTGGCTGAGCTCATTGCGGATCTCCAATGAAGCCAGACAAGGAATGAACGGGAAAGGGGTCGGCGTATTCATCCGGATACCGGGATACAGTGATATCGACACGGCGAATGGTGGGCTCGGCGGTGCCTTTCACCGACGTCAGCACCTGCCACCGGTACTGCCCATAATCGAGGTCGTCAGTGTTTTCGGAAATCTCCGGAAAGGCATCGGCGAGACGGATTTCATTCATCCGGTTATCGGCAATCCACAGCGCCAGGGTTTTATCCCGAACTCTTTCGTAGCTGGCGATGTACTGGCTCCCCACCTGAGCCGCGGCGGTACCGATCAGGCCAAACACCAGCAGCGCTACCAGCACTTCGATCAGGGTAAACCCCTTTACGCGAATCAAGAGTCCCCCTCTTGGGCACCGGGAGAACGCCATTCGATCGCAGACAGGCCATCGGAAACGATGAGGTGTACGTAATCAGAGTCGTTACCCACCGTAAACTCCAGTTCAAACGGCGTCGTTTCGCCACTGGAGAAAAACATCAGATCGGGGCGGAAGGCGTCTTCATCGCCACCCAGTCTGGGCAAGTCGTTCTCCACCAACGGCGTGACGGTTAGCCAATCGGGCAACTTCCGGGGACGGAACAGCCGTTCGCCCTGTTCGCTCCATTCGTCGTTCTCGTCATCGAACACGAGAAACTGGTAGCCCTCATCGGTAAACCGGAGGCCCAATTCCTCGTTATTGAGAATGGCTTGCTCGGAGGCCGTTTGCATCAGCAGGAACAGTTCGCGAACCTGGTTTTCCAACTCCCTTTGTTGGCTGGCGCCTCCCATGTTGGTCACCGCCAGGGCAGCCAGCAGGCCCACCACCACCAGCACCACCAGGATTTCGATCATGGTGAAGCCTTTGGAGACGCCGCGGTGAATCACCGGTTATTCCTGCGTTTCCCAGACACTGATGTCGGTGTCGTTACCGTCACCGCCTTCCTGGCCATCGGCGCCATAGGACAGCAGGTCGTAGGGCCCTTCCACACCCGGGCTGATGTACTGGTAAGGGTTACCCCAGGGATCTTCCGGCAGGTTCTTCATGTAGCCGTCCGGGTTCCAGTTCTTCGGTTCCGGGCTTCCGCTAGGCTTGCTCACCAGGGCCTCCAGGCCCTGCTGAGTGGACGGGTAATGACTGTTGTCGAGCCGGTACAGGTCCAGTGAGTTGGCGATGTTGCTCATCTGGGTCTTTGCGACCGTGACCTTGGCCTGTTCACTGCGGCCCATGATGTTGGGCGCCACAATGGCCACCAGCAGGCCGAGAATCACCATTACCACCATAATCTCGATCAGGGTGAAGCCTCGTTGAGTCCGGGCATGTTCGTTCGTCATGATGTTCAAGTCCTTCCGTTATCGTTCCAATGAATGTTTTGGCAATCAACCAACCAGGTTGCTCATATTCAGAATCGGCAACATGATGGCCAACACGATGATCAGCACCACGACCCCCATCACCAGCAGCATCATCGGCTCGAACAGACCGACGATGGTGGCAATCTTTGCCTGTAGGGTATTTTCCTGCATCCGCGCGGTACGCTCCAGCATGCTGTCCAGTTCACCACTAGCCTCGCCACTGGCGATCATGTGCAGCATCATGGGCGGGAAATAGCCGGTCTGGTCCAGTGACCGATGCAGCGAGCCCCCTTCACTCACCTTCTGCGCCGCACCGCGAAGCTCCTGACGCAGGTAGTCGTTGGACAACACCTCGCCGGCAATGCGCATGGCATCCACCAGCGGCACGCCACTGGTGGTCAGGATGCTGAGTGTGCTGGCGTACTGGGCGGTGTTCACTCCTCGCACCATCCCAGCCACCAAGGGCAGGTTCAGTAACGAGCGGTGAAATCGCAGTCGGTTTGCAGGCTTGCGCAAGGCCAGGCGAA
This sequence comes from Marinobacter sp., assembly GCA_041594735.1. Taxonomy (GTDB): domain Bacteria; phylum Pseudomonadota; class Gammaproteobacteria; order Pseudomonadales; family Oleiphilaceae; genus Marinobacter. The sequence continues at coordinate 9,729 of JBFHLR010000099.1, forward strand.
AAACCACCACGGCGAGCGCAATCAGCCCCCCGAGGTAGACGCCGTAACTGGAC
>JBFHLR010000100.1:0-9584 GCA_041594735.1 Marinobacter sp.
GACATTCAGCAGGCGGTGGACAGCTACTCTGGTTATCTTCTCTCGCTGGGCGGCCCAGCCGAGCTGACCACCAACATTCAGCGTGTGGATACGTCGGGCGACGGTATCTTCGGCCGAGGTGATGACGTCATCGTTACCGTCACCTATCCCTATCAGTTCCTGATAGTGCCTGCGTTTGTCGGCACCCTGGGCGGTGCCCTGGGGGATTCTCTAAACCTGTCGGCATCCACCACAATGCGAGCGGAATGATCATGACCACTTCAAAAACAGTCACTGTGCGGTGGTTAAGTTCGCGTCGGTCAGTCCCTTCGGGCCCGTACCGTCAGCGCGGCCTCTCCATCGTACTGATGTCGATAGCGCTGTTGATGCTCATGGCGTTCGCTGCCCTGGCCATCGATGGCGGCAACCTCTACGTTGCCAAGAACGAACTTCAGAATGCCGCCGACGCCGGTGCCCTGGCCGGCGCCAGGGAGCTTTACGAGGACGATGGCAGCGCCATCAACACGGGGGCCGACGACATTGCTGTGGAGGTTGCCGTTGCCAACTACAGTCAGGGCGAGGCCGTGGAGGTGTTCAGCGCACAGCGCGGGCATTGGAGCTTCACCACTCGAACCTTCACCGCGAACCCCTCGACGGACGTGGTGGACCTGTTCGGCAAAACCGCGGCGGAACTGGACCTGGACCCCAATTTCATCAATGCGGTGGAGGTGATCACCCAGCGGGAGGCGACCCCGGTGGAGGCCTTCTTTGGCACTGTGCTGGGGTTCGATAATTACAACTCGGCGGCTCGGGCCGTTGCCTACATCGGCTATGCCGGCACCTTGCTGCCAGAAGATCTGGACCAGCCGATCGCCCTCTGTCAGGACGCGTTACTGAACGCCTCCGGCGAATACGACTGTTCCGTGGGGCGGTTTATCCCGGCCAATGGGGACACCGGGGGCTGGACCAACTTCCAGCAGAACGTCGACGGAGCTGCCAATGCCAATGAAATCAAAGAACTGGTGTGTGGTGATGGCAATCCGGAGACGCTGCATTATGGCGAGCCCATGCAGACCACCAACGGCCAGGTTCACACCGCGTTCAAGGCGCTGTACGACTGCTGGCAGGAGGCGACCGATCAGACCGAGCCATGGAACATGACGCTGCCGGTGATCGATTGCCCGGACGGCAGCGTGGGCCCCACCAACACGCTGGTGGGTGCGGTGAACGTCAACGTGATGTGGATCGTCGACAAGGAGAATGATATCGATGGCGATGCGCCGTTTGAGATGAGCATTCCGCCGGAAGACAGCGGCGGTGAGTCGCCGGGCACCTGGAGCAATGGCAATCCACTGGGTGCGCCCCGCTGGAACGACTTTGTCGATGAATTCCAGCTGGAAATGCCGGATGGCTCGCTGGCCGAATACGATGAGGATAATCAGCAGGATGATGGCTGGCGCCAGAAGACCATCTACTTTGCCCCGGATTGTTCCTATCATGAGCCGGCAGGACACACCGGTGGAGAGAACTTCGGCGTACTGGCCGAGATCCCGGTGCTGGTGGACTGAGCGTCGCCCGCGTTGCCCCAAGTGCTATCAGGGCAGGGCGGGCCGGTTTTCGGATAAGCCATCAAAAACACCCGAAGTGCCTTGGCTGACATGGCACCTCGGGTGTTTTGCATCGTTCCCTGGAACTTGCTGAATGCCTGCGGATAATCTGGGAGTTAATCAGACTGGACACTAGCCCTTGGCGGTAACGAATTCGGAAGTCCGGAACGATTCCTGGGTACTGGCTGCGGCTTCTGCCGCCGCAGCCTGCTCGGCCTGGGCCAAACGGTATCGGGACGGAGGCAGCCCCACATGGCGCTGGAAGATGCGGGTGAAGTAGGACAGGTCATGAAAGCCGACGGTAAAGCAGACATCGGTGACCGACACCTTGGGATTGGCGAGTAGCCGTTTGGCTTCCTCGACCCTGCGGGTGAGCAGGTAGGCCTGGAAGGTGACATCGCCGAGGCGCTTGAACAGCCGGCTGAACTGGAACGGACTGAGGCCGAAGCGTTCCGCCACCTCCGCCTGCACAATCTTCTTGTGCAGGTTGGCGTTCAGGAAGGTGAGGATCTGGTCCATGACGGCACGATCTTCACCACCACCGTTGCAGCGTAGTCGGGCTTCGGGAGGAATGGCATTGTTGGCGTCGAGCGCCGCACGGGCGGCTTCTGCGGGCTGGCCGTGGCGAATTGCGGTCAGCGTGTCAATGACATCGATATAGCGTGCGGTATCCACCGGCTGGACAAAATAATCCCAGACGTGGGTACGAAACGCCCAAACCGCCAGTTGCTCGGAATGGGACTGGGTAATCATCAGCAACGGCACCGAAGGCAGCAGTTGCTTGGTCAGCCGCAGTTCGAGTAAGCCGGACTGATCCGGATAGTCGAATTGAAAACAGGCGGCAACCGGCGCATGCTGCCGGATGACCGGAACGGGATCCTGTCCGGCGGCTACGTACCTGACTTGATAGCCTTGAGATTTGAGAGTTTCAGCATATTCATTGGTGGTGCATGTTTCCAGGTTCCTGACGACAATAACAACACAAACAGGGTGATCCATCTCACAGCCTCTACGGTTACTCTGGCACCGGATACAGATGGTCTGCGGGGGTGTATAGATACTGAAACACCGCGACCTAACCAGCCAGAAACTGCGCCTGCCCGCTTAATGGATCTACTACGCACTTAATGCAATCTGCTGATCCTCCCTGATCATTTATTGTCACCGGAACAAGGCAATATGCAGGCCAAGCCGTATAACTGCATGATTTATATAAGATACACGATATTCGTGTTACATTAAAAACTAGTAATGTAATTTTTTTCGACGGTTTGAGAGGGCTTATGACCATTTCCGATCAGCAGCTGGCTCAGGCGGGCGCTCAGTTGGGGAAGCTGTTGGTCAGCCAGGGGTTAACGATCGCCACGGCAGAGAGCTGTACGGGCGGTTGGCTGGCCAAGGTATTGACCGATCGCGCCGGTTCTTCTGCCTATGTGACGGGAGGGCTGATCACCTACAGCAATCACGCCAAGCAGCTCCTGTTGGGTGTTACAGAACAGACACTTCACGAGCATGGTGCTGTCAGTGAACAGGTCGTTCGCGACATGGTGGCCGGAGCCCTGAGGGTGACCGGGGCGGAGGTGGCGGTGGCCATCAGCGGCGTGGCGGGGCCAGGGGGCGGCAGTGTCGAGAAGCCGGTCGGCACGGTCTGGTTTGCCTGGGGCAGCCATGCCAGGGGCACCAAGGCCCAGCTCGGACGCTTTGAGGGCGACCGGGAGGCGGTTCGCCGACAGGCGGTCTTGTTGGCATTGCAAGGGGTTAGGGACTTTCTGGATTCCTGATCAAAAGCAGGGGTTGGTCTGTCCCGTGGCTTGTGTTTTAATACTGGTCAAATATACAGTTGGGCTCCTGTGTGAACCTGACCCGGGCAAGACCATTCAGATGACGCGAATAGCGGGCAACCGATAGCTAGACGCTGAAAGTTAGAAACTTTAAAAGCTAAGAGGGCATGGCAGCAATGGAAGACAACCGCAAGAAGGCACTCGGTGCAGCTCTGAGTCAGATTGAGCGCCAGTTCGGTAAGGGCGCGGTGATGAAAATGGGCGATCAGCCACGTGAAGCCATTCCGGCGGTGTCTACCGGCTCCCTGGGACTGGATGTGGCTCTGGGAATTGGCGGCCTGCCCTATGGCCGGATTGTTGAAATCTACGGTCCGGAAAGTTCCGGTAAGACCACGCTGACTCTGCAAGTGATTGCCGAAGCCCAGAAGCAGGGCAAGACCTGTGCCTTTGTCGATGCCGAGCACGCCCTCGACCCGATCTATGCCGAGAAGCTAGGCGTAAACGTGGATGAACTGTTGGTGTCCCAGCCGGATACCGGTGAGCAGGCGCTGGAAATTGCCGATATGCTGGTGCGTTCCAACGCGGTAGACGTCATTATTGTCGACTCGGTAGCCGCGCTGACCCCGAAGGCGGAAATCGAGGGTGAAATGGGGGATTCCCACGTGGGTCTGCAGGCGCGCCTGATGTCCCAGGCGCTGCGTAAGCTGACCGGTAGCGTCAAGCAGGCCAACTGCTTGATGGTGTTCATCAACCAGATCCGTATGAAGATTGGGGTGATGTTCGGCAGCCCAGAAACCACCACCGGTGGTAATGCGCTCAAGTTCTACGCCTCCGTTCGCCTGGACATCCGCCGCATCGGCTCGGTCAAGGACGGTGACGAGGTGGTGGGTAACGAAACCCGAGTCAAGGTCGTCAAAAACAAGGTATCGCCACCGTTCCGTCAGGCTGAATTCCAGATCATGTACGGCAAGGGCATCTACCACATGGCCGAAGTGCTGGACATGGGGGTCAAGGAAGGCTTTGTAGACAAGTCCGGTGCCTGGTACGCCTATAATGGCGACAAGATTGGTCAGGGTAAGGCCAATGCCTGCAAGTTCCTGGAAGATAACCTGGACATGGCGAATGAGATTGAAGCCAAGGTTCGTGACAAGCTGATGCCGAAGCCGACCAGCAAAGACGCCGCCGCCCAGCCGGCAGAGACCAACGGCGAGTTGATCTAAGCCGGCGCTGGTTGCCCGACCGGGGGATGCGCCCCCGGTCACAGGTGTTTTTCCCGCAGGAGTCAGTCATGCCTGAACGCAAGCGTTTACTGATTGTTGCCCACGCACCCTCACCCAATACCCTGACGCTTCGAAACGCCGTTGCCGACGGCGCTCGCCACCCGGACATCGAACAGGTGGACGTGACCGTACTGGCGCCGCTGGAGGCCGGACCGGACGACGTGCTGGCTTGCGATGCCATCATCCTGGGGACGACAGAAAACCTCGGCTACATGAGCGGTGCCCTCAAGGATTTTTTCGACCGCAGCTATTACCCGTGCCTGGAGAAAACCCAGGGCCTGCCGTTTGCCTTCTACATTCGCGCCGGTCACGACGGTACCGGCACCCGGCGGGCCATTGAATCCATTACCTCCGGGCTGCGTTGGCGCCTGGTTCAGGACCCGCTGGTCTGTCGGGGCGAATACCGCAAGGAATTTGAGGAACAGTGCCGGGAACTGGGACTGTACGTGGCTGCCAGCCTGGACGCCGGGCTGCTGTAACGGGGGCGTTTCGGCCAGCACGGATTTGGCCTCAGAGTCGAAACCGGGATCGGCCGCTCGCCTCGGGCTCGGGACTGAGCGAGAGCCAGAGCGAGAGCCAGAGCCAGAGCGCTCATTCGTCCTCCATCATTAGTTTAGACAGCGAATCCCCCTTGGCCAATCGGTCGATGGCGGCGGCCAGCAGCGGTGCGACCGACAGTACCACCAGCCTGTCATCCGCCGCCGTCGCAAAACGGGCTGGCAGGATGCTGTCGGTGATCACCAGGCGATCCAGCTCTGGTGATGTCAGCAACGCTTCCGAATTCCCGGTCAACAGGCCGTGGGTTGCCGCCCCATAAATGGCCCGGGCACCGTGCCTGCGACAGGCCATTGCGGCTTGCAGCAAGGTGCCGCCGGTACTGATCAGGTCATCCAGGATGATGACCGTTTTGTGCTCGACATCGCCCACCAGGGTTCCCCCGGTGATTTTTCCCGAGCTGCGGTACTTTTCAACATAGGCGTTGGTCACGTTCCGGCCCAACTGATGTGCCAGTCGTTGGCGAAACCGTTCCGCGCGTTTGATGCCGCCGATGTCGGGGGAGACCACGGCCACGTCCTGATCGCGGAGGATGGACGCAAAATGGTCGGCCATGAGTTGGCAGCCCTCCAGGTGCTCCCGGGGACAACGGAAGGCGTTCTGGTAGGCGGCGGGGTTATGGGCGTCCAGGGTCAGCACCCGCGACACGCCGACGGCTTCAAACAACTGGGCGACGTAGCGGGTGATGACAGGATCTCTTGATTGGGTCTGCCGATCTTTGCGGCCATAGCAGAGATAAGGCAGCACCGCAGTGATGCGGTAGGCCGAGGCGTCGGCCAGAGCGGCAATAAAGAACAGCAGCCGACAGAGTCGGTCGTCCACGCTCAGGTGGTGATCGCTCACCAGCGATTGCACGATGTAAACATCCCTGTCGCGGACACTTTCAAGCGGGCGGCACTTGTGTTCGCCGTCTTCGAAACGGCGTTCTTCGTGCAGGCTCAGTGGGAGGCCCAGATGTTGAGCAATCCCGGTGGCCAGCGGATCGTCCTCGTCGAGGGCAAACAGGCAAAGACCCTTGTTGATCATACGCCCTTCCTTTTCGAATCCAATGAATGCCTGGGCGGGCGTCCGGGCCTGTAAGGCGCCGGGCCGCAGAAGGCTTGCCCGACGTAGGCTGAACGTCCGGATCACCGCGTGTCCTTGCCAATATGGCGGCTAACCCGGGCATTGGTCAAAGTTTGTCTTGCTTCGTTGGTGGACACGGCTCATTGTCAGCGCAGTTCCCTGAGCAGCCAGTCTCGGGCCAGGCCGGCGACGGTTTCCAGCTTGCCGGGTTCTTCGAACAGATGACTGGCGCCGGGGACGATGACCAACTCGTGGTGCGCAGTGAGATGTCCTGCAGCCTGCCGATTGAGATCAATCACCACGGTGTCGTCGCCTCCCACCAGGAGCAGGGTTGGTGCCTGAACCTGAGCCAGGGCGTCCAGTGCCAGGTCTGGCCTGCCGCCGCGGGACACCACCGCTTGGATCCGTTCGGGCCTGGCCGCCGCGGTGTTGAGGGCCGCCGCCGCTCCGGTGCTGGCGCCGAACAGGCCTAGGTGAAGCCCCTGGAGCTCGGATTGCTGCTGCACCCAATCTACCGTGGTCACCATACGTTTAGTGAGCAGGTCAATGTCAAAGCGCAAGGCGCGGCTCTGCTCATCGACAACTTCTTCATCCGGTGTCAGCAGGTCGAACAACAGTGTCGCCAGCCCTGCACTTTGAAGTACTTCCGCCACATAGCGGTTGCGTGGGCTGAAACGGCTGCTGCCGCTGCCGTGAACGAATATCACCAGAGCGGTGGCGAAATCAGGCAGGGCCAGGGTGCCGTTGAGTTCGGCGTCCATGGCACGGATCAGCAGGTCTTTCGATGACAATGAACGGACTTGGGTCATGTTCGCTTCTCCCAGTCTCACCATTTCCATTATCCCCGCTTGTAAGACAGGGCGAAAGCCAACCGGTCGTTGGCGGTGCTCGTTATCCGCGGCTGGAGTGCTAAGCTATTAGATGCCCCAACGCGCGGGGCGAAGTCGCCGAATGAAGATAGCAAGTCAGAGGATGAGCTGCCATGGACGAGGATGAACGAACATTTTATGCCGGATTACAGGCTCTGTCAGACAGCGCGTTTCCAAAGAAGTGCAACAATTGCGGTCGCTGGTTTGAGTCCGCGGATGCCTTCATCGCCGAGTCTGAATCAGTGGCTTCCGGTAGTGGCCTGAAGAAATCCCTCGACGATGACGACCAACCGGTGGTGATGCTGTTTCGCAACTGCGTGTGTGGCTCCACTCTGATGGATTTCTTTGCTGATCGGCGCAGGCCTGGCTCTGGTGGCGCGCTGCGCAGGGCGCAGTTCAATGAGTTATTGTTGGTATTGCAACGCCGGGGGCTGTCAGCAGGGGAGGCGAAAAAGGAACTGCGCAAGGTGATCAACGGGGAACAGAGTGTCCGGCTCAGGTCTGAGGGCATTAAATTCGATACCGGGGAATAACTCCCGTGTAAACAATCGGTTTGCGCTGTTTCGCTAATCCTGCACCCTACAGCAGCGATGGCTTTGACGAATCACCCCCTGTCGGTAAATGCCGGTTAGCGTCATGGGTGCTCTCCGCTTGGCAGCTATTTTCTGTGCCTGGCGGATATTGGCACTTCTCTATTTAGAGTCTATATATTGATAATGAAAGGATTCTGATTATCAATGTGGCTCAGGGAATGGAGGCCAGAATTGGTGTGCAAGCCTGTTGTCTTAATCAATAACCACTTCAGTAGGGGTGCCCTGACCGTTGATGGGTTCGACGCTACCTCAAAGGCAGCCCCCATTGCTCGACAGGTTCCTCTCCCCAGGCTGAATGCTCAGCCTATCAGGCACTTCCTGATCGAGGCGCCCTTGCGCATTGCGGCCGACCATAAAAAGTTGATGGTGGTATGAGCTTCGTGTCCAGTTCGGCCACAATTCTGGTAGTGGATGATACGCCTGCCCATCTAGTACTTGTCCGTGAGCATTTGGAACAGGCTGGATACCGTGTTGTTGTCGTCCAGAACGGAGAAGAGACCATTCAGCGAGCGGAATTTGTGCGTCCGGATCTTATTCTGCTGGACGTTCAAATGCCTGACCTCACCGGCTTTGAAACCTGTCAGCGTTTGAAGCAGCGCGAGAATACCCAGGATATTCCGGTTATTTTCATGATCGCGCAGGACCATGCGTTCGTTAAAGTGACCGCCTTCGACGTAGGTGGGGTGGACTATGTCACCAAACCCGTTGAGAGGGAGGAAGTGCTTGCCCGGGCCAACACTCATGTCACTTTGCGGGCCATGCAACAACTGCTCGAGACCCGCAACCAGCAACTGCGGCAGAAATTAAGGCAACAAGAGAAGCAACTTCAAGAACTTGAGCGCCGCGCCACTCACGATATGCTGACCGGTCTGGCCAACGGCACGCTGTTCCGTGACCGATTAAATCACGCCATTGAACAGGCCAGGCAAAGAGATACCCGGCTGGGGATGTTGTTGATCGGCCTGGACAGGTTCAAAGTGCTCAATGATCACGAAGGCTACAGCACCGGCGATGAGGTGCTGAAGGCAGTGGCCGCGCGTCTGAGTCAATGTGTGAGAAAGAGCGATACATTGGCCCGATTGGGAAGCGATGAGTTTGCGATCTTGATTGAAGCGGTCCGGGCGCCGGAAGAGCTTGAACAACTGGCCGGGAGTGTCTGTGACGTACTTGCGCAGCCGATGCTGGTTGGCGAGCGGAGGCTGGCCTCGACTTGCAGCGTTGGCGTGAGCCAGTTTCCCCAGGACGGAGAATCCGCCGAGAAGCTGTTGAGTTACGCCGATGCTGCCATGTACCAGGCCAAGAAGTCAGGTCGCAACACCTTCCGGTTTTTCGACAGCTCGGCACTGGAATCCGGGGACAGGCAGGCCAGCCTGGAACGGCGTCTCTATCGCGCTCTGGATAACGACGAGTTTTTACTGGCTTTTCAGCCGCAGGTTGATTTGAGAACAGGTCGCCTCTGCGGGCTGGAAGCATTGATTCGCTGGCAGAGCCCAGAAGAAGGGTTGGTACTCCCTGGTGAGTTCATCCCTGTGGCTGAGGAGAGCCGGCTTATCCTTGCATTGGGGGAATGGGTATTAAAGGAAGCCTGTCGCCAAATCCGGGCCTGGTTGGATGCGGGGCTGCCAGTGGTTCCGGTGGCAATAAACCTTGCCGCCGCCCAATTTGCAGAACCGCATTTTGATCAGGTGCTGGCGAAAATCCTTGCCGACCACCGGGTTGAAGCTCACTACTTGGCGCTGGAGCTGACCGAATCGATGTCCATGAGCAATCCCGAACGCTCCATCAAGATGATGCATCGACTGAAGGGGATTGGGGTGTCGTTGGTTATTGACGATTTTGGCATCGGCTTCTCCAA
>JBFHLR010000101.1:0-9461 GCA_041594735.1 Marinobacter sp.
GAGCGCGCCCTGCGGGGCGTTCGGAGCCATCCCCACTCCGCGTTGCGACTTCTTGAAAGGCCCCGGCATTACTGCAAAGTCACGCCTTGATTGGGAATGGCTCCGAAAGCCAGAGGAGATCCGGAGTTAATCAGAGGCTCCTTAATGATTCATTCCGATCGTTCCCGGTCACGGCCTTTTATAGCCAAATAATCTTAGAGTTCACTCCATGCCTGCAGAATTTGCTGCAGGTAGTCGATTTAGTTGTTTTTCTTTTTCTCTGGCTCTGTCTCTCTCTAGTTAATCATCTGTAACTTGTTGTCATTAAAGAAACTTTCATGTGTCCGTCGTCCTCGGCGGCGCTTGCATTGTGTTTTCCGTGTTTCTATAGTGTGCAGAAGTGGGAAAAAGTGGTTAGTTGTGGTTTTTTGTGGTGAAAGCGGGTGAAAGGTGGGTTTCGAGAGCTCCTGTTCCTCAAGTCACCGGTCACTTGCCCCAGACACACAGCGTAGAGTCGGAATAGATGAGCAACTTTCGCGGCAGTCATGCCATCAATATGGATGCGAAGGGTCGCCTGGCGATCCCCGCAAAGCTGCGCGAGGAGCTCGAGCAGCTTTGCGGCAGCCGCATCGTATTGACGGCCAGTGCTGACGAGGAACGTTGTTTGCTGATCTACCCGGAGCCCCAGTGGAAGCTCGTTGAGGAACAGCTCAATGCGTTGCCCACGATGAAGAAGGCGGTACGTCGGTTGCTGCGAATTGTACTCGGCTACGCAACTCCGTTGGAGTTGGACAGTGCAGGCCGGATTCTGGTGCCGCCGACACTACGGAACTTCGCAAATCTGGAAAAGAAACTGATGTTGGTTGGCCAGGGCAAGAAGCTGGAGCTTTGGAGCGAAGAGCGTTGGTTCGCCTGGCTGGATGCATCTGAGGATGACGACGAAATGCCGCCCGAAATGGAGGCGCTTTCACTATGACCCCGCGGCGTGATGGAGACGCGGACGGTCAGAAGCTGCACCAGTCCGTGCTCCTTGACGCGGCGGTGGATCAGCTTGTGACCGATCCGGATGGCAACTATGTGGATTGCACCTTTGGTCGTGGGGGGCACAGCCGCCTGATATTGGAGCGGTTGTCGGAGAAGGGGCGCCTGCTGGGTATCGATAAGGACCCCGAGGCGATCGGTTTTGCCGAGCGGCTGGCCAAAGAAGACGCTCGGTTTTCGTCGTATCACGGCTCTTTTGCCGAGTTGCAGCAAGCAGTCGCCAGCACTGGCTGGCGCGGCGGCGTCGCCGGTGTGCTGATGGACCTGGGCGTGTCTTCCCCACAGTTGGATGACGCCTCGCGGGGCTTCAGCTTTATGCGTCAAGGCCCCCTGGACATGCGCATGAACCCGCAGCAATCCCCCAGTGCGGCCGAGTGGCTGGCGGCAGCGGATGAAAAAGACATCGCCGACGTGCTCTGGCGCTATGGCGAAGAAAAATTTTCCCGTCGTATTGCCCGGGCGATTGTCGCCCGGCGCGAAGAAGAGCCACTACAGGGTACCCGGGAATTGGCCGAGCTGGTCAGTGCGGCCATTCCGCGCAAGGAAAAACACAAGCATCCTGCCACCCGCACGTTTCAGGCGATTCGGATTTTTATCAACCGTGAACTGGAAGACCTGGAGCAGGGGCTGGCGGCCTCCGCCGCCCAGTTGTCGCCCGGTGGGCGGCTGGTGGCGATCAGTTTTCATTCGCTGGAGGACCGCATGGTGAAACGATTCATGCGGGATCTGGCCCGTGGCCCGGTGTTGCCCCGGGGCGTGCCGGTGACTGCGAGTGAGGCCGAGTCAGATTATCAGCTGGTGGGCAAGGCTGTGAAGGCGGATGTGGTGGAAGTGAGTGACAACGTGCGATCCCGTAGTGCCGTGATGCGGGTCTTGCAGCGGCGCGCAGAATACAACGGGGAAGGAGCGTAAAATGGGTGCTGTGACCCTCGAGCGGCCGGTCAAGAGCCAGCCTGTAAAGCTCAATGCCGAGCGGTTCAGGCAGGGAGTGTCTCGGGCTTACCGCTTATCCGGACGAATTTTTGGGGCCTTGGCGCAGCGCGATGTGCTGATCTCGCTGAGTTTTGTGTTGGTGCTGATTGCCTCGGCCATCGGGGTGGTGGTCAGTGCTCATACCAACCGGGGGCTGTTTAACGAATTATCGGAACTCCAGGAACGGCGGGATGCCTACCAGCGCGAGTGGAGTCAGTTGCTGCTGGAGCAAAGTGCCTTGAGTGCCCATGGCCGGATCGAATACCAGGCTTCTGACAAGCTCGGTATGGTGGTGCCCGGCAAGCAGGACATCGTGCTGGTGCCGACGGCATCCGCCGACATTCAATTGTGGTAACCCAACACCGGTTGCCAGGGTAGGTGAGTACAGTGACGGACCAGAATCGGCGACACACATGGCTGCAACGGTTGGCAGCCGGGCTGCAGGCCTGGCGCTTCGGCTCCGTTGTTGGTGTCTTTCTGGTTGTTGTCGGCGTACTGGCCTGGCGGCTGGTTGACCTGCATGTGGTGGATCAGGAGTTCCTGCGTCGGCAGGGCGATGTCCGCACCATCCGTGTGGAAACGGTGGATGCGCACCGGGGCATGGTCACCGACCGCTACGGCGAGCCGTTGGCAGTTAGCACTCCGGTACAGACCGTCTGGGCCAATCCCAGCGAAATGGACCCGGACGACCCCCGTCTGACCAATGCGGCCCGGTTGCTGGCGATTAGCGAGGCGGAACTGCGCAGCCGCATTCGCCGTTATGGCGAGCGGCGCTTCATTTACATTCAGCGCAAGGTTCAGCCCAGCCTGGCGCGCGAGGTGATGGCGCTGCAGATTCCGGGTTTGTACAGCCGCCGTGAATACCAGCGGTTTTATCCGGCCGGCGAGGTGACCGCCCACGTTGTCGGCTTTACCAATATTGATGGCCGGGGCCAGGAAGGCATCGAGTTGTCCTTCAACGACTGGCTGCAGGGCGAGCCCGGTGCCAAGCGGGTGCTCAAGGACAACCGCGGCCGGGTCATCGACGATTTGTCGCTGATTCGCGGCGCGAGCCCGGGGCGGGATCTGTCCCTGAGCATCGATTTGCGGCTGCAGTACCTGGCGTACCGCGAGCTTAAGGCGGTGGTGGCGGCGCACGGTGCCCATGGTGGCACCCTGGTGATGCTGGACGTGGATACCGGCGAGGTGCTGGCGATGGTCAACCAGCATTCCTACAACCCGAACGACCGCAGCCAGCTCAGTCCGGAGCGGCTGCGTAACAAAGCGATCACCGATCTGTTTGAACCCGGCTCGCCAATGAAGCCCATCACCATGGCGGCGGCCCTGGAGTCGGGTCGCTATACCCTGAACAGCACCATCGATACGTCGCCGGGATATCGGCGCTTCGGCCGTTTTACCATCCGCGATATGCGTAACTACGGGGTCATCGACATGACCACCATCATTACCAAGTCGTCGAACGTGGGGATCAGTCGAATTGCCAACGATCTCGGCGGTGACATGGTGCGGGATCTGTATTTTCGGATGGGGCTGGGTCAGGCCACCGGCATTGGCTTCCCGGGGGAGGCGGTGGGCGTGCTGCCGGCACCGCCGCGCTGGCGGCCGGTGGAAGAAGCAACCTTGTCCTATGGCTATGGCATCAGTGTAAACGCGCTGCAGCTGGCCCAGGCCTACATGGTACTGGCGAACGGCGGCGTTCGTTACCCGGTCAGTTTGTTGAAACTGGACGAGCCCCCAGTGGGCGAGCGAGTGTTGTCGGAGCAGGTAACGGCCCAGATTCGCGGCATGTTGCGGGAGGTGGTGGAGAGTGGCACCGGACGTCAGGCCCAACCCGGCTTTTATTCTGCTGGTGGCAAGACCGGGACGGTGCACCTGCTGGGCAAAAACGGATATGAAGACAGCGAGTACAAGGCGATATTTGCGGGTATGGCGCCGATTGAAAATCCAAGAATCGTAACGGTAGTGGCTGTCGATGCGCCCCAGGCCGGCGAATATTACGGGGGGGAAGTAGCTGCCCCGGTGTTTGCCCGGGTGATGGGAGACGCTTTGCGGTTGCTAAATGTGAAGCCTGAACTGGAAATCGGCGAGGCAACGGGGCCTGCCGGCGGATCCGGAGAGCGGGGATAACGCTATGTGCATCACATCTCTGAGTACGCTGTTACAGGGCATTGTAGAGGTGCCTTCGGTTTTTGACGTCACCATCCACGGCCTGACGACAGACAGTCGGGAAGTGCAGTCCGGCGACGCCTTCCTCGCCCTGCCAGGAGCGCGAACGAGCGCCTCGCACTACGTCAATATCGCCATTGAACGGGGCGCTTCCGTGGTCTTGCAGGATGCGGATGAGCCGTCGCCGTGTCGTGAACACCACGGTGCGTTGCTGGTGCCTGTGGTTGCGCTGAGAAACAAGCTGGGCATGATTGCAGACCGGTTTTACGAACACCCCTCGCGGCAACTTCGCGTGGTTGGCGTGACGGGCACCAATGGCAAGACCTCGGTCACCCAGTACGTGGCGCAGCTGCTTAACGAGACAGGAACGCCCTGTGGCGTTATTGGTACTCTGGGCTACGGCATGCCAGGACGAATGCAGACTGCCAGTCACACCACCCCCGATGTGGTCAGGGTCAACCGAACGCTGGCCCAGATCCGCAGCCAGCGTGGCCGGGCGGCGGCCATGGAAGTGTCGTCCCATGCGCTGGATCAGGGGCGGATTGACCGGCTGATGCTCACCGGGGCGGTCTTTACCAATTTGACGCGGGATCACCTGGATTATCACGGCTCGATGGAGGCCTATGGCGCAGCCAAGGCCCGGCTGTTCGAACGCGAAGAGCTGCATTTTGCCGTTATTAACTTCGATGATCCGTTTGGGCGCCAGCTCTACGGCCAGCTGGACGGCAAGTGCGATCGGGTTCGTTACAGCCTGCATGAGGCCCAGACCGAACTGTGGTTGACTCGTTTTCAGCCCACGGCCGGTGGTTTTGAGGCCAGTGTCGATGGATTGTGGGGCAGCTTTGATGTGTCTGCACCGTTGCTGGGCAGTTTTAACGCCAGTAACCTGCTGGCGGCCATGGGGGTTGTCTTGAGCTTGGGGGTTCCGGTTGCCCGGGTGGTGCAGGCAGTGGAGCGTCTGACGCCTCCGGCTGGGCGGCTGGAATCGTTTGTCGGCGCCAATGGTGTCCAGGTTGTTGTGGACTATGCCCATACCCCGGATGCCTTGGCGAATGCCTTGGCCGCGTTGCGTCCTCACGCGGCGAAGCGCCTGATCTGCGTGTTCGGCTGCGGAGGTGATCGGGACGCTGGCAAGCGACCGGAAATGGCACAAGAGGCAGAGAAGGGCGCGGATGTCGTTATCGTTACTGATGACAACCCCCGGAGCGAGGCACCGGAGCACATTGCCCGGGACATCCTGGCAGGTTTCTCCAAGCCGGGCCACGCCAACGTGGTCCATGATCGCGCCACCGCCATTCGTCAGGCGATCGCCCTCGCCGAGCCGGGCGATGTGGTGCTGGTGGCCGGTAAAGGTCATGAGTCCTGGCAGGAGACGGCAGGGCAGCGGTTGCCATTCAGCGATGTTGAGCAGGTGCGGCACGCGCTGGACCTCAATGGGGGCGTGGCATGATTCGGGCATTCTCCCTTGCCGAGGCTGCCGGCTGGCTGGCAGCAGTCCCGGATTCGCTGACCGGGCAGTTCACCGGCGTTTCCACCGATACCCGTAGCCTGGCAAACGGCGATCTGTTTGTCGCTCTGCGGGGCGAGCGATTTGATGGCCACCAGTTTCTGGCGGCAGCGCGGGACGCCGGTGCGGTGGCGGCCGTGGTCGATAGCGTCGACGAATCGGTGGCACTGCCTCAGTTGAAAGTGGCGGATACATTGGTTGCCCTGGGCCAGCTGGCCGCCCGCAACCGGAGCCAAAGTGATGCCCGTTTTGTCGCGATAACCGGAAGCAGTGGCAAAACCACTGTGAAGGAAATGGTCGCGGCCATTCTCTCCCAGGCGGGGTCGACGCTGGCCACGAGCGGCAACCTGAATAACCACATCGGCGTGCCGCTGACCTTGCTGCGGGTGAACTCGGAGCACCAGTACGCCGTCATCGAGCACGGCGCCAGTGGTTTGGGCGAAATTGCGCAAACCATCCAGTTGACCCGGCCGGAGGTCGGTATCCTCACCAACGCCGGTGAAGCCCACCTGGAGGGATTTGGCAGCTACGACAACATCGTGGTGGCGAAGGGTGAGCTGATCGACGGGGTCGAGGACCGTGGCGTGGTGGTGCTAAACCGGGATGACCCGGCATTTCCGATCTGGCGCGAGCGGGCCGGACAACGTCAGGTGTTGAGTGTCAGTGGGTGCCAGAGCGAAGACGCCAGTTTTCGTCATGAGGCGCTGGCAGCGACAACCGGTCTACAGCGGTTCCGGGTTCTGGGCCCGGGCGATTGGCACTGCGACCTGTCACTCTCCCTGTTGGGCGAGCACAACGTCAGCAATGCCTTGATGGCCGTGGCCGCGAGCTTCGCTCTCGGCATTCCGGCGGCCACCATCGCAGCTGGGTTGGCGAGCATGAAGCCGGTCAAGGGGCGACTCCAGCCCATAGCACTGGCCGGGGGCATAACCCTCATTGACGACAGCTACAATGCCAACCCAACGTCCATGAAGGCGGCGATCGGCGTGCTGTCGGGTCAGCCGGGGCTCCGGGTCGCCTGCCTGGGCGCAATGGCGGAGCTCGGCGACGAAACCGGACGTCTGCACCGGGATATCGGCGAAGCCGCCCGGAATTTGGGGATTGACCAGTTGGTGGCGGTGGGAGCCGGGTGCGATGAATACCTCGCTGGCTTTGGCGAGGGCGCCATTCATTGTGCCAGCCACGAGGAAGCCGCCGAATATTTATTTAAACAACTCAAGGGGCCGGCCACGGTGCTGTTCAAAGGGTCTCGCAGTTCTGCCATGGAGCGCGTGGCGGAAGGATTCAAAAATAAGGTGACCAATTCATGCTGCTCTGGCTGACAGAGATTCTCTCCCAGTATTTTTCTGCCCTCACGGTGTTTCAGTACTTGACGCTGCGCGGCATTTTCGGCGTCTTGACCGCGCTGCTGATCTCGTTGCTGATCGGTCCGTACATGATTCGCAAGCTCAGCCAGTATCAGATCGGCCAGGCGGTGCGCGACGATGGCCCGCAAACCCACTTGAGCAAGGCCGGCACACCGACCATGGGCGGGGCGTTGATTCTGGTGGCCATCGCTGTCAGTACACTGATGTGGGCGGATCTCAGCAATCGCTACGTGTGGATCACCCTTCTGGTCACGCTGCTTTTTGGCGCCATTGGCTGGGTGGATGACTACCGTAAGGTCGTCGAGCGCAACCCCCGTGGCCTGCCCGGGCGCTGGAAGTATTTCTGGCAGTCTGTTATTGGTGCCATCGCAGCGGTGGCGCTGTTCTACAGCGCTGAGATGCCTCAGGAAACCTCGCTGTTTGTGCCGTTCTTCAAGGACGTGTCACTCACGTTGGGGCCGGTACTGTTTGTGCTGCTGACCTATTTCGTCATTGTTGGCAGTAGCAACGCGGTCAACCTGACGGATGGCCTCGACGGCCTGGCTATCATGCCGACCGTCATGGTCGCCGCCGCGTTGGGCATTTTTGCCTACCTGTCCGGTCATGCCCAGTTTGCCAACTATCTGCTCATTCCCCACTTGCCAGGCACCGGTGAGCTCATCGTGTTCTGCGGCGCGCTGGTAGGTGCCGGCCTAGGTTTTTTGTGGTTCAACACCTATCCCGCCCAGGTTTTCATGGGCGACGTGGGGGCTCTGGCGCTGGGGGCCGCTCTCGGTGTGGTGGCGGTGATCGTGCGGCAGGAAATCGTGCTGTTCATTATGGGCGGGGTGTTCGTGATGGAAACCATCTCGGTCATCCTGCAGGTTGCTTCGTTCCGGCTGACCGGACGGCGGATTTTCCGCATGGCGCCGCTGCACCACCATTTTGAATTGAAAGGCTGGCCAGAACCCCGCGTGATCGTGCGGTTTTGGGTCATTACCGTGGTTCTGGTCCTGGTGGGCCTGTCCACATTGAAAATTCGCTAGGCGTTGCGGGTAATCCATGACTGTCATCGTTTCGGATCGTCGCATACTGGTGGTAGGGCTCGGCAAAACCGGGCTCTCCTGCGTGCGCTACCTGTGCGCCCAGGGCCGCGACGTCGCGGTGGCTGACAGCCGCCAGTCGCCGCCAGGTCTGGCCGAGCTGCAGGCTGAGTGGCCAGACGTTACTGTTTATCTGGGGGATTTTGAGGCCGAGCTGTTTTGCCGCTTTAACGAGCTGGTGGTGAGCCCCGGGATCGGCATCGCGCACCCGGCGATTCAGGCCGCTGCCCAACAGGGCGCCTGCATTCGTGGCGACATCGATCTGTTCAGCGAGGCTGCCAGGGCACCCATCATTGCCATCACCGGTTCCAATGGCAAAACCACCGTGACCACGCTGGTGGGCGAGATGGCCAAGGCGGCGGGTGTGCGGGTGGCCGTTGGCGGCAATATCGGCACCCCGGCGCTGGACTTGCTGGACGATGCCATTGAACTGTACGTGCTGGAACTGTCCAGCTTCCAGTTGGAAACCACCGAGAAGCTCGGGGCGTTGGCGGCCACCGTACTCAACGTCAGCGACGATCACATGGATCGTTACGACTCCAAGATGGATTACTACCAGGCCAAGCAACGGATTTACCGCGGTTGCCAGCACGCCATCGTCAATCTGGACGATGCCCTCAGCACGCCGATGGCCCGCGATGGTATGAAGTTCCTGTGTTTCGGTTTTCATCGGGTCAATCCCGATACCTTCAGCACCCGGGACGATGACGAAGGCACCTGGATTACGTTTGGCTTTGACAACCTGATCCTGAGCGATTCCCTGCACCTGTTGGGCCGCCATAACGTCAGCAATGTCATGGCCGCGCTGGCCCTTGGTCAAGCCGCGGGCTTGCCGATGGCCGCTATGCTGTCGGTGGCTCAGCAGTTTCGGGGTCTGCCTCATCGCTGCGAATTCGTGCGGCGAGTGGAGAGTGTTGACTACATCAACGATTCCAAGGGCACCAATGTGGGGGCAACGGTGGCCGCGCTGGAAAGCCTTGCGCCCCGTGACGGACGCATCGTGCTGATTGCCGGAGGGGATGGCAAGGGCGCGGATTTTGCCCCGCTGAGTAAACCGGTGGCTGCCCATTGTCGGGCCGTGGTCTTGATGGGCGCAGACGCCGAGCGTCTGGCTCAGATCGTACCCGCGGAGGTCGAGTGCCACACGGTGGCCAACCTGGCCGAGGCCGTGCGTCAGGCTGAGGCCGTTGCCGGGCCTGGCGACCGGGTATTGTTGTCACCGGCCTGTGCCAGTTTCGATATGTTCCGGGATTACCTTGAACGCGGCGACCAGTTCCGTCGCCTGGTGGAGGCGTTGTGATGCCGGCCGCACCGACGTTCAGCCCTGATCAGGGCCTGTTTGCCCGC
>JBFHLR010000102.1:0-9425 GCA_041594735.1 Marinobacter sp.
GGGAGCCTCTGATTAACTCCGAATCGCCGCTGCGCGATCTGAAGGCTGGAGATGCACCGCGCGGTTCGCAGCCAATGGCCCTGTTTTGATAAAAAAACTTGGCCGTGGCAAGAGCCGCAACGCCGCAGGTACAGCCTTCAGAGCGCGCCCTTCGGGGCGTTCAGAGCCATCCACACTCGGCGTTGCGCCTTTTTGCAAGGTCCAGACATTACTGCAAAGTCGCGCCTTGATTGTGATTGGCTCTGAATGCCAGAGGTGATCCGGAGTTAATCAGAGGCTCCCTAGGTGCCGCACAGGCCGCCCATAGTAGCGGAGAGCAGAAGTGGCGGAAACCAGAGCAACAGAAAACCGGGGCTTCTGAAAAAGTGTGGCGGCACGCGGTGCGGGATTTGGACCCGGCCCCCGCCTCCGCTAGAATGGGCGCTTTCCGGGTTTTCACCCATTCCAGACAGATGGTAAGACTATGACGGCAGAGTGGATTTCAATAGGCCTTCTGGCCCTTCTTGTGTTGTTGTTTGTCGGCGATTTGGCCGCCAATCGCCGCCGGTTGCCACGGCCCAAGCCGGTGCCGCAGAAGAAGCCAGAGCCGCAGCCTGGTGCTGCCCCGCTTGAAGACAGGGCGGCTGAGCCGGCGCCGCAAGCTGCCGTCGAGTCCCCCGCCGCGCCGGAGCCTGCGCCGGTGGTGGCACCAGAGCCGGCGCCGGTGGCGGAAGAAGCCGCGCCGCAACTCAGTGTCTTCGAGCGCATTCGCAGTGGCTTGGGCAAGACCCGCGCCAACCTGACCTCCGGGCTGGCGGACCTGTTTGCGGTCGGCAAGAAGATCGACGAGGATCTGCTGGAGGAAATCGAGACCACCCTGCTGATGGCCGATGTGGGCGTGACCGCCACCTCCGAAATCATCGACTCGCTGACCGATAAGCTGGAACGCAACCAGCTGAAAGATGGTGCTGCCCTGCAGGCGGCGCTGCGTGAGGAGCTGCATGGTCTGCTGCGCCCGGTCACCCGGCCACTGACGGTGGCATCGGACAACAAGCCCTACGTCATCCTGATGGTGGGGGTGAACGGCGTTGGCAAGACCACCACCATTGGCAAGCTGGCCAAGCAGTTCCAGGATGATGGCCTGTCGGTGATGCTGGCGGCCGGGGACACCTTCCGGGCCGCTGCCGTGGAGCAGTTGCAGGTGTGGGGGGATCGCCACCAGGTGCCGGTGATTGCCCAGCACACCGGCGCCGACAGCGCCTCGGTGATTTTTGATGCGGTGCAGTCGGCCCAGGCCAAGGGTGTGGATGTGGTGATCGCCGATACCGCCGGTCGATTGCAGAACAAGGACAACCTGATGAGCGAGCTCGAAAAGGTGGTCCGGGTAATGAAAAAACTGGATGACAGCGCGCCCCACGAGGTGATGCTGGTGCTGGATGCCGGCACCGGCCAGAACGCCCTGAGCCAGGCCACCGTGTTCCAGCAGGCGGTGGGGGTCAGCGGCATTACCCTGACCAAGCTGGATGGCACCGCCAAGGGTGGCATCGTGTTCGCCATTGCCCGCCAGTTGCAGTTGCCGATCCGCTACATCGGCGTGGGTGAACAGGCGCAGGACCTGCGCACCTTCGACGCCGAAACCTTCGTAGAAGCATTGTTTGACGAGTAAGCGCCGGCATGATCGAGTTCCAGCAGGTCAGTAAACGATACGACGGTGATCACCTGGCGCTGAAGCAGGTGAATTTCAGCCTCGGCCGTGGTGAGCTGGCGTTTCTGACCGGCCATTCCGGTGCCGGCAAGAGCACGCTGCTGAAACTGATCATGCTGATGGAGCGACCCAGCGCCGGTCAGGTGGTGGTGGGCGGCCAGGTGCTCAACACGTTGCCGCGGCGCCAGATTCCCTACATCCGCCGCCACATCGGCGTGGTGTTCCAGAACCATCAGTTGCTGTTCGACCGCACGGTGTTCGACAACGTGGCGATGCCGCTGGAAGTGATGGGGGTGCCGGCGCGGGACATCGGGCGACGGGTGCGGGCGGCCCTGGACAAGGTCGGCCTGCTGAGCAAGGAGAAGATGAACCCGGTGCAGTTGTCTGGCGGGGAACAGCAGCGAGTGGGGATCGCCCGGGCGGTGGTTAACAAGCCGCCATTGCTGCTGGCGGACGAGCCCACGGGCAACCTGGACCCGGAACTGTCGGCAGACATCATGCAGCTGTTCGAGCAATTCAGTCAGGTCGGCGTGACCGTATTGATTGCCAGTCATGACATTGCACTGATCAATGACATGGGCCGACGCACGCTGGCGCTGGATCATGGCCGCCTGGTGGCCGGTGGTCAGCCGCTGGCGCAGGGAGGTGGCCATGGCCGATGATTCTGCCCGCACGCGGGGAGCCAATCAGGCACGCAGGGCAACCCGGGATGCCGCCGAAAGCTACCTTTCCCATCATCGCAAGGTTGCCCGCGACAGCGCACAGCGGCTCTGGCAAACCCCGTTGGCCAGCCTGATGACCTGGATGGTGATGGGTGTGGCGCTGGCGTTGCCAGTGGGGCTGTTGCTGCTGCTCGGCAGTTTGCAGGGCTTGAGCGCCGGCTGGGAGAGCAGCGCCCGCATCACCGCCTATCTGGAGCAGAGCCTGACGGTGGCACAGGCGCGACAGTTGCAACTGGAGGTCGGTGTCCGGGGCGACACCGCGGAGGTGGACCTGATTGATCGTGACCAGGCGCTGGCGGAGTTCCGTGCCAGCTCGGGTCTGAGCGACGCCCTCGATTACCTCGATGACAACCCCTTGCCTCACACCTTGCTGGTGACGCCGGTGGAGCTGAGCCGCAACGCGTCGGGGGTGGAGCGGCTGGCCGCCGAGCTGGAGGCCCTTGCCGGCGTGGCTCGGGTCCAGGTGGATCTGGGCTGGTTGCAGCGCTTGAACGGCATGACTGAGCTGCTGGGGCGGGCGACCTGGGTGTTGGCGGTGCTGCTGAGCGCGGCGGTGGTGCTGGTGATCGGCAACACCATCCGTCTGGCCATCGAGAGCCGCCGGGATGAGATTCTGGTGGCCAAGCTGGTGGGCGGTACCGACGCCTTCGTGCGGCGGCCGTTCCTGTACACCGGGCTGTGGTTTGGGCTTGGCGGCGGGGTTGTGGCCTGGCTGCTGCTGCAATTGTCCCTGTGGTGGTTGAGTGGTCCGGTCGAGCGGCTGGCAGGCCTGTACCGCAGTGACTTTGCGCTGAACGGGCTGCCAATGGATGGTGCCCTGGCGCTGTTGGCCGGCGCCATGATGCTGGGCTGGCTCGGTGCCTGGCTCGCGGTGAAGCGGCACCTGGATGCCATTGAGCCTGGCGTACCTGCCGGTAGCTGAGACCATTGCGGAAACAACTTATAGCCCGGAACCGCTCGCTGACGTAACTTCAAATGCAGCTAATTTACCCTGAAATCCAGCTAACCTTCTGTTTTTAAGCGTTAAAGTTGGTGTTTTTCGGAAACTTTTCGGGGTCTTGGCGGTCTGGTTATTAGTTGCTATATTTGCAAGTCCCCAGTTAGGAGGGAAAGCATGGGTACAAGTTTACAGTTGGCTGACAAACTGGTTCCGGGTGTCAATCTGGAGGCCTACATCCAGGCCACTAGCCGGATTCCAGTGCTTACAGCCGATGAAGAGCGCAGCCTGGCGGAACGGCTGCACTACGAAGAGGACGTCGAGGCGGCCCGTCAGCTGGTGCTGTCGCATCTGCGCTTTGTCATTCACATCGCCCGCAGCTATTCCGGTTATGGCCTGCCCCAGGCCGACCTGATCCAGGAAGGCAATGTCGGCCTGATGAAAGCGGTCAAACGCTTCAATCCCGAGTACGGTGTGCGCCTGGTGTCTTTTGCGGTGCACTGGATCAAGGCCGAGATCCACGAATACATCCTGCGCAACTGGCGCATCGTCAAGGTGGCCACCACCAAGGCCCAGCGCAAGCTGTTCTTTAATTTGCGCAGCCAGAAGAAACGCCTGGCCTGGCTGAATTATGAAGAGCTTCAGGCCGTAGCCAGCGATCTCGGTGTCGAGCCCCAGGTGGTGCGGGAGATGGAAGGGCGCCTGGCTTCCCAGGACACCTCCTTCGATGGCCCGATGGACGACGATGACGACAGCAGCTATCAGGCGCCGGCCTATTACCTGGAAGATCGACGCAGTGATCCGGCGGTGCAGCTGGAACAGTCCGATTGGACGGAGGATTCCAATGGCCGCCTGATGCAGGCGTTGCATACGCTGGATGAGCGCAGCCAGGACATCCTGCGGGAGCGCTGGTTGTCCGACAGCAAGTCCACGCTGCATGAGCTGGCCGCCAAATATGGCGTCTCCGCCGAACGTATCCGGCAGCTGGAGAAGAACGCCATGAAGAAAATTCGTGCCCAGATGACTGAGGCCGCCTGACCTCCGGGGCCTCCAGCCTTGGCCACTGACGCCACCAGACCTGTCCGGCTGGTGGCGTTTTTGTTTGTCCCGGCGCCTGCCGCCCTCGTCCCGACCGCTTCACCGATTTCACGGAGTATGACCAACCATGACCACCGCCCGCCCGCACATCGCTTTTCTGGGGATCGGCCTGATGGGAGCGCCGATGGCCCGCAACCTGCTGGCCGCCGGTTTCCCGATGACCCTGTGGAACCGTACCACCAGCAAATGCGAGCCCTATGCCGACCGCGCCACTATCGCTGACTGTCCCGCCGAGGCGGTGGCTTGCGCCGATGTGGTGTTGACCATGCTGGAAAACGGCGACGTGGTGGAGGATGTGCTGGTCCGTCAGGGGGTGATTGATGCGCTGCGGCCGGGAACCCTGGTGATCGACATGAGTTCGGTGCAGCCATCTCTGGCCCGCCGTCATGGCGAACTGGTGGCGGCCCGCCAGGGCCGTTATCTGGATGCCCCGGTGTCCGGCGGTACCCGCGGTGCCGAAGCCGCCACCCTGTCCATTATGGCAGGCGGTGCCGAGGCGGATGTGGCAGAGGCCCAGCCGGTGCTGTCGGCCCTGGGCTCGGTGACCCGTATCGGCCCGGTGGGGGCCGGCCAGTTGGCGAAACTGGCCAACCAGGCGATTGTCGGCATTACCATCGGCGCGGTGTCCGAAGCGTTGCTGCTGGCGGCCAAGGGCGGCGCCGATCCGGTCGCGGTGCGACAGGCCCTGCTGGGGGGCTTTGCCGGCAGCAAGATTCTGGAGCAGCACGGTCAGCGCATGATCGAGCGCGATTTCGCCCCCGGCGCGCCGGCCCGTATCCAGCTCAAGGACCTGCGCATGATTCTGGACGAGGCCCGGGCCGAGGGGCTGACTCTGCCGTTGACCCAGCAGGTGCATCACGAATACCTGTCGTTGCTGGCCAATGGTCACAGCGAGGTGGATCACAGCGGCCTGCTGCTGGAGCTGGAGCACCTCAACGGGGTGCGCCTGGGCACCGTCGGTCCCGGACCCAAGGAGTAAGTCATGGCCAGGTTCGCTGCCAATCTCACCCTGTTGTTCACCGAACTGCCGTTCCCGGAGCGCTTCGCCGCCGCCCGGCGCGCCGGTTTTCGCGGTGTGGAGTATCTGTTTCCCTACCCCTGGGACAAGCGCCAGCTCAGGGGCTGGCTGCAGGACCAGGGCCTGCAGCAGGTGCTGTTTAACCTGCCGCCCGGCGACTGGGACGCCGGCGAGCGCGGCATTGCCTGCCTGCCGGATCGGGTCGACGAGTTCCGCCGTGGCGTGGCGCAGGCCATCGAGTACGCCCAGACCCTGGCCTGCCCGCGACTCAACTGCCTGGCGGGGATTCCGCCCCAGGGCCTGGCGCCGGAGCGGGCCTGGGACCAGCTGGTGGCCAATGTGGACTGGGCCGGCCAACAGTTGGCGCGGGAGGGCATCACCCTGTGCGTCGAGGCGATCAATTCCCGGGTCGACATGCCCGGTTTCCTGGTGGATACCTCGGCCCGGGCCATGGCGCTGATTGCGGCGGTGGCTTCCGACAACGTCAAACTGCAGTATGATCTTTATCATATGCAGATCATGGAGGGGGATCTCATCCGTACCCTGGAGCGCCTGTTGCCGCACATTGGCCATATCCAGTTTGCCGACAACCCGGGGCGTCATGAGCCCGGCACTGGCGAGATCCATTTCGCCAACGTGTTTGCCGCGCTGGAGCGGCTGGGTTATGACGGCTGGTTGAGCGCCGAATACCGGCCGGCAACCGATACCGAGGCCGGATTGGGGTGGTTGCAGAGCCTGTCGCCGGCGGGCAGACCGTCGCCTTAGGCGACACCCTCTTACAAGATCGTAACTGGCCGTGACTGGGCCTTGTCCGTAATCTGTTTTCGAACCATCCGATACTTGGAGGCTGTTAGGTGAAAGCGCTGGTAATTGAAGACGATCAGGACGTGGCAAACTACCTGATCAAGGGGCTCAAGGAGTCCGACTTCGTCGTTGACCATGCGGCGGAGGGCAAGGAAGGCATGATGATGGCGGCCAGCGAAGACTATGACATCATGATCGTTGACCGGATGTTGCCGGGCATGGACGGCCTGTCCATCATCAAGACGGTGCGCGCCACCGGCAACCAGGTGCCGGTGCTGATCCTCAGCGCCCTGGGTGATGTGGATGACCGGGTGGAAGGGTTGCGCGGCGGTGGTGACGATTACCTCACCAAACCGTTTTCCTTCACCGAGCTGCTGGCCCGGATCGAGTCCCTGGTGCGCCGCAACCGGCAGGCGGTGGAAACCGAGACCGTGCTGCGGGTGGCGGACCTGGAAATGGACCTGCTGGCCCGTACCGTCAAGCGCGCCGGTCAGAATATCGATGTCCAGCCGCGGGAGTTCCGCCTTCTGGAGTACCTGATGCGGAACGCGGGCCAGGTGGTGACCCGTACCATGCTGCTGGAGAAGGTGTGGGATTACCATTTTGATCCCCAGACCAATGTGATTGATGTGCACATCAGTCGTTTGCGAGCCAAGATCGACAAGGAGTTCGATACCCCGTTGCTGCAAACCATCAGGGGTGCCGGATACATGCTGCGTGAAACTGCTTAGCCAACTGCGAACATCCACGTTTCAGCTGGCCCTGCTGTACATGGTGGTATTCGCCACCTCGGTGTTCCTGCTGTTGGCGTTCATCTACTGGCGCACCGCGGGCTTCATGACGGCTCAGACCGATGAAACCATCGAGGCTGAGATCGCCGGCCTGGCCGAGCAGTACCGGGGCCGCGGCATCAATGGTCTGATCACCATTATCCGGGAGCGGGTGGCGCGGGACCCCAACGCCAAGTCCCTGTACCTGGTGACCACCGAAGACTACATGAAGCTGGCGGGCAATCTCACCGCCTGGCCGGAGGGCACTCAGTCACAGAGCGGCTGGATCAACTTTACCCTGGACGATCGGGTCGGCTGGGTCGGTCCGCCCAGGCTCGCCCGTGCCCGCATCTTTGAAGTGCAGGGCGGACTGCGGCTACTGGTGGGGCGGGACGTCGACGACCTCACCGCCCTCAAGAGGGTGATCGAAACCGCCATCAACTGGGGCATGGGGATCACCCTGGCGCTGGCCCTACTCGGTGGCTTCATGATCAGCCGCAGCACCACCCGCCGCATCGAGGTGATCAACAACACCTCCCGCAAGATCATGAATGGCCATCTGTCCCAACGCATTCCCACCCGCGGCACCGGCGACGATTTCGATCAGCTCGCCGAGAACCTCAACCAGATGCTGGATCGTATCGTTTACCTCATGGAAGGCATCCGTCACGTCTCCGACAGCATCGCCCACGACCTGCGCACTCCGTTGACCCGGTTACGCAATCAGCTGGAGAACACCCTGCTGGCGGTGGACAATGAAGAGGCCCGGGAGCAGGCCGGTAGGGCCGTCGCCGAGGCCGATCAGCTGCTGGCCACCTTCAATGCGCTGCTGCGGATCGCCCGTCTGGAAACCCGCGGCAATACCGCGGATATGAAGCCGGTGTCGCTGGGCCTGCTGGTGAGCGATGCCTGCGAGCTCTATGAGGCCGTGGCCGAGGACAAGCAGCAGCGCTTCGAGCAGTCGCTGGATGACCAGGCGATGATCGAAGGGGATCGCGATCTGTTGTTCCAGATGGTCAGTAACCTCATCGACAATGCCATCAAATATACGCCGGAGCAGGGCGACATCCGGGTGGCGGTCTACACCGAAGACAATGACACGGTGTTCGAGGTGAGCGACAGCGGTATCGGCATTCCCGACGAGGAAAAGGAGAATGTCTTCCAGCGGTTCTACCGAGTTGGCAAGAGCCGGTCACTGCCGGGCAATGGTCTGGGCTTGAGCCTGGTCAGTGCGGTGTCGGAGATTCATCAGGGGCGGATTGTGCTCAGGGACCGGCACCCGGGCCGGGATTTTCCGGGTCTGAGCGTGGCGGTTGCCATGCCCGCCTATCGGCCTACCAGTAAGCGCATCAAAGCGGTTACCGGCCGGGAGGAGGTCGAACTCAGCGGAGACCCGGGTACCGGGTCTCCAGCCGGACGGCCACAGGCCTGATCAGCCGCGAACGGAACCGCGCAGCTGTTCCAGGCGGTCGATCACCGGACGCAACAGGGTCTCGGCGCGGGATTCAACGGTGTTGACCAGAGCCTCGATCTGGGACTTGCGGCGGTCGATGCGAGCCTGGATGCTGTCCCACTCGCCTTCCAGATGCTTCTGTTCATTCATCACAAAAGCGGCCAGGTTGTGGCGGTTGACCTTGCTGGTGATGCCCAGCTGGTCCAGCTGGAAGCCAACGCTGTCCAGGCCGTTGAGTGCGGTATCAATCAGTTTCTTTGTGTTCATGGCGGAGCCCGTCGTGTTCAAAGGAATGGGATAAAATTTTGAGTAGCGCCCACGGTAATCAGAGTTTCTAGGGTGCACAACCTAATTTCGGGCCGGCGCCGACGCAAGCTGTCGAAAGGGTAATGCCGCGGCCACCTGTCAGTAACGGCGAGAATGGAAACTTGGTCAAGTAGTCAGGGAACATGTCGGGGCCATCCCTCCGGCATGTGACTCCCTCCAGCACAGCGCTAGCCTTGCCCCGTTCCAACGGGGTTTTTTTTATCCCTGCGGATACTCGATGGCGTTGATCACCCAGCAGGCCGGGCCGTTGGGGGTCTGCACCTCTACTTCATCGTCCACCTGCTTCTTCAGCAGCGCCCGCGCCATCGGGGTGTCGATGGAGATGTAATCCTTGCGATCGAAGATCTCGTCGTAGCCGACAATGCGAAAGCGCTTGGTGTCACCGTCGTCGTTCTCGATCTCCACCCAGGCGCCGAAGAACACCCGGCCTTCCTGTTCCGGGGCATGGTCCACCACCGTCAGCTCGCCCAGACAGCGGCGCAGATAGCGCACCCGGCGGTCGATCTGGCGCAGCAGCTTCTTGTTGTACTGGTAATCGGCATTCTCGCTGCGGTCGCCCAGGCTGGCCGCCCATTGCACCTTCCTGGTGATCTCCGGGCGGTGTTCCCGCCA
>JBFHLR010000103.1:0-9403 GCA_041594735.1 Marinobacter sp.
ACTGTAAAAATGGCGTTTCACTCGGGACGATCGTGCCAGTAGCATGCGGTCGCCGCGACGAATCAGCACAATCACGCAGGGGGCCAATCTGGGGTACCAGGGGATTTCACAGTGACCGCACCAACGCGCCCGCTCCCTCGGGTGGGGCCCGGTTTCCTGGCCACAGCGACCACAGAACCGGTGATCGCGCCACCACTGGTGGACCTGGAAGGCGGTGCTGAGCAAGTCCGCCGGCACCGCTGCCTCGAACAGCAGCGCATCCCTAAGGGGCACCGGTTCAGCCGCCCGCTTCAGGCATTCCATCGCCAGCTCTGCCACGTACACCGACTGGTTGTTCCAGCGACCGACGTAGACCGGTTCCGAGCCGGGAAGCAGGGCCGCTTGCGCATCCGGCCAGGGAATGAGCCACTCACCGCCCTGACGCAGCACCGAATCCCCCGTCAGCGCCAGGATGGCATCGTTCCGACTTGGGGGGGTGGTTGTCCAGCCGGGCAGCCACTGACTCATAGGGTGATCCTCTCGTTCACAATGAATGGAAATGTACCATACCGCCTATCCGGCCAGAAGGTGGCAGGCTGCTTTCCGCAAGCCGTTGAAGCAAGTAAACTTAGCGACTGTTTTTAGAACCGGAGCGACCACGTATGCAACTCTTCCCGAGTCTTTGGGGACTGATCCTAACCATTTTCCGAAAGATACTGTTTCTTTGGGTCAGGACCGTTGTCAGCGGCGCTACTCGGAAAGAACTGGCGTTGGATCCGGATAAGCCGGTGTGTTACGTGCTCCAGTACAGCTCCATGTCGGGCCGTTTGGTGCTGGAGCAGGAAGTGCGCCGGGCAGGCCTGCCACGGGCCGAGGTGCCGATCCCCGCGGAGCAGGCGCCGACACAGTCCTTCTTCTTCCTTTATAAGCGCCTGGGCGGGCTGTTTCGCCGCCGCCAGGCGCCGATCCTCACGGCGCAGGTCCACGCTCTGGTTCAGTACGGCATCCAGAACCCGAATCAAGACATCCAGATAGTGCCGGTGTCCCTGTTCTGG
Source organism: Marinobacter sp. (assembly GCA_041594735.1). GTDB lineage: Bacteria > Pseudomonadota > Gammaproteobacteria > Pseudomonadales > Oleiphilaceae > Marinobacter. Next base: position 1,035 of record JBFHLR010000103.1, read on the forward strand.
GGCCGCTCGCCAGACAAGGAAAAATCCCTGGTCAAGCTGCTGCTGTCCGACACCTGGTCCGTCGCTGGCCGGCTGCAGAAACTGCTGATCATCCTGGTGCACGGTCGTAATACCTACGTGCAGTTCAACAAGCCGCTGTCCCTGCAGCAGGTGGTTGCGGAGTACCAGGACAACGCGCCCAGGGCAACCCGCAAACTCGCCCGCATTCTACGCACCCATTTCCGCCGGGTCCGCCAGGCGGTGCTGGGCCCGGATCTCTCCCACCGTCGCACCTTGGTAGAGGGGCTGGTTCGAACCCAGGCGGTCAAGGATGCCATCCGGGAAACCGCTCGCAAAGACGACATTCCACCCGAGAAGGTCAAGGCCAAGGCCCGCAAATACGCCGACGAAATTGCCGCCAGCATGTCACTGACCACCATCCGGTTCCTCGAAGTGGTGCTGGGCTGGCTGTGGAACCGCATCTACAAAGGCGTCGCCATCAATAACATTGAGGTGGTGAAAGACGTGGCCCAGGACAACGCCGTGGTTTACGTGCCCTGCCACCGCTCTCACATCGATTATCTGCTGCTGTCCTATGTGCTGTATACCAATGGCCTGATGCCACCGCACATTGCCGCGGGCATCAACCTCAACATGCCCATCGTCGGTCCCATTTTGCGCCGGGGTGGTGCCTTCTTTATGCGTCGCAGCTTCCGGGACAACCCGCTCTACGCCACCGTCTTCAATGAATACATGCACGTCATGTTCTCCCGTGGCTACTCGGTGGAATACTTTGTCGAAGGTGGGCGCAGCCGGACCGGGCGCATGTTGCCGCCGCGTCCCGGCATGCTCGCCATGACGCTGCGCAGTTACCTGCGGGACCATCGCAAACCCATCGTGTTCGTACCGGTCTACATCGGCTACGAGAAGGTGATGGAAGGCCGTTCCTATCTGGGCGAGCTGCGCGGCAAGAAGAAGCAGAAAGAGAGCATCTTTGGCCTGGCCAGGACCGCCCGCAAGCTGAGCAATTCCTTTGGCCGGGTGGCTGTCAACTTCGGCGACGCCATTCACCTGTCGGATGTGCTCGACGAGCACCACCAGAGCTGGCGCCAGGAAGCCTACGACAGCGATTTCCGGCCGCCCTGGCTGAACGATGCGGTGGAGCAGCTGTCCACCCTGGTGGCCACCCGCATCAACGCGGCTGTCGCGGTTAACCCGATAGGTATCACTGCCACGGTACTGCTCAGCACCGAGCGGCTGACCATGGACCAGCAACAACTGATACGGCTGATGGACCAGTTTGCCGCCCTGCTGACCGCTCACCCCTACGCCGACACGGTGACCCTCCCGGAGGGCAGTGCCAAGGACTGGCTGGCCTACTGTGAAGGCATGGGCCTGATTACCCGACAACCGCAGAAGCTGGGCGACATCATCGGCCTGGAAGGCAGCAATGCCATCCTGATGACCTACTACCGCAATAACATCCAGCACCTGTTCGCGCTGCCGTCGCTGATTGCCTGCCTGTTCGAGAACAACAACTCACTGCGACGGGAAAAGGCGGTGTCGTTGTGTGGCATTGTTTACCCATACCTGCAATCAGAACTGTTCCTGCGCTACCCGGCGGGCGAGGCCGAAACCGTCATTGATCGCTGGATTGATGTCATGCTGGAGCACGGGCTGCTGCGTACCGAGGGCGACCGCATCTGCCGGCCGGAGGAAGGCACCGAGGCGATGCTGCGCCTGCGTTCCCTGTCCCGCTTTATCATCCAGACCCTGGAGCGCTATCACATCGCCATCGCCATCCTGCGCAAGCACGGCTCCGGCAAGATCAGCGCCGCCGAACTGGAAGAACAGAGCACCATGCTGGCCGAGCGGATGTCCATCCTGTTCGGGCTCAACGCCCCCGAGTTCTTTGACAAGACTTTGTTCCGCAGTTTCATCGCCAACATGCAGAAGAACGAGGTGTTGACCACCGATGACAACGGCCTACTGTGTTACAGCGAAGGCCTGGATGAGGTGGCGGAAGATGCCCGCCTGGTACTGAATGTGGAAAAACGCCAGGCTATCCAGCAAGTGACCATGCTGGGCGCCTGACCGGCGCCGCTGCGGCCTTAGTCCCTGGGCAGCGCCTTGATGGGATAGATGTCGTAGCGGCTGCTCTTGCCTTCCACCTTGGTGGCCGGCGCGACGCCTGCAATCTCGGGCGCCTTGCGGGGGCGTTTGACCACCACCCGGTAGGTCGCCGCCTCCAGGGCCGCCGCCAGCAACTCCGGCGCATCATCGTCGTCCCCGACGATGGGCCGGAACACCTGCATTTCCTTCTTCACCAGGGCGGATTTGTCCCGGTGGGGGAACATCGGGTCGAGGTAGATCACGTCGGCCGCGTCCGAGCCACATTCCTTTAGCCACTCGATGCTGCTACCGGCCTTCAACGCCATGCGCGCCACGATGGGCGCCGTCGCCTCATTGAGCTGCGCCCGTGCCAGACCGTCCGCCAGCAGCGCGTGGATCAGCGCTGAGCGCTCGAACAGCGTCATCCTGCAGCCCAGTCCAGCGAGGACAAAGGCGTCCTGCCCCAGACCGGCGGTGGCATCCAGGATGTGCAGCGAATGACGGGTCTTTTGCAGGCCCACCGCCCTGGCGATCAGCTGGCCGGTGCCACCACCGTGTTCCCGGCGATAACCCGCCTTGCCGGCGGTGAAGTCCACCCGCACCGGTCCCGGCGCGCCCTTACCCGTGACCTGCAGGCCCAGGCCACGGTCGTCGAGGAACAGCAGAATCTGGTAGTCCTTTACCTGACGAGGTTGCACCACCCCGAGAAACGGCAGTTGCAGGCTTTCAGCGAGCACGCGGGCCGCCTGACTGTCCCCCAGGGGACTGCAGGCAACCGCGAGTTGTGGGGTTTTGGCAGAGGTCATCAGACTCGAATGGAAATGCCGGCCAGGTCGGTCTCGCGCTCGCCCTGCTGGGCGGCAACGGCGGCAAAGGTGGACAGGGCCTGACTGGCGACCAGGGGCAGTTCATCGGCGCGAAAAGGTTCCAGGCGGACATCTTCCGCCGCCCGCCGGGCCTCTACCCGGCGCTGAGCCAGCTCTCCGGTTTCGGCTGGCGATACAAAACGGGGTGCCGCCAGGTCCTGGCGGACCCCGGTCTCCGATCGCTCGGGACTGGCTGCCGGGTTACGGGCGACATCGGCACGATCACGGGCCGGCGCAACGCCACTTTGCAGCGGGAGGCTGCCGTTGGAATTGAGACTGCTGATCATCGACGTCGATCCGCCTGTCGCCTGGGTCGTTCAATCTGGAGTATGGCCGAGCCTCCAAGTATGGGAGGTGGCGGCAGGAAAACAAACCCCAGGGTGCATTTCTTTACCAAAAACTACCGTTCACCACAGCACCACCAGAAGAATGGCGCCCAACAACAGGCGGTAGATCACATAGGGCATCAGCCCGATGCGCTCGAGAAACTTCAGGAACAAATGAATGCAGGCCACGGCGCTGATAAACGACAGCAGCGCGCCCAAGCCGATGGACACCCAATCGGCCCCCGCCCCCTGGCCGATCAACTCCACGGTCTTGAGCGCGCCCGCGGCGGTGATCAGTGGAATCGACAGCAGGAAGGAAAAGCGGGCGGCGGCTTCCCGCTGAAAGCCGAGGAACAGCGCCGCCGTCATGGTGATGCCGGAGCGGGAGGTGCCCGGAATCAGCGCCAGTGCCTGGGCGAGACCGATAATCGCGGCGTCTTTGAGCCTCAGCGCTGGCAGATCCCGGCGTCGACGACCCACCGCGTCGGACCACCACAGCACCAGGCCGAAACCGATGGTGGAGGCGGCAATCACCAGGCCGGAGCGAAGATGGGCCTCGATCAGGTCATCCAACAGCACACCCGCCAGGCCCGCGGGAATGGTCCCGACAATAATGGCCCAGGCCAGACCGCTGTCCTCGGCCACCCGTCCCCTGCTGGTATCCACCGCCCAGGCGGATGTAAGCCGCCACACATCGCGGCGAAAATACCAGACCACCGCCGCCAGCGTGCCCACATGCACGGCAACGTCAAACGCCAGGCCCTGGTCGGGCCAGCCCAGTAGTTGCGAGGGCAGGATCAGATGGGCCGAGCTACTGATGGGCAGAAACTCGGTGAGTCCCTGAATGATGGACAAAACGACAATGTGCCACAGATCCATGGCGAGGGTTTCCAAAAGCAGATAAAAGGATTAGCGACCCGGCAGTTTTTTCCAGGCCACGGTATTGCGCAAATAAACCGGCTGAGCCTGGGCAGCCGCTACGCCGCCGCCCTGGGCCAGGGTGGCTGCTGCCAGGGTTGCCACATAACGGGCTCTGGGCAGCAGGCCGTCATCGACCGACTGAAGCCGTCCGGTCACTTCCGCAGGCATCTGCTCGCGATAGCCGAATCCAGACCCCACACCGATCCAGGTGGCAGGTCGGTCAGGCAGGGTCACCAGCTCGGGTGCGCACACCCGCTCCTCGGCCACCGCGACTGGCAAACCGTCGCGGTTTTCAAAGCAACCCCAATACACCTCTCCCATACGGGCATCGAACGCCACCGCCACACCGCGGTCGGCAGCTGCCCCGCCCGCTGCCATCGCCTCAAGCGCTACCGCCGCCAGCGACGAGACCGGAACCACCGGAACATCGAGCCCGTAAGCCAAGCCCTGCACCACTCCGGTGGCGATGCGCAAACCGGTAAAGGAGCCCGGGCCACAGGCGAACGCCAGGGCATCGAGGTCGGCAGGCTGCAACTGCTGGTCCGCCAGCAGTTGCCGAATCATCGGCATCAACAAGCGGGTGTGCCCCCGGGGGGCCAGCTCGAACCGGTCAGTGAGCTGACCGTTCACCATTAACGCCGCTGAACACCCCTCGGAGGAGGTGTCCAGCGCCAGCAGCTTCAGCGTGCTATCCGACACCTGATCAGGCCCGCTTACTTCAACTGATCCAGGATGCGATCACGGATCTCATCCAGGGAACCGACACCCTCAACCCGCAGGTACTCAGGAGCAGCGGCGGCATCCTGGGCGGCCCAGTCCTGGTAATACCCCACCAGAGGTGCGGTCTGGTTATGGTAGATCTCAAGGCGTTTGCGAATGGTGGCTTCCTTGTCGTCTTCCCGCTGTACCAGGGGTTCACCGGTTTCGTCGTCTTTGCCTTCCACCTTGGGGGGATCATACTTGACGTGATAGGTGCGGCCGCTGGCTTCGTGAACGCGACGACCGGACAGGCGGCCGACGATTTCTTCGTCGTCCACGGCGATTTCGACCACATAGTCAATGGCAATGCCCTGATCCTTCAGTGCCTCAGCCTGGGGAATGGTGCGAGGAAAGCCGTCGAGCAGGAAGCCGTTGGCACAATCGGCCTGCTGGATGCGCTCCTTGATCAGGCCAATGATGATCTCATCGGACACCAGGCCGCCGGTAGCCATGATTTCCTTGACCTGCAGGCCCAGCTCGCTCTCCGCCTTGACCGCTGCGCGCAGCATGTCACCGGTGGAAATCTGGGGAATGTCGAAACGCTCGGTAATAAACTGGGCCTGGGTGCCCTTACCGGCGCCCGGCGCGCCTAACATGATCACTCGCATAACGTTGTGCTCCCATTTTCGTGATTATCGTAGAAAAGATGTTGCAAAACTCCGAAGCTTTGCGACAGCCTCTCGGGAATGAGTCCGCGAAACGAAGCGGGCATTATACGAAGTCAGCCCTTCAAGAGAAAGTGGACCTCGGTAGCATAGCCGGAGAGCCCCATGCAGGGGCGTCACCCGGTGCCATCCGGCGCCCGGGTTGACAAGGCATGCCGCGGCCTGGAGTCAGGTAACACGCCGGCGGCTGAGTCTGTTCAGGCGGTCAGGGAGCGAGCGAGATCGGTCAGTTCCGGCGCCACCCGTTCAATGTCTCCGCGCAGGTCTTGCAGATCCGATGCCGAGAGGCCGAGCCGCTCCGCCAGGTCTTGCAGATCGTCCGCATTGAACTCGTCGCCAATTCCCCGCTCTTTCAGCAACCCGTTGGCCAGCTGAACCATCAGCACACAGACCTCATGCTCGCCGTGGTATTCCAGCTGCTGATGAACGCCGGCCGCCTTGACAACCGCATCCGGCAGTTGCCAGAGCCGATGCAGGATGCCGCCGATCGCACCGTGACCAACCGCCAGCATATCCTGGCTACCGCCACCAAAGACCTGTCGCTCCAGCGCCGCCATGCTAACCTCCGGATTGGCTTCCCTAAGGCTGTTGAGTTCCTCGAATTCCGAAGGAAACAGGTGGCCAATCAACAGCAGGCCAAAGTTGTGCAACAACCCGCACAGGTACGCCAATCCCTTGTCCACGCCACAGGCCGGCGCCATCTGCTGACACAGGAACGCGTTGCTGAGCGAATGGCGCCAGAAGTTATCCATGCCCAATGCGCCTCCCCGTGGTACCTCGAACGCCTGTACCGAGGCAATGCCAAGGGCGACATGGGCCACCCGCTCAAAGCCCAACACCCGGGTGACCGCCTCCTGCACTGACTGGATCTGGCCGGGGTAATTGAACAGTGCCGAACGGGCGTACCGCATAATCTGGGCGGTCAGGCTGGGATCCAGTTCAATCAGCTCGGCCAGTTCCCGGGCGGTGGCTTCCGGATTGGCCGTCAGACGCATGATGCGCAGGGCCAATGCCGGCATCGGCGGCAAACGGTAAAGCTGCTGCAGCTTCTGGGCGACCTCTTCCAACGACAACGAGCTGCGTTCCGGTGCGATTCGGCCCTTGATCACGCACTGACCACGTCGCGCCCCGGCCAGGGCCAGCCTCAGGTTGCGGCCATCCAACACCATCAGGCTGCTGTCGGTACCCGCCGACAGTACCGCCCGGGACAACTCGGCGGCGTCGTCATCCAGTAACACAGGCACCTCGTAGGCGCCGCCGATGGCGGGGTGAAAGCCGGGGGCGCAGTCGCTGAACAGGCGGTCAGCCTGCCGCGCCGTCAGGGGCTGTAATCGCCGTCCCGTTAACTGCTGCACCGCCGCCAGATCGAGGGTGCTGCTGAACGGGTGGACCACCATCACCGTTCCATCCAGGTCAATCAGCAGCGAGGCTTTCAGGATGCAGCTTTGGTCCTCGCCCGCAACCATGACCGCCGCATCAAAATTCGCCACCGGGTCGATGGGCACTTCAGTAAAGCCGATTCCCTTGCGGTTGAGGAAATGTTCCAGTCGCGGGGCCAGAGCCACGGCGTTCTCCTATTGTCATTTCTTGCTTATGGGCATTTCTTGCTTATTGTCATTGCTTGCTGTTCGAGTCGATTTTTGTTGTTCGCGTTGTTCTCGCCGGCGGGCCCCCTAACCCGTATTGCGCATACCGGCGGCAATGCCCGCCATGGTTACCTTGAGGGCCTGGCCGACGCTCTCCGGGATATTGTTATCGCCCTCACTGTCCCGATCCCTGCGCAGCAGTTCGGCCTGCATGTAGTGCAACGGGTCCGTGTAGGGGCTACGCACCCGCATGGAATGGGCAAACACCGGATCGCTGGCGAGCAGTTCGTCCTGCTCCTTGAGGGCCTTGACCTGGCTAATGCAGGCCATTAACCGATCCCGCAGGTTCGCCCCCAGCCCCTGCAGAGACGCCTCCACCAGGGTCTGCTCGTAATAGCTTGCGATCCGCAGATCCGCCTTGGCCAGTACCATCTCCAGCATATCGATGTAGGTACGGAAGAACGGCCAGCGCTCCATCATTTCCCGCAGCAGCTCCAAGCGGCCGCTGGAGGCGGCTTCGCTCAGCGCCACATCACTGCCCAGCCAACTGGGCAGCATCAGCCGCATCTGGGTCCAGGCGAAGATCCACGGAATGGCCCGCAGGCTCTCCACACCACCGCTGGCCTTGCGGCGAGCCGGGCGACTGCCCAACGCCAGTTTGCCCAGGGCCTGCTCCGGCGTGGCCTGGCGGAAGTACGGCACAAAATCGGGGTCTTCCCGAACCACTTCGCGATAGGCCTTCAACGAGCGCTCGGTGAGCCAATCCATGGTGTCGCGCCAGGCCGGCTCCGGTGCCGGCGGCGGTGCCAGAGTCGCCTCCACCACTGCAGTGGTGTACAAGGTCAGGCTCTGTTCCGCCAGACGCGGCAAGCCAAACTTGAAGCGAATCATTTCGCCCTGCTCGGTGATCCTGAAACTGCCGTTCACCGATCCCGGTGGCTGCGACAGTATGGCCCGGTTGGCGGGTCCACCGCCGCGGCCGACGGTGCCACCACGGCCGTGAAACAGGGTCAGGTGCAGCTGGTACTGGCGCGCTACGTCCGTTAATTGTTCCTGGGCCTGGTACTGGGCCCAGGCAGCCATCATCTGACCCGCGTCTTTGGCCGAATCGGAGTAGCCGATCATCACCTCCTGACGTCCCTGGCAGTAGTCCCG
>JBFHLR010000104.1:0-9237 GCA_041594735.1 Marinobacter sp.
ACCGGTGCGTCCGGGGCCCAGTATGGCTTGCGGCTGCTGCAGTGCCTGCTCGCGGCCGGCTGTCAGGTCCACCTGATGGTCAGTCGGGCCGCTCAGGTGGTCATCGCCACTGAAACCGATCTGAGTTTGCCGGGCTCGCCCCAGGCCATGCAAAGCTATCTGAGCGGTCATTTCCAGGCCGAGCCTGACCAGTTGCTGGTGTTCGGGCGTGAGGACTGGTTTGCGCCCCCGGCCTCCGGATCCGGCGCACCGGCACCGCTGGTCATCTGTCCCTGCAGCACCGGTACGCTGTCGGCGCTGGCAACCGGCGCCAGCAATAACCTGATCGAGCGGGCCGGGGACGTCGCCTTGAAGGAGCGCCGGCCCCTGATCCTGGTGCCGCGGGAGACTCCGTATTCCGAAGTGCACCTGGAAAACATGCTGCGTCTTACTCGTATGGGGGCAGTGATCGTACCCGCCAGTCCGGGGTTCTACCATCAGCCGGAGTCGGTCGCCGATCTCATCGATTTCATCGTCGCCCGTCTGCTCGACCATTTGGGGCTTGGTCAGGAGCTGATGCCCCGCTGGGGAAAGGACCGGGTTGCCCGCAAACTGGGCCATTCGGAGTAACGCCGAAGCCCTCGGGAAGCGGGCTGCAGCTGGGAACGGCGGTTTTGGTCAACCGGATTGATGTTTTTCACCATTGAGCAAACTCCGCCGCCCCCACAGACTCTGTGAAATAACGTACAAGACCACATTCACAGAGGTTCAACATGATTCCACGCACACTCTTTGACGCCGATCTGGAAGGTTTTCGCGATTCCGTTCGCAAGTTTCTGGAGCAGGAAGCGGTTCCCTACCATGAGCAGTGGGAAAAGGACGGTCAGGTAAGCCGGGAACTCTGGACCAAGGCGGGTGAGCTGGGCTTCCTGTGTCCCACTACGCCGGAGGAGTATGGTGGTGTCGGAGTGGATTTCCGTTACAGCGCGGTGGTAATGGAGGAAGTTTCCCGTGCCGGTCTGTCTGGTATCGGCTGGGGGTTGCACTCCGATATCGTGGCGCCCTACATCCTCCATCACGGAACCGACGCCCAGCGCCAGTATTACCTGCCCAAGCTGGTCAGCGGCGAAATGATTGGTGCCATCGCCATGACCGAACCCGGCGCCGGTTCTGATCTTCAAGGAGTCAAAACCACGGCGATCAAGAACGGCGATCATTATGTGCTGAACGGCTCGAAAACCTTCATCACCAACGGTCAGCTGGCGGACGTGGTGATTGTGGTGGCCAAGACCGATCCGAAAGAGGGCGCCAAGGGCACCAGTCTGTTCATCGTCGAGACCGCCTGGGAAGGTTTCCAGAAAGGTCAGAACCTGAACAAGGTGGGGATGAAGGCGCAGGACACCTCGGAGCTGTTCTTCCAGGACGTCAAGATTCCCGAGGGCAACCTGCTCGGCACCATGGAAGGGCAGGGCTTCTTCCAGTTGATGCAGGAACTGCCGGCGGAGCGTCTGCAAGTGGCCATCGCCGCAGTGGCGGCGGCCGAAGCGGCCTGGCAGTGGACTCTGGATTACGTCAAGGAGCGCAAGGCGTTCAGCAAGCCGGTGATCGCGTTCCAGAACACCCGCTTCAAGATGGCGGAAATGAAAGCCGACATCACCGCCGCGCGGGTCTTTGTCGACCGCTGCCTGGAACTGCACCTGGAGAAGAAGCTCGATATCCCCACCGCCGCCATGCTCAAGCAGTGGACCACCGACCTGCAGTGCAAGGTGATGGACGAGTGTGTTCAGCTCCACGGTGGCTACGGTTACATGTGGGAATACCCGATTGCCCGCGCCTGGGCCGATTCCCGGGTGCAGCGGATTTACGCGGGTACCAATGAAATCATGAAGGAGATCGTGGCCCGCTCCTTCTGAGGCTGCTGGCCTCAAAAAAACAGCCGGACACGGTGCGCCGTGTCCGGTGACCTTTCTTTGCCAATTGCCAAGCCAATCAAGGCTCCTGCCGGCAATACCCTTCTCCGACAAAATGACGAACTCCAATAACGACGAGGCGGTTGTGCGCTTGAGATGTCTGCCTGCGCCATCATGGCTCTGGTGGTTCTGCTTGGCGCTGGCCAATGGTCATCCAGTGGTGCGGGGTGCATGGGCTGGGAGGCATGACAGACAGGAACGCCAAAACACCCGAAAACCGCGAGGTGTCGGATTAGATGTTCTGTATTGAACTGTTCTTAAGGGAATGTTTTCTCGCCATTTCCTGGGGAAGGAAATGGTGCCGAGGAGAGGACTTGAACCTCCACGGGGTTGCCCCCACTAGCACCTGAAGCTAGCGTGTCTACCAATTTCACCACCTCGGCAGGTGATTTGCAGAAATTTGCCTGCTTTCTGATTATCCGCATTCTACGGATACTCTGTTGAAAATCAAGCGGTTCTGCCGTCGTTGAGGTTTGTCCCCTCAACCGATGGCGCGTACTTTAATCATTCGTTCTGGAGCTGTCAAACACTTTTTTCAATTTTCTTTCATGGCGTGTTGGGCAGGCCCCGGTGAGGGCGTTATACTCCAATCACATAGATTCAGGTCGCTCCACAACTTTTTTGCGTTAGCATGTCTCGGGCGGCCCCCAAACAAGGTTCCTAATGGCTTCCAGAAAAAAGACCGACAAAGATCCTCACGCCAACCGTGAGGCCAAAAAATACGACAACCCCATCCAAAGTCGCGAGTTTATTCTCGACCATCTGCGCCAGCGAGGCGCGCCGGCCACCCATGAGACCCTGTGTCAGGAGCTGTCCCTGATCGATGCGGACAGTATTGAGGCATTGCGGCGGCGGCTGATTGCCATGTGCCGGGATGGTCAGCTGATCTGCAATCGCCGCAATGCCTACCTGCCCATAGATGAGGCGGATCTGGTCAGTGGACAGGTGATAGGTCACCGGGACGGCTTCGGTTTCCTGACGCCCGAAGACGGCGGCTCCGATCTGTTTCTCAGCGCCCGACAGATGCGCAAGGTATTTCACGGCGACCGGGTCGCGGCGCGGGTGGACAGCGTGGACGACCGTGGCCGTCGCGAAGGGGTGATTGTCGAGGTGCTGGAGGCCCGTACCCATCAGGTGGTCGGCCGGCTGTTCCGTGAGAGCGGGGTTGCCTTTATCGTGCCGGAAAATGCCCGTATCAGCCACGAGGTGCTGATTCCGGACGAGCACTGCGGCGAGGCCCGTCACGGCCAGTATGTGGTGGCCGACATTCTCAAGCAGCCCACCCCGCGCACCAAGCCCACGGGCCGGATTGTCGAGGTGCTGGGGGATCACATGGCGCCGGGCATGGAGATCGCGGTTGCCATCCGTTCCTACGATATTCCCCACAGCTGGCCCCAGGCGGTCGGCGAGCAGGCGGCGGCGATCCCGGAGCAGGTAACGGAGCAGGACAAATCCCATCGGGTAGACCTGCGTCAGTTGCCGTTGGTGACCATCGACGGTGAGGATGCCCGGGATTTCGATGACGCCATCTATTGTGAGCGTCGTCCCCGTGGTGGATTCCGGCTGGTGGTGGCCATCGCCGACGTCTCCCATTACGTCCGGCCGGGTAGTCCCCTGGATGAAGAGGCGCAGAATCGGGGTAACTCCGTGTATTTCCCCGACCACGTCGTGCCCATGCTGCCGGAGAAGCTGTCCAATGGCCTGTGCTCGCTGAATCCCCAGGTTGACCGCCTGTGCATGGTGGCCGACATGAGCATCAGTGCGGCGGGCAATATCAGCAGTTACAGCTTTTATCAGGCGGTGATGCACAGTCATGCCAGGCTCACCTACACCAAGGTCAGTGATATGCTGGATCGGCCGGATTCCGAGCCTGGCTATCGCCTGTGCGAGCAGTATGCTGAGCTGTTGCCGCACCTGCACGACCTGTACGACCTCTATAAGTTGTTGCGCAAGGCGCGCTCCGAGCGTGGCGCGATCGATTTTGAAACCACCGAGACCCGGGTCATCTTCGATCCGTCCCGCAAAATCGAAGAGATCGTCCCGGTGCATCGCAACGACGCCCACAAAATTGTCGAAGAATGCATGCTGTGCGCCAACGTGGCCGCTGCCCGCTTCCTCAAATATCACAAGCTGCCGGCGCTGTACCGGGTACACGATGGCCCCTCCGAGGAGCGGTTGAGCGGTCTGCGACTGTTTCTCGGTGAGCTGGGGCTGCAACTGGGCGGTGGCGACAAGCCGACCTCGGCCGATTACCAGGCGCTGCTGGCCACCATCGTGGATCGGCCCGATGCCCAAGTGATCCAGACCGTGATGCTGCGTTCCCTCAGTCAGGCGGTCTACAGTCCCGAGGAGTCGGGTCATTTCGGTCTCGGCTTCGCCAGTTACGCCCACTTTACCTCGCCCATTCGGCGCTACCCGGATCTGATCGTGCACCGGGCGATCAAGTCGGTGATCCACAGCGCCGAGGCCCGCAAGATGGTGGTGCAGCCCGAGCAGCGGGATTCGGCGCTGGCCAGCTACCCCTATGACCGGGAGCGGATGACCCAGCTCGGTGAGCTGACCTCGATGACCGAGCGGCGCGCCGATGACGCCACCCGTGACGTCATGTCCTGGCTCAAGTGCGAATACCTCAGCGATCGGGTCGGAGAAGAATACGATGGGGTGATTGCGGCGGTGGTGCCGTTTGGCTTCTTCGTGGAGCTGAACGATATCTATATTGAAGGGTTGGTGCATATTTCCGCCCTCAGTGGCGATTACTACCATCACGATGCCGCCAAGCACCGCTTGGTGGGCGAGCGGACTGCCGTCAGCTTCCGGCTCGGCGACGAGGTTCGGGTGCAGGTGGCGCGGGTCGATCTGGATGAGCGCAAGATTGACCTGGAGTTGCTGAGCCGGCCTCGCCGTCGCCGCGCCGACCGGGAGGCGCTGGATGTGAAAGAGCGGCGCGGTGACAAGGGACGGCAAGGAGACAAAGAGCGTCGCGGCGGCAAGGGTAAGGCCCGTGGTGGCAAGAAAGCGGGGCGCTCGGATGACAAGCCGGCAGCGGCCAAGCCCCGCAGCGCCAAGGAAAAGCTGGTGGCCGAGGCCGCCCGGGAGGCAGCCAGGAAAGCGTCCGGCAAGCAGGGTGGCGGCGCCATTGCCTCGCCCAAAAAGCGGAAATCGAAAAAATAAGCGGGTTCGGGAAGGTCATCAGTGTCTGACGAGTACATATTTGGTTGGCACGCGGTTGAGGCGGTCCTCAAGCGCGAGCCGGAGCGGTTGCAGCGGGTCTGGATCCAGACCGGGCGTCAGGATCGCCGGGTGAAGAGCGTAAGCCGGGCCCTCGACGAGCTCGGGGTGCGTTGGCAGGAGGTGCATCGCCGCGAGCTGGATGAGCGGGTTGGCGGGGTGCATCAGGGCGTGGTGGCCCAGGTCGGCAAGAGTCGTGAGTGGAGCGAGGCTGACCTGCTGGGCTTGCTGGGACGTGCCGACCAGCCGCCGTTCCTGTTGGTGCTGGATGGCGTGACCGATCCTCACAACCTGGGGGCTTGCCTGCGCACCGCGGATGCCACCGGGGTGCAGGCGGTGATCGTGCCCAAGGACAAGTCGGCGTCGTTGACGCCGACCGCCCGCAAGGTGGCCTGTGGTGCGGCGGAGACCGTGCCGCTGGTGCGGGTGACCAACCTGGCGCGAACCCTGCGCACACTGCAGGATGAGGGGGTGTGGTTGATCGGCACCGCCGGCGAAGCCGCCAGTACCCTCTACCAGGCTGATTTCAAGGGCCCGGTGGCCCTGGTGATGGGGGCGGAGGGTAAGGGCATGCGCCGGCTTACCCGGGAGCACTGCGACCTGCTGATCAATATTCCGATGCTGGGTCACGTCGACAGCCTGAACGTCTCCGTCGCGACCGGGGTGTGCCTCTACGAGGCGCTTCGACAAAGACTTGCATAGCGGTTTTCACGCGCCTAGAATACGTCACCCCTTTTTTTAGGGGTGGCATTTTATTGTCTGGAAAATTTCTCCGGCGTAAGTGCCACGGCTTTGAGAAAAGCAAATGAAACCGGCGGCTTGGCTGCCACCTCCTTGCTTCTGGTCGGGCGGGTCCGCAATTCGGGTCTGTTTTGTCGGAAGCTGTTTAAACCGTAGGGAGAACTCATGCGTCACTACGAAATCGTATTCATGGTACATCCGGATCAGAGCGAGCAGGTGCCCGCGATGATCGAGCGTTATACCGGTGTCATCACTGAAGATGGCGGCCAGGTACATCGCCTGGAAGATTGGGGCCGTCGTCACCTGGCGTACCCGATCAACAAGATCCACAAGGCTCACTACGTGCTGATGAACGTTGAGTGTTCACAGAACGCCATGGACGAGCTGACTCACAACTTCCGCTTCAACGACGCCATCATCCGCGACCTGATCGTTCGTCGCGACGAGGCCGTTACCGAGCTGTCTCCGATGAAAGCTGCCGAGTCCCGTGAGGACCGTCGCTCCGGCGGAGACGACCGTCCGCGTCGTTCAGCAGAATCTGGCGAGCGTCGTCAGGCTGAAGCCGATAGCGAAGAAGAGTAAAACCACCTGCGGAGTTGAGGAGTAATTTATGGCTCGTTTTTTCAGACGTCGTAAGTTCTGCCGTTTCACGGCGGAAGGTGTCCGCGAGATCGATTACAAAGATCTGGACACCCTGAAAGGATATATCACTGAAACCGGCAAGATCGTGCCCAGCCGCATCACCGGCACCAAAGCACGTTATCAGCGTCAGCTGGCCACCGCTATCAAGCGTGCCCGCTACCTGGCTCTGCTGCCGTATTCCGACAGCCACGATAACTAAGTTTCAGAAATAATCGACAGGACCCGGGACCATGCGTGCATTGGCACAGTTCGTAATGCGAGGTCCCCTGCAGGCAGGATTGGTGGCGGCCGCCGCGACGGCTGTGCCTCTGCTGTTTTGGGTAGGTGCAGCGGTGGTCGGCCTGGTGATTCTCAGGCTCGGCATTGCCCAGGGCCTGAACATCGGTCTCTGGGCGTTGCTGCCAGCCATTGCTTGGGGCTGGGTGGGGCAGGATCCCACGGCGTTGGCGGTGTTGGTTCACACCATGCTGATTGCCACGGTACTGCGGATCACCCTGTCCTGGGAGCGGGCGCTGCTGAGCGGTGGCCTGCTGGCCATAGTAAGCGGGCTGCTACTGCCTGTCCTGTACCCGGAGCTGCTGGATCAGCTGGTCCGCGCCGGGGTGCAACTGTATGACCAGTACGATGTGAACGCCACCGCGGAAGTGGCGGCGCAGCTGGAGCCGGCCATCCGGCACACCATGATTGCCAGCATGGCTGGCATGTTCCTGGCCACCGGGGTCTTCATGACCATGCTGGCCAGGTCCTGGCAAGCCGGATTGTATAATCCGGGCGGCTTCCAGAAGGAGTTTCACGCCTTTCGGCTGTCGGCGCCCACCGCCATCGGTTGCGTGGTGGTGATGCTGGCAGGGCCGGCACTGGGGTTTAATCCCCTGTTGCTGGCATGGGCGGCGGGGCTGCCGCTGTTCCTGGCTGCCGTGGCTCTGGTTCATGGAGTGGTGGGCCTGCGGCAGATGGGCTCTCACTGGCTGGTGATGTTTTACGTTGCATTGGTACTGCTGGGTCCCAGTTTGATGTTTCTGTTGTTGGTTTTGGCGTTTGTGGATAGCTGGCTGGATATCCGGGGGCGAATCAAGCCCTCTGGGTCGGCTGAATAAAGCACGAAGAGGTTAACGAGATGGAAGTTATTCTGCTCGAGAAAGTTGCAAACCTTGGCTCACTGGGTGACAAGGTAAAGGTAAAGGCCGGTTACGGTCGTAATTTCCTGCTTCCTTATGGCAAGGCTGTCGCTGCCACGGAAGACAACCTGAAGGCGTTCGAAGAGCGTCGCGCTGAGCTGGAAAAGGCGGCTGCTGACAAGCTGGCTACTGCCCAGTCTCGTGCCGAAGCTTTGGAAGGCGCTTCCTTCACCATCACTTCCAAGGCCGGTGACGAAGGCAAACTGTTCGGTTCTATCGGTGTCCGTGACATCGCCGACGCAGTGACTGCTGGCGGTACCGACGTTGAGAAGAGCGAAGTGCGTCTGCCGGAAGGCCCCATCCGCGTGGTGGGTGAGTACGATATCGAGCTGCAACTGCACAGTGACGTCACTGTGGAGGTCAAGCTGGCGGTCGTGGCTGAGTAAGCCTTCCTGCCAAAGCAGTGATCTGGCCCGTCAGGGTCAGTGATATCCACAACAGGCCCGGACCGCGAAAGCGGCTTCCGGGCCTGTTGCTTTCTGGTATGCTTGTACGTCCAATGCGGTCCCTGATCCAGGGGCCGGTTGGTGTTAAGTTTCGATCCAACCGAAGACCTTGTTCATGGCCAATCTCAATCTGAAACCGGCGTCCTCCGATCTGGAAACCTCCCGCGTCAAAGTTCCGCCCCATTCCCTGGAAGCCGAACAGGCGGTGCTGGGCGGCTTGATGCTGGACAATCGCCGCTTTGACGAAGTTTCCGAAGTGATTTCGTCGGAGGATTTCTATCGCCAGGATCACCGCCTGATCTTCGCCGCCGCCGAACGTCTGGCCAGCGAGAGCGAACCGCTGGATGTGGTGACCCTGGCGGAGTTCCTGGAGCGCGCCGGTGATATCGAGGATGCCGGTGGCCTGGGCTACCTGGCGGAACTGGCTGAGAAAACGCCGGGTGCGGCCAACATCAAGGCCTACGCAGCGATCGTGCGGGAGCGGGCGGTTCTGCGCAAGTTGATCGAAGTGTCCGGGGAGATTGTCGATTCTGCCTTCAACCCCCAGGGCCAGACCAGTGACGAGCTGTTGGATCAGGCCGAACGCAAGGTTTTCCAGATTGCCGAGTCGCGCAACAAAGAGGGCTCGGGGCCGGAGAGCATTAACCCGATCCTGACCAAGGCGCTGGGACGGATTGAGGAACTGTTTGAATCCGACGGTTCCATTACTGGCCTGACCACCGGCTTCCAAGACCTGGATGACCGCACCTCGGGCATGCAGCCGGCCGACTTGGTCATCGTGGCGGGGCGGCCCTCGATGGGTAAGACCACCTTCGCCATGAACCTGGTGGAGAACGCCTTGCTGAAGACCGGAGAGCCCATTCTGGTGTTCAGTATGGAGATGCCTTCAGACTCCATCGTCATGAGGATGCTGTCGTCACTGGGACGGATCGACCAGACCAAGGTCCGGAGCGGTCGGCTCGAGGAAGACGACTGGCCCAGGCTGACCTCGGCGGTGTCCCTGCTCAAGGACAAACCCCTCTACATCGACGATACCGCCGGTCTCAGTCCCAC
>JBFHLR010000105.1:0-9159 GCA_041594735.1 Marinobacter sp.
ACTGCGGCATTCTCAATACTCTCAAGCAGAAGGGCAAACCCGAGCGCACGCTGGACCCGGGCAA
The DNA here is from genome assembly GCA_041594735.1 of Marinobacter sp. GTDB lineage: Bacteria > Pseudomonadota > Gammaproteobacteria > Pseudomonadales > Oleiphilaceae > Marinobacter. Next base: position 65 of record JBFHLR010000105.1, read on the forward strand.
CCATATTCCGGGCTCTCATTAAGGTAGTAACGGATAACAATTGAGGTGGTCACGAATAACCATCGAAGTGCCAGCGATTAGCCGATGAGGCGACAACCTATAAATAGGAGCAAGCTTGACCCTGTAGTTGCTTGACCTTGTAGTTGCTTGACCTTGCAGTTACTTGACCCTGTAGCTACTACAGGCTTTTAAATGACCCTATCGACAAACACCAGCCCCGACTGATAACGGGGCCTGCAAGAAAGGAGTGGTTTATGTCAGGTCATTGCTGTGCTTCCGAATCCCATGGTCAACAGTCGGTGGACCCGCGCTTTCGCCGAGCGTTGTGGATTGCGCTCTGGGTCAACCTCGGTATGTTCCTGCTGGAGTTTACCGCGAGTATCACCTCCGGTTCGGTGGCACTGCTTGCCGATGCAGTGGACTTCTTCGCCGATTCCGCCAACTACGTGCTCTCGCTCTACGTGCTCTCAATGGGGCTGCTGTGGCGAGGCCGGGCCGCGCTGTTCAAAGGCATTACCATGCTGGTGTTTGGCGCCGCCGTACTCGCCAAGGCGGGCTGGAACCTGCACAGCGGCATCACGCCCGAACCGCTGATCATGGGAACCGTAGGCGCGTTGGCGCTGGTGGCCAACGTGGTGGTGGCACTGATGTTATTCGCCCACCGCAGCGGAGACGCCAACATGCGTTCGGTATGGCTGTGCAGTCGCAACGATGCTCTGGGCAATATCGCCGTCATGCTCGCCGCCGTGGGTGTATTCGGCACCGGCACGGCCTGGCCTGACCTGGCCGTCGCCGCCATCATGGGCGGATTGGCCATTCACTCGGGGCTCAGCATCGTCGGCCACGCCCGCAGTGACATCGCCGAGGCCAAGGCCTGTACGTCCTGAGCGCCCTTTCGGTTAAAGGTGGGCTAGAGAAAAATCGATACCATGATCGGGATGTAGATCAGGGCAATCAACGTACTCAGCAGCGCCGTCCCCGCGGCCTGCCTGGGTGCGGTGCCCAACAAGGTGGCGATCACCACGGTGTTTGCCAAAAACTCAACTGCAAATTCCCTCTACGCACTCTCTTCGACCTTTGGCTAAAACCTGATCACAAACCCATTGACGAGGTCGGCCACCGGAGTTACCTTTACGTTAACGTCAACCTGAGTAGTCACCATGAATGACCTGACCATAGCCCGCACCTACTCCATCAGCGACCTCGCCAGGGAGTTCGACATCACCACCCGCACCATTCGGTTCTATGAGGAAGCGGGCATGCTGGAGCCGGCGCGTAACGGCCAGACCCGGATCTACAGCGACGAGGACCGGGTCAAGCTCAAGCTGATCCTCCGCGGCAAGCGACTGGGTTTCAGCCTGGCGGAGTCCCGGGAGTTGATCGAAATGTACGACCCGGCCTCGGATAACGCCAAGCAGCTGCACGCCCTGCGTAACAAGATCCAGCAGAGCCGGGAGGCCCTGGAGCAGCAACTGGCGGACATTCAGGTCATGCAAAACGAATTGGACGCGGCGGAAGAGCGCTGTCTTGAGGCACTGCGTGAGCTGGAATCCTGAGCGGAACGTTCATTAAGCCACGGCAACAGCCAACGACGCACAGTTACCGACTTACCACTACAAACACAAGATCGAGGTGAGTAATGGCAACACAGAACAGCTACATCAGCGGCATCGGCGCCCCCCCCCCTGCTGGGCATGACCATCGGCGAGGAAGTGATGGCCTGGGTCAAGCTGGTGGGCCGGTTCCCCATGACCGTCACCAGCAAGATCCAGAAATTCAAGATGCCTGTGATCAGTATCGAAAAGCCGAGTCTTTAGATTCAGCGTCCTCTTCAAACCAACAACAAGTCAAACCAACAACAAGTCAAGCCAACAACAAGATTCCCGCCCATTGGGGCGGTAAACGGAGCACACAGATGAAAAGCCAATACACCGCCCTCAATTTCAGCCTCGGCGAAACCACCGACATGCTGCGGGATCAGGTCAACCAGTTCGCCGCCGACCAGATCGCGCCGATTGCCGAGAAGACCGACAAGGACAACCAGTTCCCCAACGAACTGTGGCCACGCCTGGGCGAGATGGGGCTGCTGGGCATGACCGTGAGCGAGGAGTACGGCGGCAGCGCCATGGGCTACCTGGCCCACGTGGTGGCGATGGAAGAAATCAGCCGCGCCTCCGCCAGCATCGGTTTGAGCTACGGCGCCCATTCCAACCTGTGCGTCAACCAGATTCATCGCAACGGTACCGCCGAGCAAAAGGCCAAGTACCTGCCCAAGCTGGTGAGCGGTGAGCACATCGGCGCCCTGGCCATGAGTGAGCCCAACGCCGGCTCCGACGTGGTGAGCATGAAGCTGCGGGCCGACAAGAAGGGCGACCGCTACATCCTCAACGGCAGCAAGATGTGGATCACCAACGGCCCCGACGCCAACACCTACGTCATCTACGCCAAGACCGACGTGACCAAGGGCCCCCACGGCATCACTGCCTTCATCGTCGAGCGCGACTGGAAGGGCTTCTCCCGCGGACCCAAGCTGGACAAGCTGGGCATGCGCGGCTCCAACACCTGTGAGCTGATTTTCCAGGACGTGGAGATTCCGGAGGAGAACGTACTGGGCGGCGAGAACCAGGGCGTGAAGGTGCTGATGTCCGGCCTCGACTACGAGCGGGTGGTGCTGTCCGGCGGACCCGTCGGCATCATGCAGGCCTGTATGGACATCGTGGTGCCCTACGTCCACGAGCGTAAACAGTTCGACCAGCCCATCGGCGAGTTTCAGCTGATCCAGGGCAAACTGGCGGACATGTACACCGAACTGGCCGCCTGTCGCGCCTACCTCTACGCCGTGGCCCAGGCCTGCGACCGTGGTGAGACCACCCGCAAGGACGCCGCCGGCGCCATCCTCTACACCTCCGAGCGCGCCACCAAGATGGCCCTGGAAGCGATCCAGATCCTCGGCGGTAACGGCTACATCAACGAATTCGCCACCGGCCGCCTGCTGCGGGACGCCAAGCTCTATGAGATCGGCGCCGGCACCCAGGAGATCCGCCGCATGCTGATCGGTCGCGAACTGTTCAAGGAATCCCGCTAGAGGTTTAAAAACCGGATGGATTCGTTCGTAGGATGCGGTGAGGCGCTGCCGAACCGCATCAGCCAAGGTGGCCGCTGACACTGGCACCGATGCGGTTCGTTTCACTCACCGGCATCCTACGCGGCTGATTTTCACCCTGCTAACGGCAGAGGCTTTTTGTTATGGCTATTCTCCATACCCAAGTACAACCCAATTCCGAGGAGTTCCGCCAGCGCCGCGAACACATGCTGGGGCTGGTGGACGAGCTCCGCACCCGTTTCGACGCCATTGCCCAGGGCGGTGGTGAGAAGGCCCAGAAGCGCCACACCGACCGCGGCAAGCTGCTGCCCCGGGATCGTATCCAGCGGGTGCTGGACCCCGGTTCACCGTTCCTGGAGATCGGCACCTTCGCGGCCGACGGCGTCTACGACGACAAAGTCCCCGCCGCCGGCGTGGTGGCTGGCATCGGCCGGGTCCACGGCATCGAGTGCATGATCGTCGCCAACGACTCCACCGTGAAGGGCGGCACCTACTACCCGCTGACGGTGAAGAAACACATCCGTGCCCAGACCATCGCCGAGGAAAACCACCTGCCCTGCATCTACCTGGTGGATTCCGGCGGTGCCAACCTGCCGCAGCAGGACGAGGTATTCCCAGACGCCGAGCACTTCGGCCACATCTTCTACCGCCAGGCCAACATGTCCGCCAAGGGCATTGCCCAGATTGCGGTGGTGTTGGGCCTGTGCACCGCCGGCGGTGCCTACGTGCCAGCGATGGCGGACGAGAGCATTATGGTCAAGGGCCAGAGTTCCATCTTCCTGGCCGGTCCGCCTCTGGTGAAGGCCGCTACCGGCGAGACCGTCAGCGCGGAGGAACTGGGGGGCGCCGATGTCCACACCGGCATTTCCGGAGTTGCCGACCATTACGCCAGCACCGAAGCCGAAGCCCTGGAGCGGGCCCGCCGCTGCATCGCCAACCTCAACTACAAGCGCCCGGACCACATGGCCCTGCGGGAGCCGGTGGAGCCACTGTACCCGGCCGAGGACCTGTACGGCCTGATCCCCAGCGACCTGCGCACACCTTACGATGTGAAGGAAGTGATCGCCCGACTGGTGGACGCTTCCGAGTTCGACGAGTTCAAGGCCAACTACGGCAAGTCGCTGATCTGCGGCTTCGGCCACCTCTACGGCATGCCGGTGGGCATCGTCGCCAACAACGGCATCCTGTTCTCCGAGTCGGCCCAGAAGGGCGCTCACTTCATCGAACTGTGCAGCCAGCGGGGCATTCCGCTGATCTTCCTGCAGAACATCACCGGTTTCATGGTGGGTAAGGACGCCGAGCACGAAGGCATCGCCAAGCACGGCGCCAAGATGGTGACCGCCGTGGCCTGCGCCCGGGTACCCAAGCTCACCGTGGTGATCGGCGGCAGCTTCGGTGCCGGCAACTACGGCATGTGTGGCCGCGCCTACAAGCCCCGCTTCATGTTCATGTGGCCCAACGCCCGCATCGCGGTGATGGGCGGTGAGCAAGCCGCGGGTGTTCTGGCGGACGTCAAGCGCGCCGGCATCGAGCGCCAGGGCGGCAGCTGGTCCAAAGACGAGGAGCAGGCCTTCAAGCAACCGGTGATCGACCAGTTCGAGCACCAGTCCAGCCCGTACTACGCCAGCGCGCGACTGTGGGACGACGGCATCATCGATCCGGCCGACACCCGCCGGGTGCTGGGCCTGAGCCTGTCCGCCGCCCTCAACGCACCGCCCGAAGACACCCGCTTCGGCATCTTCAGAATGTGATGGAGGCTGACATGACGACCGACGCTGTACGTTACGACACCGATGCCCGGGGTGTGACACGAATTACCCTGAACCGGCCGGACAAGCGCAATGCCTTCGACGCCGACATCATCCACGCCCTCACCGAGGCGGTGAAACGGGCCTCGGACGACCCCGCCTGCCGGGTGATCGTGCTGGCCGGTGACGGCAGGCATTTCTCCGCCGGGGCTGACCTCAACTGGATGAAACACACCGCCACCCTGAGCGCGGAGGAAAACCGCGAGGACGCCCGCGCCCTCGCCGGCATGCTCAAGGCCATCGACCTGTCGTCCAAGCCCACCATTGCCCGGGTGCAGGGCGCGGCTTTTGGCGGCGCGGTGGGACTGGTGAGCGCCTGTGACATGGCCATTGCCACCGACGACGCCCGTTTCTGCCTCAGCGAAGCCCGCCTGGGACTGGCCCCTGCCGCCATCGGCCCCTACGTGATCCGGGTCATCGGCGCTCGCCAGGCCCGTCGCTATTTTCTCACCAGCGAGGAGATCAGCGCCCACAAAGCCGAGACCCTGGGCCTGGTGCACGAGGCCGTGCCGGCGGAGCAGCTGGACGACACCCTTGCCGCCCTTATCGATCGCCTGTTGAAGAACAGCCCCCAGGCGCTCGGCGCCTGCAAGGAACTGATCGCCCGTACCGGCCACAACCAGCCGGATGAAGAACTGATCCGCTACACCGCGGACCTGATCGCCCACCTGCGCACCAGCGACGAAGGCCAGGAGGGGCTCAATGCCTTCCTGGAAAAACGGTCGCCGAGCTGGATTCAGGAGTAATCCCGATGACGAAGAACCCAATCCATACCCTGCTGGTGGCCAACCGTGGCGAGATCGCCCTGCGGATCATGAAGACCGCCCAGGCCATGGGCATCCGCTGCGTGGCCGTCTATTCCGAGGCCGACGCCCGGGCGCCGTTCGTGGATTTCGCCGACGAAGCCATCTGCATCGGCCCCGCCGCCGCATCGGAAAGTTACCTGAAGGTAGACCACATTCTCGACGCCGCCCGCCAGACCGGCGCCAACGCCATCCACCCCGGCTACGGCTTCCTGTCCGAGAACACCGACCTGGCGGAGCGTTGCGAGGCCGAAGGCATTCACTTCGTCGGCCCGCCGGCCTCTTCGATTGCAGCCATGGGCTCCAAGAGCGCCGCCAAGGCGCTGATGGAGATGGCTGGCGTGCCACTGGTGCCCGGCTACCACGGCGACGACCAGAGTGGTGAACGTTTCCGCCAGGAAGCGGAGCAAACCGGCTTCCCGTTGCTGATCAAGGCCAGCGCCGGTGGTGGCGGCAAAGGCATGCGGGTGGTCCGCAGCCTGGCCGAGGTGGACGACGCCGTCGCTGCCGCCCAGCGCGAGGCCAGCTCCAGCTTTGGCGACCCGCACCTGCTGATCGAGCGCTACCTGGAGAACCCGCGCCATGTGGAAGTCCAGGTTATGTTCGACCAGCACGGCAACGGCCGCTATCTGTTCGACCGTGACTGCTCGGTCCAGCGCCGGCACCAGAAGATTATCGAGGAAGCCCCGGCGCCCAACATTCCCGACGAGGTCCGCAGGGAGATGGGCGAAGCGGCGGTGCGTTGCGGCGAGGCCATCGGCTACGTCGGCGCCGGTACCGTGGAGTTCCTCTACGAGCCTGGCGCCGGCTTCTACTTCATGGAAATGAACACCCGCCTGCAGGTGGAGCATCCGGTGACAGAACTGATCACCGGTCTCGACCTGGTGCAATGGCAGCTCAAAGTCGCCCAGGGCGAAACCCTGCCCTGGACCCAGGAAACCCTGCACTACAGCGGCCACGCCATGGAGGCGCGAGTCTATGCCGAAGACCCGGACAACGACTTCCTGCCGGTGACCGGCACCCTGTTCAGCCTGAGCGAACCCGACGGTCTGCCCGGCATACGGGTGGATTCCGGCGTTCGCCAGGGCCAGGAAATCACGTCCTGGTACGACCCCATGCTGGCCAAGGTCATTGCCTACGGCCACACCCGCGACGAGGCCCGTCAGCGGCTGGTGAACGCCCTGGCGCACTATCGCGCCCTGGGGGTGACCCTGAACATCGATTACGTGTGCCGCATCCTCGAACACCCCGAGTTTGTCGATGCCCGGCTGACCACCCACTTTATCGAGCAACAAGCGGACAGTCTGGGCGAGCATCCCTTTAGCCACCGCGAGCAGATGGCCCTGAGCTGGCTGGCGTGGTACCAGGCCACCGCCGCCGATCTGCCCGCTCATGCGACCTCGCCATGGGGTGCCGGTGACAGCTTCCGCATCGGCGGCCCCGGTGGCCAGCGCTGCGAACTGCGCATCGGCCACGAGGACGACACCCTGCACTACTGGGTCGACGCCGCCGGCCAAGGCCGGATCAAGCTGGACGCCGAAGAACAGCCCCACACCCTGAAATGGCAGCCGGCCCCGGGTGCCAGCGAAAGCAAGGGGCTGCTGGTGCGGCTTAACGGCCAGACGATCAAGCTCGGCTGGGCGGCCCACGGCGAGCGCCTGGGCGTGTTCGCCAACGCCGTGCACTGGGAAGCCCTGGTCAACCACCCCGAGGAACAGGCCGCGGACGCCGCCGGCGATGGTCAGTTGAAAGCACCGATGCATGGCCGCATCACCGCCCTCACCTGCCAGCCCGGTGACACCGTGGAAGCCGGCGCCGCCCTGGTGTCACTGGAAGCCATGAAAATGGAGCACACCCTGCGGGCGCCGGTCAAAGGCACCGTGGCTGCGGTGCATTGTGGCGAGGGCGACAATGTTGGCTCCGGCCAGGTGTTGATCGAGCTTGAGGCGGAGGCCGTGGCAGAGGGGGACAGCCAATGAGCCGGGAATTCGTCACCCTGGTGGAGATGGGCCTGCGGGATGGCTTGCAGAACGAGGCCACCCCGGTTCCGGCGGACGTTCGCGCCCGCTGGTTCAACGCTCTCGCCCGCACCGGGCTGAACCGCATCGAAGCCGGCAGCTTCGTCTCGCCGAAATGGGTGCCGCAGATGGCCAACACCGATCAGGTGATCGCCGCCATCGAGCGGCGGCCGGAGCTGTCCATTGAGGTGCTGACCCCCAACCAGAAAGGCCTGGAAGGCGCCCTGGCGGCCAACGCCGATGTCTGCGCGGTGTTCACCGCCGCCTCGGAGAGCTTCACCCAGCGCAACATCAACTGCACCATCGCCGAGAGCATCGAACGCTTCCGCCCGGTGGCCACCGGCGCCAAGGCCGCGGGCAAACGCCTGCGGGCCTACGTTTCCTGCGTGGTGGGCTGCCCCTACGAGGGCGCCATCAAGCCCTCCCAGGTCGCCCCGGTGGTGGAACAGTTGCTGGCACTGGGCGCGGACGAAATCTCCCTGGGCGACACCATCGGCGTCGCCCGCCCCAAGGAAATCCACGCCCTGCTGGATGCGGTACTGCCGTTGCTACCGGTGGAAAAGCTGGCCCTGCACTGCCACGACACCCGTGGCCAGGCGTTGGCCAACATCTACGCCTCGCTGGAACGGGGCATCCGCATATTCGACAGCGCCGTCGCCGGCCTCGGCGGCTGCCCCTACGCCAACGGCGCCACCGGCAACGTCGCCACGGAAGATGTGCTGTATCTGCTGGACGGCGAAGGCTTCGACACCGGCATCAACCTGGCAGCCCTGGCGGCGGTGGGCAATGAGATCTGTGATTTCCTGGAAAGGGATAACCCGTCGCGGGTTGGGAAGACGTTTAGGGTCACTTGTTAGCAGATTCTGCCTGCAGGCGCTCAACCAACCACACCTTGATGATTGATTGGCGGGTAACGCCAATACGCGCGGCCTCACGATCCAACGACTCTACGACCCAAGCAGGAAAGTCCACGTTGATTCGCTTTTGCTCCAGGTTGGCGCGACGGGCCGTGGACAGATCAAGGTCTTCAACAATATCTTCCTTGCCTTCGTCGAATTTCTTATCGAAGTCTTTAGCTTTCATAGAGTTCAACCTCCTTTCTGCGGGAACGCCTGACTGAAATCAGACGAATACGACCTTCCCTATACGTGACGACAGCCGACCAATGCTTGTCGCCAATCTTGCCTATAAGCGCGAACCTTGGCTCGTCCTCGGATTTTGCGCGGATTTCCAGCAGATACGGATCTTTCCATAGCTCTTGAGCGGCCACGAAATCAATACCGTGTTTTTCCAGATTGGCCTGACTTTTGGCTTCGTCGAATTCAAACTCATCCATGAGTATAAATTATTCCTTTTTTACTCA
>JBFHLR010000106.1:0-9111 GCA_041594735.1 Marinobacter sp.
CCCCTGAGTAACGCCCTGGCTGCACGCACAAAACGCACCTACAACAACAAACAGGAGTGCTGTTATGTCTGGTCATAGCTACGATTCAGAGAACTATTGGAAAGCAAACCTGCGATTAATCATCGGCAGCCTGATCATCTGGGCGCTGGTGTCGTACGGATTTGCCATACTGTTGAGACCGATGCTTGCCGGTATCCCGATCGGCGGCACGGATCTTGGGTTCTGGTTCGCCCAGCAAGGTTCCATCCTGACCTTCATCGCGCTGATCTTCCATTACGCCTGGCGTATGAACAAGATCGATGAAAAATTCGGCGTCCATGAGGAGTAGGTCCAATGAGCCAATTTGCCGTTAACCTGATCTTCGTTGGGGGCTCTTTCCTCCTCTATATCCTCATTGCCATCTGGGCCAAGGCCGGCAGCACCAAGGACTTTTACGTGGCTGGCGGTGGCGTCCACCCGATCACCAATGGCATGGCCATCGGTGCGGACTGGATGTCGGCAGCGTCGTTTATTTCCATGGCCGGGCTGATTGCCGCCGGCGGCTACGCCAATTCCACCTTCCTGATGGGCTGGACCGGCGGCTATGTCCTGCTGGCGATGTTACTGGCACCGTACCTGCGGAAGTTTGGCAAATTCACCGTGCCGGAGTTCATTGGCGACCGTTTCTACAGCAAGAGTGCGCGCCTGGTGGCCGTCGTCTGCCTGATCGTAGCCTCGGTGACTTACGTCATCGGCCAGATGGCCGGTGCCGGCGTCGCGTTCTCTCGCTTCCTGGAAGTGGACGCCACCATGGGCCTGATCATTGCCGCCATCGTAGTTTTCGTCTACGCCGTGCTCGGGGGCATGAAGGGGATCACTTACACCCAGGTGGCCCAATACTGCGTGCTGATCGTCGCCTACACCATCCCGGCGATCTTTATCTCACTGCAACTCACCGGTAATCCGGTGCCACCCCTTGGCCTGTTCTCCACCCATGCCGATTCTGGCGTGCCGCTGCTGGAGAAGCTCAACCAGATCATCACCGATCTGGGTTTCAGCTCCTACACGGACGATGTCGACAACAAGCTGAACATGGTGTTATTCACCCTGTCGCTGATGATTGGCACCGCGGGTCTGCCCCACGTCATTATTCGCTTCTTCACCGTGCCCAAGGTGGCGGATGCACGCTGGTCGGCAGGCTGGGCCCTGGTGTTCATTGCCCTGCTCTACCTGACCGCACCGGCCGTGGCCTCCATGGCCCGCCTCAACCTGATGACCACCATCTACCCGGACGGCACCGCAGCAGCGCCCATCGAGTATGAAGAGCGGCCAAGCTGGGTACGCGAATGGGAAGTTACCGGGCTGATCCAGTACGAGGACAAAAACAACGACGGCCGCATCCAGTTGTACAACGACACCGAAGCGTTCAAGGCGGAAGCGGAGTCCCGGGGCTGGAATGGCAACGAACTGGTGGTCAACCGGGATATCCTGGTGCTGGCCAACCCGGAAATCGCCAACCTGCCAAGCTGGGTCATCGGGTTGATTGCCGCCGGCGGTCTGGCTGCGGCGCTGTCCACGGCGGCGGGGCTGCTGTTGGCGATATCATCGGCAGTCAGTCACGACCTGATCAAAGGCGCCATCAACCCCGGCATCACGGATAAAGGCGAGTTGCTGGCGGCGAGGATTTCGATGGCCGTCGCCATCGTCGTCGCCACTTATCTGGGTGCGAATCCGCCAGGCTTCGCGGCACAGGTGGTGGCCCTGGCCTTCGGCATTGCGGCAGCCTCATTGTTCCCGGCCCTGATGATGGGTATTTTCTCCAAGCGGGTGAACAACACCGGCGCCATCTCGGGCATGCTGGCTGGCCTCAGCTTCACGCTGATCTACATCTTCGTGTACAAGGGTTGGCTGTTTATCCCGGGCACCAACAACCTGGAAGACATCCCGGCCAACTGGGTGCTGGGCATCTCCCCGCTGTCCATTGGTGCGGTTGGCGCGCTGATCAACTTCGCCGTTGCGTTCGGGATTTCCTCCGTGACCGAGCAGCCACCGGAAGAAATCCAGGAGCTGGTGGAAAGTGTGCGTTACCCCCGCGGCGCTAGTGGTGCGGTTGACCACTAAGCACTAATGCTGACCTCAAACAGCCATTGATCTGTTAAGGTAGACAGCAAACGGGCTTCCTCTCTCCGAGGAGGCCCGTTTTTGTTAAGGGATTCATTATGTTCTGGACATTTATTGCCACTGTATTCTGCGGCCTGGGGGCCGCGGGCATTGCCCTGGGCATCCGTGCCCTGAGCCGCAACAAGGCGCCCAGATGGATCATTCCGGTGTTTGGCGGTCTCGGTATGCTGGGTTACCTGGTGTACGGTGAATATTCCTGGTACGGGCACAAAGCGTCCCAGCTCCCACCAGAGGCGGTGATCGTTGCCGAAGAAGAAAAGTCAGTACCCTGGCGGCCCTGGACCTACCTGGTACCCCAGGTGATGGGATTCACCGTTCTCGATCGCAACAGCATCGAAACGTCATCCAACGACCGCGAAGTACACCTGTTTTACCTGTATCGTTTCGAACAATCCTATACTGATGCGGTATCCAAGCAGGTCCATCTGCTGAACTGTTCCACTCAGGAGCTGGTGCCCCTGGATGACGATGGCAGCCCGCAAGTGGATCAATTACGTGCACTGTCGGACAGCAATCGCCTGTTCATCGCTGCCTGTTTTTAACTTCCTGCCGGTCCGCCGCGGGGCGAGTTACCCGCTCTTGCCGGCTGGCAGTCTTTCACTCGCGAAGGGTCACGAGATTTCGCCACTATGTTCAGCGGCTGGCTGTTAGTTCTGATTTCCATTAGCTACATTTCGTTGTTGTTCGCCATCGCCTGGGTGGGGGACCGGCACCCGACGCTGTACCGCAAACGCATTGCCCGCACTCACATCTATGCCTTGTCCCTGGCGGTATACTTTACTTCCTGGACGTTTTACGGCGCCGTTGGGCGGGCAACTCAGGAAGGCATCGCCTTCCTTCCCATCTACCTGGGTCCTTTGCTGGTGTTCCTGTTCGGTGCGCCCCTGTTGCGCCGCATCATCTACATCAGTAAACGCAATAACAGTACGTCGATCGCCGACTTCATCGCTTCCCGTTACGGCAAATCCCAGTCCTTGGCTGCCCTGATTACGGTGGTAGCCCTGGTTGGCAGCGTGCCTTACATCTCGCTGCAGCTCAAAGCCATCGCCATGGGTTTCAATATCCTGCTCGAAGCAGAATCCGGCCAAGGTGTCACCCATCAGCCCGCCTGGAGCGATTCCGCCTGGTACATCACCCTGGCCTTGGCGGCCTTCACCGTGCTATTCGGTACCCGCCACCTGGAATCCACCGAGCACCACCGAGGCATGATCCAGGCGGTAGCGTTCGAGTCGGTGATCAAGCTGGTGGCGTTCATTGCCGTTGGGCTGTTTGCCGGCTACGCCCTCTACGATGGCTTTGGCGACCTGTTCCAGGCCGCCAGTGCGGCGGAGCTGATCGGCCCGCTAACCACCGATGGCTACGACACCACTGCTTTCGTAACCCAAACGCTGATTGGCATGCTTGCCATCATCTGCCTGCCGCGCCAGTTCCATGTCATGGTGGTGGAGAACACCGACCATCGGGACTTTGAGGTGGCCCGCTGGGCCATGCCGGTTTATCTGGTGATCGCAAGTGCGTTCGTCCTACCCATTGCAGCTGCCGGCCTGCTGCTCCCAGGAGCGCAGGAGTTGAATCCGGATACCTTGATTCTCAGCTTGCCGGTGCTGGCAGGCGAAAGCTGGCTTGCGGTGCTGGTGTTCCTGGGCGGTGGCTCCGCAGCCGCCGCCATGGTGATCGTCTGCTCGGTGGCCATCGCGACCATGATCAGTAATGAAATTGTTATGCCTACCCTGCTGCGGTTCTTCCGCCCACGGATGAATCAGCGAGACGACTTGAGCCACCTGTTGCTCAGCATCAGGCGCGTTGCCATCTTCGGTGTCCTGCTGACCGCCTATGGGTTCTACCGGCTGGCCAGCGAGCAATACAGCCTGACCGCTTTCGGGTTGCTGTCGTTCGTGGCCGCGGCGCAGTTTGGCCCGGCACTGGTCGGGGGCATCCTGTGGCGCCAGGGCAATCATACCGGCGCCTTCTGGGGCCTGGTTGCAGGGTTTGCCATGTGGATCTACACCATGCTGATTCCTGCCCTCGCCGCCACCGGATGGCTGAGCGACACCCTGATCCAGGAGGGCCTGTGGGGCATCAGCTGGATGCGCCCAACAGCGCTGTTGGGGGCGGAGCTGGACAGCGTCAGCCATGGCATTGTCTGGAGTCTGGGCGCCAACACGCTGACCTACATCGTGCTGTCGTTACTGACCCGGCAGCGGGTCAGGGAGAAGATCCAGATCGCGTCCTTTTTCCACGACCCCCAACCGCGGGCAGAGACGCCCCAGCAACAGGCCTGGGCAGGTGAAGTGCTGACCGCCGACCTGCATGCCCTGGCAGATCGGTTTATGGGAGAGGAGCGGGCGGAAAGCCTGTTCCGCAACTATGAACGCCGCAACGCCATCCGCCTGTCGCCCCAGCGACCGGCCTCCTCGCACCTGATGAAATACATCGAGCGCCAATTAGCCTCGGTTATTGGTGCTTCCACCGCCAGGGTGGTGCTGGAGTCTACCCTCACCGGTCGCGACATGCAGATCGAGGATGTGGTCAGCATCGTTGACGAGGCCTCTCAGGCGATGGCCTTCAGCCGTGAATTGTTACAGTCGGCGATCGAGAACATCAGCCTCGGGGTCTCCGTGGTCAATCATCAGCAACAGCTGGTGGTATGGAACCACCATTACCTGGAATTGTTTTCCTACCCGAGAGGTTTCGTACGAGTTGGGCGCCCAATCGAAGACATGATGCGCTTCAATCTCACCAGCTCGAACCTGCCGGCGAGAAAAATCGACGAGATCATCCAAAACCGCTGCGAAAGCATGCGCAAGGGAGAACGGGTGTCCTACGAACGCCATCGTCCGGACGGTACGGTCATCAAGATTGATGGCAGCCCCATTCCCGGTGGCGGCTACGTCACCACGTTCCAGGACATTACCGCCATGCGCCGCACGGAACGCGCACTGAAAGAGAGCAATATCTATCTGGAGCAGCGGGTCAAGGAGCGCACCCAGGAGCTCCAGGTCATTAACGAACAAATGCTGAAAGCCAAGTCCACGGCAGAACAGGCGAACCAGAGCAAAACCCGCTTCCTGGCCTCCGCCAGCCATGATCTGCTGCAACCACTGAATGCCGCCCGCCTGTTTACCTCGGCATTATCCGGCAAGACCCACGATCCAGACACCGCCGAGCTGGTTGAACACATTGACAGCTCCCTGGGCGCAGCGGAAGAAATCATCAGTACTCTGCTGGATATTTCCAAGCTGGACGCCGGCGCCCTGGAACCCCAGATCAGCCGCTTCCCGATTGACGATCTGTTGAAAAATCTGGCGACCGACTTCTCCGCCATCGCCGAAGATCAAGGTCTGAAACTGGAGGTGGTCACCAGTTCCGCCTGGGTGAGCTCGGACGCCAAGCTTTTACGCCGGGTGGTCCAGAACTTTCTGTCCAATGCCATCCGCTATACCCCAAAAGGGCGAATATTATTGGGCTGTCGCCGATTAAAAGGCTATCTTCGGATTGAGGTATGGGACACCGGCCCGGGGATTCCCGAAGATCAGCTCGCCCGGATATTCGAGGAATTCAAGCGCCTTCAACACGGCCAGGACAAGAAAGGACTGGGGCTGGGTCTGGCCATTGTCGATCGCATCAGCGGCATGCTTAACCATCCCGTCAACGTCCAGTCTGTGCAGGGACGGGGCAGCGTATTCAGCATCACCGTACCCATGGCGCCTTCATCGGCCACTAAACAGGGGGAGCCAAGCCGCCAAAGAGTTGCTCGCGGCGTCTCCAATCTGAGCGATCTCCAGGTGCTGTGTATCGATAACGACGAAAAGATTCTGCAGGGTATGCAGGCACTGCTGACCAACTGGCAGTGCCAGGTGACTGCTGCGGCCAGTCTTGACGATGCAATTGCTAAACTGCAGGGGCGACAACCAGCCATCATGCTGGCAGATTACCAGCTGGATGACGATAAGAACGGGCTTGACGCCATGGATGCGATTCGAGGGATATCCGGTAACGACCTTCCGGGTATCCTGATTACCGGTTACTTGGGCGAAGAGGTCAAAGAAGAGGCCTTACAGCGCGGATACCAGGTGCTGTACAAGCCCGTAAAACCCGCCGCTCTTAGAGCTTTGGTCAATAAACTACTGAAACAAAGGCGGTCATGATGGATACTGCTGCCAACGGCCACGAGAATTATTTCAAGAAACTGCGATACCTGATTGTCGATGATTTCGACAGTTTCCGTCTGTCCATGCGCCAAATGCTTCGAAATTTCGGCGCCGAGTTTATTGAGGTTGCCAACAGCGGAGCCACAGCCATCCAGCGCTGTACCTATGAGCATTTTGACGTCGTACTGTGCGACTACAACCTTGGCGAGGGCAAGAATGGCCAACATATCCTTGAGGAGCTGAGGCACAAGAAACTGCTGAAGCGGACGTCACTGTTTTTGATGGTCACCGCAGAGACCTCCAAAGAAATGGTCATGGGCGCGCGGGAATACCAGCCCGACGCCTACCTGACCAAACCCATCAACCGGGCGATGCTGGAAAAACGTCTGGGAAGCCTGGTGGAGCAAAGACGGGCCCTGCTGCCGATCAACCGCGCCATTGATCTGGAAAATTATCCCGAAGCGATTTCACTGTGCGTCCAGGCGCTCCCCAAGCAGGCGAAATACAAGACCTGGCTGTTAAAGACCCTGGCCGACCTTTACCAGCAGGTGGGCGATTTCAGTCACGCCCGAAAAATCTACGACGAGGTTCTGACCCAGCGCGACCTGTCCTGGGCTCGCCTAGGTAAAGGCAAGGTTCTGTTGGCGGAACAACATTTCGACGAGGCCATCAGCACCCTTAAATCTCTCATTGCCGATCATCCGGACTACATCGAGGGGTACGACCTGCTTGCCCAGGCCCAAGCCCTCCAGGGGAAGCTGTCGCTGGCTCAAGACACCCTCAGCAAAGCCACTGATCTGTCCCCGAACGCCCTGCTCCGTCAGAAACATTTTGCCGAAATTGCCCAGAGCAATCAGGATATGGCCACCGCCTCCGAGGCCTGGCGGAGGACGGTACAATTAGGCGCCCATTCCATCCACGACAACGCCGAACATTACCTGGGTCTGGGACGCAGCCTGTGCGAATTGAGTGAGGGCGACGCTTCCGAGGTGGGCAAGGCACACGCCGAAGAAGCAATTGCATTTCTGGAGCGGATGGAAAAACGTTTTCCCGAAGCCCCGGAAATCGTTATTCGCAGCCGATTGATCCAGTCCAGGGTCAATATGGGACAGGGCGACACCGCCAGCGCGGAAAAATGTCTGCAAACCGTAGCGACGGATCTTGAAGAGCCTACCAATCTATCAGCGGATACAGCCATAGAATACGCCAGGACTCTGTTCAGACTCGGCCGGGCAGACGAAGCCAAACACCTTCTCGCCCAGCTGGCAGCACAACATGAAAACGATTCAGAGCTGCTACACCAGATCGCAAGCCTGTTGGATGAACCGGTCAGCTACCGCCAGCGCATGGTGGCCCGGGAGCTCAACCGTAACGGGATCACGGCCTTCGAAGACGGTGCGTTGGACGAAGCCGCAACGGCCTTCAAGAAGGCATTGGAGATCGTTCCTTCTCATACGTCACTGAACCTGAACCTGATCCAGGTACTGATGAAGATGTATTCCGAACAACCGGAACGGCGAGCGGTCTTGAAGGACTGTGAAGGTTACCTGGAGGTCCTGTCGGACCTGCCCGAGCATCATCGCCAGTACCGTCGCTACCAGGCCCTCAAGAAGAAACTGGAGGCACTTAAGCATGCCTGAAACCAAGCCGCTCCCAAGGAAGCGAAGCGACGAAGACAACCAGAGCATCGATTTTTCCATGATCATAGCCTCTGCGGTCCATGACATGAAGAACTCGCTGGGCATGCTGCTGAACTCATTGGATGACCTTCGCGCCAGCCACGCCGACACACTCGCGGATCCTACAAGTTTCAATACGCTACAGTACGAAGCGGAGCGGGTTCATAGCGACCTGATCCAATTGCTAGGGCTCTATCGGCTTGGCGAGCAAAGCTTATCCGCCCACATTGAAGAACATTACGTGCCGGATTTCCTGACCCAGCAACTGGCCAGACATCAGCCGCTCTTGTCGGGTCACGGAATCCAATATGACGTGGTCGCCGACGACCTAACCGGATTTTATGACGAAGACCTGTTAACCGGCGTTTTGAATAACACCATCAACAATTCAATCCGCTACAGCAATGGCCAACTGAGGCTGACTGCCAGGGAAGAAGATGATTATCTGGTGATCGGCGTCGAAGACGACGGCCGGGGTTACCCCGAGCACATGCAAAAACATGGCCCGGTTGCATTCAAGTCACTGGACTTTAACAGTGGCAGCACCAGCCTGGGCCTGTTTTTCGCCTCATCTGTGGCCCAGCTTCATAGAAATGGCGATCGGGAAGGATTCATACGAATCTGCAACGGCGGCACATTGCAAGGTGGGGTGTTCGAGATCTGGCTGCCTTAGCGACCGGCGGCCTTCGGGGTCGAGAGGGTAGTGACGTGATCCGTTAACGAACGCTGGCGCTACCTGGAGCCTGGAGCCGGCAGAGCTGCGCTCTGCGACGATGACCCGGATTGCTCAGAGCCGCCGCCTAAGTTGAGCGCTGACCGGAACCGCCAGCGCTTTGCGCTGGAGACGATTCCCGGCCCGGGGCGAGACGCCCCGGTCGTTCGCTCCCTGGCAAAGCTGCGCTTCGCCTGCCCTGCGGGCACCGGGACTCACACTGCCGTAGGTCACTTTGGTTTGGCCAATAAAAAACCCCAGCCTCTTCCGAAGCTGGGGTTTTGTATTAGGAGCCTGACGATGACCTACTCTCGCATGGGCAGAAGCCACACTACCATCGGCGCAGGACTGTTTCACTTCTGAGTTCGGGATGGGATCAGGTGGTTCCAGACCGCTATGGTCGTCAGGC
>JBFHLR010000107.1:0-9078 GCA_041594735.1 Marinobacter sp.
GAAGAGCGCAGCCGACTGAAGGCACTCCAGAGCCAGCTGGCCCTGCAGGCGCGTACCGCCCAATGGCGTGCTCAGATTGAAGCCTGCCAAGGCCTGGGGGAGCAAGCTGAACCACCTGCAGGCTGGCACGAGCTCGCTCGCCAACTGCAGGACCTCTCCGCGCGGGAATTGGTGATTCGAGCCGAGATCCTGACCGCTCGCCCCTCACCGGAGACCGACCAGGCCCTGAGGATGGAGATTCAGGTCAAACGCCTGTCGAACGGCCTCAATGGCGCTTCCGCCGAGCCTCAGGCCGAAGATCTGCTGGAATCGCTGATTGCCCACTGGTGCCTGACACTGCCAGCAGCCGACCGCGACGAAGAGTTGACCCAGCGACTGCTGGACGTCCTGGCCAGCAGCGAGCGTTGAAGGCCACTCCGTCCAGTGAGCGCAATCCCCGAGACCAGCTGAACGGGCCCTGCCCGCGCCGGGACGTTCAGCGCTGATCGTCCCGTTGGCGCTGCTGGACATAGGCTCGGGCCCGGGCAACTTCCGCCCGCACTTTCTGCTTCATCTCATCCAGCTCCTGGTCAGACAGATAGAATCGCATGTCGATGACGTGGCGGTAGTAGCGCGGCGGCAGGCGATTCAACGCCACGCAGATCACATCCGCCAGAAAGTCCGCTGAATCGCCCGGCTGCTGCGTCTCATCAATGGCGTCCGCCACCATCCGTTCATAGAAATTGTCGATTGCGTCCAGTAACGACATACCCCCTCCTGAGCCGTTTCTGGTTTTCCTTAACCTTAGCTGTCATGGCCGCACTTGTCGTGACCGGAACTGTCGCGACCGATACGGCCCTCACTGTGTTAGCCGTTACCGAAACCGACCTGCGCAGGGCGTCTTGAGCAATTTTGCCAATCGAATTGGCAGTGCCCGTCATTACACGCCGCCGGAACGAACGGCTATCGTTAGTTGTCGAACGAATCCGGTAACGACCGTCACCCCAAAACGGCGGTCGCCCGTTCACTACAACACCAGAGGAAACAACATGAGCACCGAGGCCTACATCTTCGATGCAGTGCGTACCCCGCGAGGTCGTGGCAAGAAAGACGGCGCCCTGCACAGCGTCAAACCGGTCACACTGATGACCACCGTCCTCAAGGCATTGCAGGAAAGAAACCAACTGGATACGGCCCAGGTTGACGACATCGTCATGGGCTGTGTCACCGCCGTCGGTGATCAGGGAGCAGACATTGCCAAAACCGCAGCCCTCGCCGCCGACTGGGACGAGGTGGTCGCAGGCGTGACTCTGAACCGGTTCTGCGCCTCCGGCCTGGAAGCCGTCAACCTGGCCGCCATGAAGGTCCGCTCGGGCTGGGAAGACCTGGTGGTGGCCGGCGGTGTTGAAGCCATGTCGCGGATACCCATGGGCTCCGACGGCGGCGCCTGGGCCATGGACCCGGCCACCAACCTGCACACCGGCTTCATGCCTCAGGGCATCGGCGCTGATCTGATCGCCACCCTGGAAGGGTTTAGCCGGGAAGACGTCGACAACTTTGCCGTACGTTCTCAGCAAAAAGCCGCCCATGCCTGGGAACAAGGCTACTTTTCACGCTCAATCATCCCCGTGACCGACCAGAATGGCGTGATTATTCTTGACCGGGACCAGCACGTGCGGGGCAACACCACCCTGGAATCCCTGGGCCAACTCAAGCCCTCCTTCCAGATGATGGGCGAGATGGGCTTCGACGGCGTCGCCCGTGAGAAGTACCACTACGTCGAAAAGATCAATCATGTCCACCACGCCGGCAATTCGTCCGGCATCGTCGATGGCGCCACCGCCATGTTGATCGGCAGCGAAGCCAAGGGCAAGGAGCTGGGTCTGACCCCGCGGGCACGCATCGTGGCCACCGCCGTCACCAGCACCGACCCCACCATCATGCTCACCGGGCCGGCACCCGCCGCCCGCAAGGCACTGGAAAAAGCCGGCATGACCGTGGACCAGATCGACCTGTTCGAGGTCAACGAAGCCTTTGCCTCGGTGGTGATGCGGTTCCAGCGGGAGCTTGCGGTTCCCGATGAGAAGGTGAACGTCAACGGCGGCTCCATCGCCATGGGCCATCCGCTGGGGGCAACGGGAGCCATCATTCTCGGCACTCTGCTCGACGAACTGGAACGGCGCGATCAGCGTTACGGCCTCGCGACCCTGTGCGTAGGCGGCGGCATGGGCATTGCCACCATCATCGAACGTTGCTGAGCCGACACCCGACCCTGAAAGGAGAACCGAACATGAGTGCTATTCGTTACGAACTGGGTGCCGACCAAATCCTCACCCTCACCATTGACATGCCAGGACAGTCCGCGAACACCATGAACGCGGCATTCCGGGATGCGCTCACCGACACGGTGAACAAGGTTACCGCCGATCTCGACAAGATCAGCGGCATTATCATCGCCTCCGCCAAGAACACTTTCTTTGCTGGTGGCGATCTCAACGAACTCCACACTGTGACTCGCGACCAGTCAGCGGACTTCGAGGCCATGGTCAACGGCCTGAAAGCCAGCATGCGCACCCTTGAAACCTGCGGCAAGCCGGTGGTGGCGGCCATCAACGGCAGCGCCCTCGGAGGCGGCCTGGAAATCGCCCTGGCCTGTCATCACCGGGTGGTGCTGGACGATGACAAGATCCAGCTGGGCCTGCCGGAAGTTACCCTAGGCCTGCTGCCCGGCGGTGGCGGCACCCAGCGCCTGCCCCGAATGATTGGCCTGGAAGCCGCCTTCCCTTACCTGATGGAAGGCAAGAAGGTGAATCCGAAGGCGGCCCTGAAAGCGGGCATCGTGGATGACCTGGCCGGCTCGGCGGAAGAACTGATGGCAAAGGCCAAGGCCTTCATCGTCGCCAACCCTGCCAGCCAACAGCCTTGGGACAAGAAGGGCTTCAAGCTCCCGGGCGGTGCGCCACATCACCCGGCCATGGCCCAGAAACTCGCCATCGCGCCCGCCATGCTGAAACAGAAAACCAAAGGCTGCTACCCGGCCCCGGAACGCATCCTGTCGGCGGCGGTTGAAGGTTGCCAGGTCGACTTCGACAACGGCAGCCTGATTGAAACCCGCTACTTCACCGAACTGGTGGTCGGCCAGGTCGCCAAGAACATGACCGGCACCTTCTGGTTCCAGCTGAATGCCATCAAGGCCGGCGGCAGCCGCCCGCAAGGCGTCGCACGGGAGACCTTCCAGAAGGTCGCGGTGCTCGGCGCCGGCATGATGGGGGCCGGCATTGCCTACGCCACCGCCAGCCGCGGTATCGAGGTGGTGCTCAAGGACGTTTCCGTCGAAAACGCTCAGAAGGGTAAGCACTACTCCGAGGCCCTGCTGTCCAAGAAAGTCAGCCGCAAGCGCATGACCGAGGCCCAGAAAGCCCAGGTGCTCGATCGTATCACAGCCACCGATGCCACCGCCGACCTGGAAGGCTGCGACCTGGTGATCGAGGCAGTGTTCGAAGACAGCAGCCTGAAAGCCAAAGTGACCCAGGAAGCGGAGCCCAGGCTGGTGGACAACGGCATCTTCGCCTCCAACACCTCCACCATCCCCATCTCTCAGCTGGCGGAAGCCTCCAGCAAGCCAGAGAACTTCATTGGCCTGCACTTCTTCTCGCCGGTGGACAAGATGCAGCTGGTGGAAATCATCGTGGGTGCCAGGACGTCGGACGAAACCCTCGCCCGCGCCTTCGACTATGTCCTCCAGATCGGCAAGATCCCCATTGTGGTGAACGACAGCCGCGGCTTCTTCACCTCCCGGGTGTTCGGCACCTTCGTGAACGAGGGCATCGCCATGTTGGCAGAGGGCATCCATCCGGCCAGCATCGAGAACGCCGGGGTAATGGCCGGCATGCCGGTTGGCCCGCTGGCCATCTCGGACGAAGTCAGCCTGACGCTGATGCAGCACATCCGTGCCCAGAGTAAAAAGGATACCGAGGCCGCGGGCGGCACCTGGATTCCCCACCCCGCGGAAGCAGTCATCGACAAGATGGTCAATGAGCAGGGACGTAAGGGCAAAGCGGCCGGCGCCGGCTTCTATGAGTACCCGGACAAAGGCAAGAAGCATCTGTGGCCAGAGCTGGAACAGCTGTTTGTCGATCAGGCCAAAGCCCGTGACGTGCAGCTGCAGGATCTGAAGGACCGGATACTGTTCATCCAGGCCATCGAAACGGTGCGTTGCCTGGAAGAAGGCGTACTGCGCTCCATCGACGATGCCAACATCGGCAGTATTTTCGGCATTGGCTATGCGCCCTGGACCGGTGGCGCCATCCAATTCATCAATCAGTATGGCGTGCGGGAGTTTGCCCAACGGGCCGAGGAACTGGCCCATCAGTACGGTGACCGCTTTGCGCCCCCGGTATTGCTTCTGGAGAAGGCGGAGTCGGACAGCGCCTTCGCCTAACCCTCCGGCAACGAATGTGGGCGTGCTACGCCCACATTCTGCGCCTAGGCTCACGCTTTCCTGTTACCGCATCCCTTCACCTCCATCGCCCACGTGCCCCTGCAGGTTCCCCGGTTTGACCTTGTGAACGTCGGATTTCATCCCCATTAATTGATTCAGAGAAACCCTTGGGCGACAGTTGCAACCGCCGGGCAGGATGGACATATTGTCACATAGCGATACCGGACACCTATGGCAACCGATCAGGCGCTTGCCTACAATGAATCCATAGGCAGTTTCTGAACTGGCCCTGACACTTCTCCGCGCAGGCTGACAGTTGTGTTCCGGTTTCACAGAAAAGCCAAAGAATCTGACAGGTTTTCCGGACCGCACAAACCCGCCAACAGGCCTACCGGAAACGAAACGAAGAATCAGGTACCAAACATGATGATGATTGCGGAACGTTTTAAACTCCGTGGGGGGCCATCTGGCCAGGGACGCCTTGGTCAAATTGGACGCGCATTGACGGTGGCCCTGCTGCTGGCGCCCGTGTCCGGGTTAGCCAGTCTGGAACGGGGCACAGCCTACGAGCCGGTGAGCCCAACCGTAGATCAGGCCAGGGCCAACATCCTGATTGCCCGCCAACTGCAGTTCACCCATTTCCGCGATCAGTCCATCGACGACATGCTCTCCAGCGAGGTCTTCGATGCGTACCTGGAGTATCTCGATGGCCAGCGCATCTACCTAACCCAGGAAGACCTGAAATTTTTCGAACCCTTGCGCTACCGCTTGGGTGCGGCACTGAAAACCGGTCAGTTGCAGCCCGGCTTCGACATTTACAACCTGGTGCAGCAACGCATCATCGAGCGGCTTGAGTACGCTCTGTCGGTGGTGGATGCCGGTATCGACACACTCAACTTCGACAGCGACGAGACCCTGTTACTGGACCGGTCCGAGTCGCAGTGGGTGGCCAATCGCAGCGAACTGGACCAGCTCTGGACCAAGCGCATCAAAAATTCGGTGCTTGCCCAGCGACTGATCGGCAAGGATGAGCAGCAAATCGCCCAGGCCCTGCACCGCCGCTATGAAAGCCAGTTGACACGGACTACCCAGGTCCGCAGCGAGGACGCCTTCCAGGCCTACATGAATGCGTTCACCGGGCTGTGGGATCCGCACACCTCCTATTTCTCGCCACGCACCTCTGAAAACTTCAACATCAACATGAGCCTGTCCCTCGACGGCATCGGGGCGGTGCTGCAGTCCGACAACGAATACACCAAAGTAGTCCGGCTGGTGCCTGGTGGTCCGGCCTCCCAGCAAGGTCAGCTGCAACCCGCCGATCGCATTGTCGCGGTGACGCAGGAAGATGAAGACACGCCAGTCAACGTCATCGGCTGGCGTCTGGATGAGGTGGTGGACCTGATTCGGGGCCCCCGGGAATCGACGGTTACCCTGGAGGTAATTCCCGCCAATGCCTCCGACGAGACCATGACCCGTTCAATTTCCATCAAGCGGGACAAGGTGAAGCTGGAAGAACAGAGTGCCAGCAGCGAAATCATCGAGCTGGAGCGAGATTCCGGCGGCTATCGCGTCGGTGTCATTACCATTCCGACTTTCTACGCTGACTTCCGCGCAATGCAGCAGGGCGACCCCAATTACAAGAGCACCACTCGGGACGTACGGGCGCTGATCGACTCGCTGAAAGAAGAAGGCATCGACGGTCTGGTGATCGACCTGCGCAACAACGGCGGTGGCGCCCTGCACGAAGCCAACGACCTGGTCGGCCTGTTTATCGACGAAGGCCCCACCGTGCAGATCCGTAATGCCAACAACGATGTCCAGGTGCTGACGGACCAGGATCCCTCGGTGGCCTACGATGGCCCACTGGTGGTGATGGTCAACCGTATGAGTGCCTCCGCCTCCGAGATCTTCGCCGGTGCCGTCCAGGACTATGGCCGCGGCCTGGTCGTGGGCTCCCAGACCTTCGGCAAGGGTACGGTGCAGGCGGTACGTCCGCTCAACCATGGCCAGCTCAAGATCACCCAGTCCAAGTTCTACCGGGTATCCGGCGGCTCCACCCAGCATAAAGGTGTCATGCCGGACATCGCCATTCCGTCGCGAGTCGACACCAGCCGGATCGGTGAAGATGCGCTGGAGCACGCCCTGCCCTGGGACCAGATCGAAGCGGTACCCCACGCCCGCTACTTTGATTTCAGCGCCATCATCGATCAACTGCGCACCAACCACGCCCAGCGATTCGAGAGCAACCCGGAATTCCAGCTGCTGCAACAGGAGATCGACTTCCTGGAGGATCAGCGGGCCCTGCAGTCCGTCAGCCTGAACGCCGAACTCCGGGCCGTGCAGCAACGGGAAATCGAGGAAACCCGCCTGACCATAGCCAATGCACGTCGTCAGATCCGCGGTGAAGAGGCCTTTGCAACACTGGAAGACCTGGAAGACTGGCAGGATCTGCAGGCGGCAGACCCGGACCGTCAGGACGAAGAGCTGGACTTTATCGTGCGGGAAGGTGGCCACATCATGGCGGACATGCTGGAATTGGACCGGCGCCTGGCCTCCCTGGAATCACGGCACACCATCGCCGCCAAAGCCAATTGATGGCCTGGCGTCGCAACCAACAACCCGACTAGTAGACAGGTGCATGTCCAAAGACGACGACAAGCGGCGAGCCAGAGCCCTGGAAGGGCTCTTGATGGACGCCATGCACGCCATGGCGTCCATGGAACAGGTGGAACACCTTGGCAGCGCTCCGGAGGAGAGCGACAAGGGATTTGGCCGTAAACAAAGGGAAGCCCCTACGCCGAAACCCTCGGGCCGGGAAGACGACTCCCTGATTGACCGTCTGGCCGGTATCACCGGCTCGGCATTGCGCTTTGCCTCCCGCTCCACCGACACCTCGCTCAAGGTTGGCCGGGCGCTGATGAAATCCCAGGATCAGTTACGCATGATGCTGGCCGCGGGCCAGTCCCTGAGCGACATACGCCAAGTGCTTGGCCTGACCATGAGCGAGATGAGCGAAGCGCTGAACCTCAAGGACAAATCCATACTTGAGGCCATCGAGAACGGTACCGCCACCCTGTCGTTTGAACTGATCCTGCGACTGGCGGCGCTGGTGGCCCGCAACGACCCCATCCCCTTCGTACTGCGCACCGCACGCACCTACAATCCGGAGGTGTGGCAAATCCTGAACGATTGGGGCGTGGGCCGACTGCCGTTGCAATTTGAGCGCGAACGGCAGTTCATCAACATCTTCCGCCGCCACGATGATGCCCGACACCTGTCCGACGAGGGATTCCAGAAGGTACTGGAGTTCACTCGCCGCAGTTTTGAGATGTCCCTCCACTTCGTGGAGGAGCAGGAACAGCAGGCAGCAGAGTTGAAGGCACAGCTTGAAGCCGAGTTCGGCCCAGCCAGCCAGGCCAGGGCCAAGACCCGCAAGGCAAACGGCGGGTCCAAATAGGGTTCCTGACCGCCGCTATCCAAACACACGCGACATGGCGGCCTGATCCGGCCGCTCAATCGCGCCGCACTCCGTGACAATGACATCGATCAGGGACGCCGGAGTCACATCAAACACCGGATTAAAGACCGCTACGTTCTCCGGTGCCAGGGCTTCGCTGCGCACCTGCCGCACTTCCGTACCTTCGCGCTCTTCGATGGGGATATCCTCGCCGGAGGCTAATGTCATGTCCACCGTGCTGGAAGGCGCCACCACCATGAAACGGACGCCGTGGTGCCGGGCCAGAACCGCCAGGCTGTAGGTACCGATCTTGTTGGCCACGTCGCCGTTGGCGGTAATGCGGTCGGCTCCGACAATGACCCATTTCACACCGCCACGGGCCATGATCCAGGCCGCCGCGCCATCGGCATTGAGGGTCACCGGTATGTTATCCCGTTCCAGCTCCCACGCCGTCAGGCGGCTACCCTGCAACCAGGGCCGGGTTTCATCCGCATACACTCGCTGCAAGCGCCCGGTTTCATGTAATCGTCGGATCACCCCCAACGCCGTGCCATACCCCCCGGTGGCCAGGGCGCCGGTGTTGCAGTGAGTCAGCACCGAGAAGGGCTGCGCCTCGTCCATCACCGCCAGGGCGTGGTCGGCCATCGCCAGGTTCGCCGCCAGGTCCTCGGCGTGTATCCGTTCCGCCGCCGCCGAAAACTGCTGCCGGGCCTGCTCAAGACTGTCGCATTGCGCCAGCACCTGCTGCATGCGATTGAGCGCCCAGAACAGGTTGACTGCGGTAGGGCGCGAATCTGCCAGTTCGGCCATCGCGCCGGCCAGTTCGTCCCGCCAGCTCATTTCGGAAGCCTTGAGCGCCGACAACACCACACCGTAGGCGGCGCTGATACCGATTGCCGGCGCCCCCCGTACCACCATGTCACGGATGCTGCGGGCCACATCCGTCGCGGTCTCCAGGACCAACCAGCGCTCCTCGCCGGGCAACAGACGCTGGTCTAGCAGCTCCAGGCGATCCCCCCGCCAACGAATCGCCACCGTGCCCAGGGGGCGGTCAGGCTTGGTCTGGTCGGTGGTTTGGGAGGTATCCGACATCGTAGTGCTCCGTTGTTGATTGAAACGTGGTTAGTTTAAACGCTGTTAGTTGAAACTTTAGTTGGTTGAAAATGGCGCCAGTATATCCCTTTTCACAAAAAGTACCGCC
>JBFHLR010000108.1:0-9064 GCA_041594735.1 Marinobacter sp.
CGTTCAGTCAGCGAGCGTCGACACCGATGGCCCGGGTGGCCTGTACGATGCAAGCGGCAGCCACTTCAGTGGCACCCTCACCGTGACCCCGGGGGTATCCCTCGAATTCGGCGCCGGCAGCGACGACGCCTTCACCCTGCAAGCACTGGTTCCCGGTGAGCGAGACATCGATCTCAATGGCACCTGGAGCGTGACTGAGTCCTATGATGTCTGTCCGAATGAGCTGACCGTCGATTACTCCACCCTGACCGTGACCTTTGGGAATGGTGAGGCCAGCTACGAGGAAGATTATATTGACGAGATCACCTTCGACAGCGGCGCCGGTTCCACCTGCTCCGCATCGGCCAATGGCGAGGAGAGTGATGTCGGTTCGGAGCCGTTCGAAGGCGACGGTGTCTTTACCGCTTCGACTCTCAAGGCTTTCCTGAATGATGGAGGGGATCTGCTGAGGGTCAGCATCAACAGCGACGATCAGCTGACGATCGTCTACGTCTTCCAGGCCGTGCCGCAGGGCGGAGGGGAAGAGATTGACGTTCAGGTCACCCAGACCTGGACCCGACAAGTGCTGCAATAGGCGAGTCAGGCGAAATCCCGGCTGGGTTCAGACGGCCCATCGTTTGCGGCGGGCCGTTTGTCGTTCTTCCAGACACGGCACCCTTGTCAGCACCTAGCCAAAATAATAACGAATCAGCTGCAGGACAATAACGGCCGCCATCAACGGAAAAACCCACTTCACCAGGTTGGGATTGATCCGACCACCACCCTTTGCCTTGGCGGCGAACTTCTCCAGCAGCGGCACCAGGATAAACAGCGCCAAAAACAAGACCGCCAGGATAATGATCAGAGTTTCCACGCCAGGCTCCTGAATCGGCCACCTCAGCCGAAGTAATCCTGCATCCACTGGAACAGGTTCTCAACCGTCACCTCAGCCAGGGGCACCTGCTGGAAGTCGTTGCCGAATTCATCATCCAGGGTGACGAACTGATAAAGCAGGATGCCCGGTTGCGCGTCGTGCAGGATCAACATGATGCGACGGCAGGTGCGCAGGCAGTCGATGGTCATGGCGTCGGCGGGAATCCCCGCGTTACGCATACCACGGCGCACGCCGACCACCGGATTGATATGCTGGTGGGCCTGCTGGATGCGCATGTGGGCGTCGCTGGCCATGTCGGACAGGGCTTTCAGGGGATTATCGGGCATTCGGGGCCGCCTGCTCTTTCAATGGATGACTAAGTTGCCTTACTCAGGCAATCCGGGAACCTCGTTACAGCTCCCTATGGAAACCGTACCGCCACTGCCGAGTCAACTGCAACCCAAAATCCGAACAAGCACTCAACCAATAGCCTGTGGGCGAAGTCTGCAGGCAATACCGTCACTACCGCCAACGAACCGACCAGACCAATCTATGCCGGCACACCACTCAGGTGTTCGGGCGCCGGTGGCGCAGTGTCTGGCTGCTCGCCACTTCCCCGGGGTTCCAGCGTGAAGTAGTGGATCCGTTCCTGGAGTTCGATGGCCAGGCGGGCGACATCCTCGCTGGCCTGGGTCGAACGGCCAGCATATTCGCTGTTCTGTTCCGCCGCATCGCGAATGCGGGTGAGGTTCCTGGCAATCTCTTCGGCCACCGCGGTTTGCTGGTCCGCCGCGCTGGCCACCTCACGGTTCAACTCATTGATCCGTGCCACCGATTCCAGGATGGTATCCAGCGCCTGCTGCGAAGTGCGCGCCTCCTGCAGGCTCTGATCGGCGGCTTTCTGGCCAGCTTCCATCACCTTAACCGCGGTCTGGGATTCGTTCTGGATGCGCTCGATGATGCTATGGATCTCGTTAGTGGAATCCTGAGTGCGCCGGGCCAGCGACCTGACCTCGTCCGCCACCACCGCAAAACCACGCCCATGCTCCCCAGCACGGGCAGCTTCGATGGCCGCGTTGAGGGCCAGCAGGTTGGTCTGTTCGGAAATGCTCTGGATAACGTCCAGCACCTGGGAGATATCCCGGCTGGTTTGGGACAGGGTCCCGATGACCCCAGCGGCCTGCTCGACATCGCCGGCCAGCCCCTCGATACCCCGTATGGCCGACTGCACCACCTGGATGCCGTCGCTGGCGTTGGTTTCGGCCTGGGCGGCCGCCGTTGCGGCGTGCTCCGTGCTCGCCGCCACTTCCGCCACGGTGGAGTTCATCTCCGTCATCGCGCAGGCCACCTGCTCCGTCTCCGCGGTCTGGGCTCGCACCGAGCCACTGGTATCGGCGGCCGCGGTCGAGAGCTGATCAGCGGAGACCGACAGCTGGGCCGAGGCATTGCGAATGCCGATCAACGTCTGCTGCAGGCGCTCCAGGGTTTGGTTGAAGCAGCGGGCCAGATCGCCAAACTCGTCCCGGCTCTCGCTGTTCAGCCGCACCGCCAGATCGCCCGCCGCAATGTCCGCCATTCGTTCCACCATGACCTGAATAGGCTTACCCACCAGGAAACGCAGCAGATACAGCAGCAACGCCAGCAACAGCAGGCCGCCAACGGCCACCACCAGCAGCACCTGTGCCACGTCCCAAAGCACCTGGCGACTTAGCTCCTGGGGCGAATAGGCGGTGAGTATGTCCACCTCCCAGGGCCCGTAGTGAGTCACCGCCACCCGCCAGCCACTGCCCTCTGCCAGGGCGTGCCGAGTGCCGCTGCTGTCGGTGTGGGCCGAGGTGATCACAAGCTCCCCCTGGTTATCCCGCACCCCGACAAACCCGGTCTCCAGCAGACGGCGCTCACCAATGGCCGGTTGCAGAACGCTCAGATCCGCACCATAGGCCACCATCCAAAGCCCTACAATCCGACCGGCCGAATCCCGCATCGGCTCGTAGCCGACCAGATGGCGCTTGCCCAGCACCTCATCCAGACCGATAAAAGCCTCTCCCCGTCGCACCGCGGCTAGCGCCCTACGGGAGGGCACCAGAACCGTGCCCCGCGCCCGCTGGCCAGCCTGGCGGAAGGTGGTGGCAACACTTTCAAAACGTTCGCCCTGCCTGGTAAACACCGCTGCCTGGCCGCCCATGGCGTCGGCAACCCGGTCCACCAGCTCGAACGCCAGGCGTTCACCCTGCCCGCCCAGTGCTGGCAGGCCAACACTCCCGCCTTCACGGCTAAGCATTTGCAGGCTGCGCTCAACCTGCCCTGACAAGTGGGCATCGCTGATTTCCAGCAACCGTTTTATTTCTTCCCGGTACATCGCGGCCTGTTCATCGGTACGACTGGTGAGGCGACTAATGGAGGCGCTGGTGTAATAGAATGCAAAAAGCAGCGCGATGGCCACAAACGCAACGGTGACGGAATATCCAAACTTTTTGGCGAGGGTCATGGTTGTTGATCTTACGGTTGTTGATTTTATTGTTCGGTGGTGCTGGAGCCCCTGAATTGCCCAGAACGGCGTGTAAAGACGATTCGGCGTTTTAGAGGGACTCCCTAACAAACGCACGACGGAATCGATAGGTTCCAACCACTTGAAAACATGGTAGTTTGTCAACTACAGACGACGCACCCAGCGCGCCCATTTCAAGATCAGATTCGGTCAGATGAGATTCAAAAACGGCCACCACTAAGACCTAGAGAGCTCAACACCATGCCACTTCCCGACTCCCTGGGCGCCACCCACCCGCGCCTGGTCCTTTACCTGCCCCATCGCCCGAACGGCCTGGCACAACTTGCCCAGGCCCCCAGCGCCCCAGCCCTGGTGTCCGCCAACTCCAACCACTGGCGCAAGATCATCAACCTGCTGGCCAAGATCGCCAGCCCGGTCGCCGACGACTGGCGACAATTTCGGGATGTGGCGCTTTTTCAGCACACGGCTCTGTGCTTTGCCCCGGCGCTGTCAGAGTCCGCCACCTGGCACTGGATCGGGGGAAATGACAACCTGTTGCGCTTCAACGAGTTGAGCCACCAGGCACAGCTCCTGGCCAGCAGCCCCTCTGTCGCAATCGATCCCGACCGGCACTTGCTGCTGACGCCCTATCCGGATTACCGCCAACTCAGCAACGAGGTTGTCCGCCACATCCGTTGCGCCCTGGAATGCCGGGGCTTCTATGACAACTTCGTGGTGACAGACAGTTGATCACCGCCCGCTCAAACAGGGGCGGTTCCGGGCGGGAATCCGTTTTCGGCCGAGGCCCCCAAGCAGTCCCCCAGGGCACTCATCATCATTCGGGCGGCCCGTTCCCCTAGCAGGGTGTGCTTGCCCGCCCAGCGCACCGCTCTGCCGCTGCCGCAGACGATTACCATGGCGTCAGTGCCAGTACCGGTGGCAATGCCGCCGGAGACCGGACTGGTGATGCCCGCATCCTGAAAAGCCGAACATTTGGCTTCGGTCAACACCATCAGCAGCTCCGCCATGGTTGCCGGAGCGAGGCTCAGACTCGTGACGAACACCGTGTTGATGGTGCCCGCCGGCGGAGCCAACTCGCCGTGCCAGTCCGCCGGATCACCCGCACGGCGGGCGTTATCCAGACCGCAGGTCAGCCACAGCTGCAGGGATTCGCCGCATAACCGATCAGTGCGATAACGCAAGGTGTCCATCGGCGCGGCGGTCATCAGACCCACCGTGGTGCCACACCAGCCCTGCCGAACGGCGTACTGCTGCAGCGTGTCTTCCGGCGGCAGCGGCGTCTGCGCCCCATTAACCCGCAGGTTCAAGATCCTGCTCGCTTGGCAGTAGCCGCCGTTCAGCGGCGCGGAACTCAGGCAGGGACGCGGGGTTGGCCAGGACAGGCAGAGGTGTCGATCGCTTCTGCCTGCCTGGATTGAGCTGGCCTCGCTCCGGCTCGGTGAAACTGACTCACGCAATAGGGTGACTCCCGTTTGTGTTCGTGGGGTGCATTTCATGCCGGATGCCCGGCAATTGCAACCACAGCCGATCCACTGCTGCTCAAGATTTGCGCCCCCTGTTGACCCGACGCCAGCAGATGGCGGATGCTTTAAACCGTGCACAGCCAGATGTTCCGAGGCCAGAACCGGCGGCGCCACCCGCCGGCTCACTGAAGGGCGGTTGCAGTGCGTATGAGCGAACCCGACGCGGAAATCTCCAGCCTGCATCAATTGCTGGAGCACATCGCCGGCACCGCGCATGAGCGGCGACGGGTGACCCTGGACCTGGTGATTTGCGCCGTGGGTCAGCGCTCGTTCGCGCCACTGTTATTGCTGGTGGGCATCATCCTGTTCTCACCCCTGAGCGGCATCCCAGGGGTACCCACGCTGATGGCGCTACTGGTACTGCTGGTGGCGTTGCAACTGCTGCTGGGCCGTCAGCATTTCTGGTTGCCCCAGTGGATGCTGAACCGATCCATTTCGCAGAAGAAATTGCTCAAGGCAATCATCTGGCTGCATAAGCCAGCGCGGTTTATCGACCGCTGGCTCCGTCCCAGGCTGACGTTCCTGGTTCGGCGGGCTGGCAGCTATGGGATCGCGGCCATTTGCGGGGTGATCGCGCTGGCACTTCCGGCCATGGAATTCATCCCTTTCTCGGCCACCATGGCCGGACTGGCCCTGACCGCCTTCGGCCTGGCGCTGATGGCAAGAGACGGTCTGCTTGCAGTGATCGCCTTTGTGTTCACCGGTCTGTTGGTGATGGTGCTGGTGCTGAGCCAGCTGTGACCCTTCGGCCAACGGCGACGGTGTACCGGAATCGCCACTGGAGTCTGGCGAACGACGTCAACTCACCCTGTCAGTCTGCAGGTACTGCTCGGGCAGGGAGATGCCATCGTCGTAGAGAGTGATGCCGGAGCGCAAGCCCACCGACAGGTGATTGTGAGAGGCTTCGGTTTCCTTGGGCAGCAGATCGGCAACAGTTTTCATTTCAGCAAGCAGCTCCTGCTCCGTTGCCGTCATTTTTTCCCGCGCAAAGTCACTGATTTCCAGTCCCTGCACAATCTGGTAGCGCCCATAGTCACAGCGCACCGGAAACGAATAGAAGATGCCCTTGGCGACACCGTAGCTGCCGTCGCTGACGATGGCCATGCTCACCCAGTCCTGCTCGCCGGTCCCGTTGATCCAGTCGTGCATATGATTGATCACCGCCTGGGCAGCGGACGCCGCACTGGAACGCCCGCGGGCCTCAATCACCGCTGCCCCCCGCTTCTGGATCTTGTCGATGAAATGGTCGCGATACCAGCCTTCGTCAACCTGGGTCAACGCCGGCTCGCCGTAGATGGTGGCGTGGTTAAGATCCGGGAACTGGGTGGAGGAATGATTACCCCAGATGGTGATACGACGAATATCCTTGGGGTTGGCACCGGTGTGGTTGGCCAGGATGCCGCGAGAGCGGTTGTGGTCCAGGCGGGTGAGCGCAGTGAACTGGGCCGGCGACAGCTTTGGCGCATTGCGGCTGGCCACCAGCGCGTTAGTGTTGGCGGGGTTACCGACCACCAGCACCTTGACATCCCGGTTGGCAAATTCGTTGATGGCCCGACCCTGACTGGCAAACACCGGTGCGTTCGCGGCTATCAGCTCACTACGTTCCATGCCCGGGCCACGGGGTTTGGCGCCAAGCAGCAGGACATAGTGGGCATCCACCACCCCTTCCTCGAACTTGTCGTGCAAGCTGATGGTGTGCAGCAAGGGGAAGGCGCAATCCTCCAGCTCCATGGCAATGCCTCGCAGGGCATCCATGGCCCCGGGTACCTCGATCAGCTGCAGAATAACGGGCTGGTCGGGGCCGATCATCTCGCCGGTGGCGATCTTGAACAACAAGGAATAGCTGACGCTACCGGCGGCACCGGTGATTGCGATTCTGACGGGACGTTTCATGGGAGCCTTCCCTTCCGCAAGTGAGTGGTCTCAGCTTGAACTCTAGCACCGGGTAGTGCCGGCGCAAGGCATCGGCCGGCGCAGGCCGAACTTGGCACCAATGAAGCCGGTGCTTCAGAGCCGGACGAACAACGCGGGTATCAGGTAGCGGTATAGCACGGCACGCATGGCGATTCTTCCGGTGAAAACCTCAGACCTTAGACCGCTTCCGGGCACTGCGACAGGCGGCTTTGGTCGTACCTTGGCGCCAGCGAACCAAAAGCCATCACAGTCCCAGGTGCTCCACCAGAGTCGCCAGGGACGCTTCTACCCTCCCGCGGCCGTCGACGGCCTGTTCGTCGCCCTGCCGGTACTTGCCGGTACGCACCAGGCAGGCGTGCAGGCCCGCGTCCAACGCACCCAGTACATCGGCCTGCACGTCGTCCCCCACCATCAGGGTGTCGCCGGCCTCGCCGCCGGCATCGGCCAATGCCTGTTCGAAAAACAGTGGGGAGGGTTTGCCGGCCACCTGAGCTTGGACGCCAGCGGCGTACTCCAAAGCACGAACAAACGGGCCGGCATCCAGATGCAGGCGATCCGCGCCCTGGAAGTAGCGGTTATCGCCAATGGCCAGCAAGGGCGCGCCGTCCATCAGCAAGGCAAAGGCCTGGTCCAGATAGGC
Source organism: Marinobacter sp. (assembly GCA_041594735.1). Classification (GTDB taxonomy): domain Bacteria; phylum Pseudomonadota; class Gammaproteobacteria; order Pseudomonadales; family Oleiphilaceae; genus Marinobacter. The sequence continues at coordinate 7,440 of JBFHLR010000108.1, forward strand.
GTAGTTCAATCGCTCCTCGGCATCGGCCAGCAGCACCGCATCCGGATCGTGCTGATCCAGGTCGGCAAACTCCGGCTCAAGGTCCGGGTGAATGATCAGCAACGGCCGATGCTGGCGCTCAACCAGCCAGCGCCGGGCCGCCTGGGGGGCGGTGAACAGTTCCGCCAAGGCAATCTCGAATCCCAGGTCGTGCAATTGGCTCAGCAGTGCGGTGGACGGCTGACGCGAGGTATTGGTGACGAAGCGCAACACCACCCCAGCGTTACGCAGGCGCCGAACCGCCTGGACCGCGCCGGGAATGGCGGCGTTCCCTTGGTAAAGCACGCCCGAAATATCCAACAGTATCGTTTTATACATGACCCGGGTCCCACCCCCCCTCTCCAGCGCCCCGGTAACTGGGCGTTCATCCTACCGTGCAATACGGAGGTACCGGGAAACCGACGGGAAACAGGGCCAAGGCCCTAAACGCAGCACCACCTCATCCGGCAGAGCCCCGAAGGTGGAGAGTTCATGAAAATAGGCGGATCCCTGCGCCTCCCAGTATTCCCGGGCATCTAATACGCGCATGCCGCAGTCACCTGATTGGTTCACAGTAACTTCAGTATAGACGCCTCAGTGGATCGGCCACGGCGTACACCGTGCCGTCAAAAAATGAACAGCACAATTGGGACAACCGCCCCTGCCCCCGGTTTGGTGGCTCAGCCATCGATTTCACTGTTTAATTTTGTAAGGGTCCACCGTCTGCGCCAGCTGGCGGATTTCATCCGCATTCCGGACACCACAAACAAACCCCCTTGAAAACAACCCATTAATCGAAAGCCGCTTCCCGCCACCGCGTAACAGTTGATCTCAGCGTGCATCTCTGGGTAACCGTCAAATTCCTGACGAACGCACCCGGAGAAACCCTGAACCAGGCCGCATCCAGCCGACCGTAGCGATCTTATGATGGACGGGAAATCAGCAATTATTTGGCGGATAACCATGTCTAATATCGGCAACAAATTGGCAAAAAACGGTCTGTGGATCCTACCTGCGGTGGCCTTGCTGGCCGGCTGCGGCGGTGGTGGCGACGGTAGCGCCTCGACACAAGGCACCACCGAAGCGACTGTGGATATTGCCGGCGCGGCGGTAAAGGGTGTGATTCAGCAAGGTCTGGTGACCGCCAAACGCCTGGTGGCCGATAAAGATGGCCATTACAGTCCACAGCGCCAGTCCACCAAACCGGTACGGACCGCAGCGGATGGCAGCTACGAATTGAAATTGCGCGGCAAAGCCGATGGCTGGGCTCTGGTGGAGCTGGTGGCCGACAGCGACACCCGCATGATCTGCGACGTGGTTCCCCAGTGCGACCAGGTCGGCGCGGCCCCGGTGGCCTTTGGTCAACCCCTGCCCCTGGACCACAACTTCGTGCTGAGCGGCGCCGGTGACCTGTCCACGGAAACCGTCTACCTGACACCGCTGACCCACATGGCCGTCACCCTGGCGGAGCGCAGCGGCAACGGGCTGTCTGCCGAGGCGCTGTCCAGCGCTTACGCAACGGTGGAAGACTGGTTTGGTCTGAGTGCCGGCGCACTACGGCTGGCACCACCGGATTTGACCCGCCTCGATGACCTGAGCGATGTCTC
>JBFHLR010000109.1:0-8975 GCA_041594735.1 Marinobacter sp.
GGCTTTTTGAGTCCGGTGGCAGCCTGGGTTCCTGCCGGGCTGCCTTCCTCGTTATTCGGTCGATGAAGATGCTATGGGCGGCCCGGGCTCTGGCTAAAATAAAAGCCATAACCAAACCACCAGAAAAACACCGCAGCGACCGCAGCCATCGGTACCGTGATGGCTGACAAAACATTCAATTGACAGGTCGAGTGTGAGGTCTTCATGCTCAACAATATATAACCCAGGTTTTACCCATTGCAACCCGTTTGCACAAATTCCCCAGATTTTGACGGGACTCACTCATGGTATCGAATCGCTTTTGGCTGACCCTCGTGCTGGCCCTGTTACTCACCGCCCCGTCGCTGGCGGCAACCGAGGCGCGTAGCTATGAGCTTCGCCATCGCCCCGCCGAGGATGTGGCCCACCAGCTGCGGACCCTGTATCCCAGCGAGCAGGCCGCCATCACCGCCCATGGCCAGCGCCTGGTGATTCGCGCAGATACCGTGATTCTCGATGAGATCCACCAGCTCATCGACACCATGGACGTGGCCCCGGTGCAGCTGCGCATTACCGTGCGCAGTGGCGGCACCGATAACGGCGTGCGCCGCGGCACTGGGGTCAGTGTGCAGGATGGCCGCGTTACCCTCAGCGCCGAAAGCCGCTCCACCGCCACCCGTCGCCAGCGGGAACAGAGCCTGGTGATCCAGGACGGTCAGTCCGCCCATATTCACTCCGGCCAGGTGCGGGTGCTGCCGCTGGCGCTACAGGGCGGGTTCAACCCCGCCGTGCTGTATCAACAGGTGGCCATTCGCAGCGGCTTTGTGGTGAGCCCGCGGGTGATCTCGGGGCAACAGGTGGAGTTGAACGTGATGGCCTTCGACAACCTACCGGTCGCCGCGCAACCGGGTTATGAAACCGAGGCGGTAATGACCTCTCGCCGAGTTGCCCCGGGCACCTGGGTGGAACTGGGCAGCACCAGCCACACCTCCGAGCGTTCCGAACGGGGCATTGTCTATCAGGTGGGCAGTGATGGTCAGGGCGGACAGCGCTTTCAGGTTCGCATTGACCTGCTGTGAGGCCCCGCATCAACCTCGCCGGCTCAGCAACACCGCCTTGGCTTCATTGAGTTTAGCCGCCAGGTAGTCGGTGCCGCCCCGATCCGGATGCAATTTCTGTATCAGCCGCCGATGAGCGGCCACCACCTCCTCCGCGGAGCAGTCCGGCGCCACCCCGAGCACCTCGCAGGCTTCCCGATAGGACATGGCCCCGCTACCGCTTGCCTGCTGGTGACGCCCTCCCTGCTGCTGTTTATGCTCGCTGCCGCGATGGCTCTCTCGTTCGCTCCCTCGTTCGCTCCGATGCTCCCCCCCTGGCCGATCACGACGATGTTGGCTCGCCCACCGGTCCAGCAGCGGCCAATAGCGCAACAGCGCCGGTAATTTCTTCAGTAGCGGCAACAGCGCGGCAATACCGGCGGTGATGACGTGAATACGGCCGGTCACCACCAGTACGATCAACACAATCGCAAAGCCTGCCAGCAACAGTTTCCAGCCGGACCGCTTGCGCTGCTCCGGCGACATGCCCCCCCATTGCTTCAGGACCACAAACACGATGGCGGCCAGGGCCAGCCCAAGTACCCATTGCATCTATGCTGTTCCCTATATCTCTGCCGGTAACTTTAAGGAGCCTAAGGATTCTACTTCGGTAACTTACCGTAAGTATTAACCCAGATAACCCGGTGACAACACCCATCCGGGTTGTATAGGATGCTATCGTTTAAGCTAAAGCTACACATTATCAACTTTTTACTTAATTCATCATTCTCTGGTGGCGGCATTCCGGGGCAGCCACCGTTACGGAACTTGTGATCCAGGACCTGAATTATGCGCACCGCCTCCCGCTTTCTGATCGTTCTGCTCTTCCTCGGTGTCGTCCTAGGCGGCATTTTTGGCTACAAGTTTTACCAGTTTGGCCAGATGAAACAGATGTTCGCCCAACCCCGGCCGCCGGCGATGGTCTCCGCGACCACCGCGCGCCTGGAGAGCTGGACCCCGGCCAAGAAGGCCGTGGGCAGTACGCTGGCGGTCAACGGCATCGCGGTGGCCAACGAAGTCCCCGGTGTGGTTGAGGTCATCAATTTCGAATCCGGTGACGCGGTGACCGCCGGCGACGTGCTGCTGCGGCTCAATGCCGCCATCGACGAGGCGGCGCTGCGCACCCGCCGGGCCGAGGCCCAGTTGGCGGAGCAGGAATTCAAACGGGTCTCCGACCTGCTGCCCCGGCGGGCGGTTTCGCAATCCCAGTACGACGAAGCCAAGGCCAATTTCGATGCGGCCCAGGCCCGGGTCAACGAGGCCGAAGCCACCCTGAGCAAGAAGGTGATTCGGGCGCCGTTCGACGGCACCCTGGGCCTGCGCATGGTGGATCAGGGCGAGTACCTGGCCACCGGCAGCGCCATTGTCGAGATCAACATGCTGGACCCGATCTACGTCGATTACACCCTGTCGGAGAAGGATCTGCCCCTGGTGCAGACCGGCTATGACGTGGACGTCACCGTCGCCGCCATGCCCAACGAAGTATTCAACGGTCGGGTCAGCGCCATCAACACCTCGGTGAACCCCGAAACCCGCACGGTACGTATCCGCGCCACCATCGACAACCCCGCCGGCAAACTGCGCCCGGGCATGTTCGCCACCATCCACACCCGTCAGCCGGATGATGTGGAGGTGATCACCGTGCCGCAGACCGCGATTTCCTACAACACTTACGGCGACTTCGTTTTCGTGATCGAAGCCAGTGAGGCTGGTCAGCTGGTGGTCAACCGGCGCACCGTGGAAACCGGCACCGTGCGGGAAGGCCGGGTCACGGTGCTGAGCGGCCTGGCCGCCGGTGAACAGGTGGTGTCCAAGGGCCTGCTGCGGCTGCGGGCCGGTCAGCACGTCAAGATCCAGGATCCCGCCGCGGAGCAGCCCACCACGGAGGTCACTGAGTAATGCGATTCACCGACATTTTTGTCCAGCGACCGGTGCTGGCGACAGTGGTCAGCCTGCTGATCCTGTTGCTGGGCACCCGCGCCGCCCTGGACATGGAAATCCGCCAGTATCCGAAACTGGAAAGCACCACGGTCACGGTCACCACCGCCTATCCGGGGGCCAGCTCTGACCTGGTCAAGGGCTTCATCACCAACCCGCTGCAACAGGCGATTGCCGAGGCCAGCGGCATTGATTACCTGACCTCCACCAGCTCCCAGGGCGTGTCCACCATTCAGGCCCGGATGGAACTGAACTACGACGCCAACGCCGCGCTGGCGGAGATCCAGGCCAAGGTGGCCAGTCAGCGCAACGTGCTGCCGGCGGCGGCCCAGGACCCGGTGATCACCTCCACCACCGGCGATTCCACCGCGCTGATGTACATTGCCTTCTTCAGCTCCGAGCTCAAGGTGCCCCAGATCACCGATTACCTGGCACGGGTGGTGCAGCCCAAACTGCAGGCCTTGCCGGGCGTGGGTCAGGCCGGCCTGCTGGGCCGCAAGTTCGCGCTGCGGGTGTGGCTGGACCCGGACCGCCTCTCGGCGGTGGACATGACCCCGCGGGAAGTGGTCGACATTCTGCTGAAAAACAACTATCAGGCCGGTGTCGGTAACACCGAGAGCGACTACACCAAGATCTCACTGACCAGCGATACCGACGTCGCCGACCCGGACCAATTCCGGGATCTGGTGATCCGGGAATCGGAGGGCACCCTGATTCGCCTGCGGGACATCGCCCGGGTCGAGCTGGGCTCGGAATCCTACGACGAGCTGGCGCTGTACAAGGGCCAGCCGGCCACCTACGTGGCCATCGAGCTGTCCCCCGGCGCCAACCCGCTGACCGTGGCCGGCCTGGTGAAAGACATGCTGCCGGAGATCGAGCGGCAGCTGCCATCCGGCCTCGATGTGCGCCTGGCCTATGACGCCTCCGATTTCATCGACGATTCCATCGACGAGGTCATCCAGACCCTGATCGAAGCCCTGCTGATCGTACTGGCGGTGGTGTTCCTGACCCTGGGCTCGCTGCGGGCAGCCATCGTGCCATCGGTGGCGGTGCCGCTGTCGCTGGTGGGCGGCGTGTTCCTGATGATGCTGATGGGCTTCTCCCTGAACCTGCTTACCCTGCTGTCGATGGTGCTGGCCATCGGCCTGGTGGTGGACGATGCCATCATCATGGTGGAGAACGTGCACCGCCACATCGAATCCGGTGAAACCCGATTCAACGCCGCCCTCAATGGCGCCCGCGAGATGGCCATCCCCATCATCGCCATGACCACCACCCTGGTGGCGGTGTACGCCCCCATCGGCTTCATGGGCGGCCTGGTAGGCTCCCTGTTCACCGAATTTGCCTTCACCCTGGCGGGCACGGTGGTCGTCTCCGGCATCGTGGCGCTGACCCTGTCGCCGATGATGTCCGCCAAGGTGCTCAAGCCCCACGGCAATCCGGGCAAATTCGAGGTACTGGTGGAGAAGGCCTTCACCGGCCTGGCCAACGGCTACAGGCGCGCGCTGTCCTCGGCCATGGAAACCATCTCCGTGGTGCTGTTCTTCGCCACGGTGGTGCTGGTGTCCATCGTGTTCATGTTCATGCTGAGCCAGAACGAGCTGGCCCCCACCGAGGATCAGGGCATCCTGTTCTATCAGGGTCTGGGGCCGCAGACCGCCAACCTGGACTACCTGCAGGAGCACGGCGACGAGGTACAGCGGCGGATGGCGACCGTACCCGGCTACGAGGAAGACTTCATGATCCTCGGCATCACGGGTCCCAATGCGGTGTTCGGCGGTTTCAAGATGGCGCCCTGGAGTGAACGGGAGATCTCCCAGTTCCAGGTGCAGCCAATGCTGCAACAGGAGCTTGCCAAGGTCACCGGCCTGCAGATCGCGGTGTTCCCGGTGCCGTCCCTGCCCGGCTCCGATGGCCTGCCGTTCCAGTTCGTGATCACCACCGGCGACGACTATGACCGCCTCGACGGCGTCGCCAATGAGCTGCTCGGCCGCGCCATGGCCAGTGGCAACTTCATATTCCTGCAGAAGTCCATCAACTTCGACCGCCCGGTCACCCGCATCCACGTCGACCGGGACCGGGTGGCGGACCTGGGGCTGTCGATGCAGGACGTCGGCCAGGCGCTGTCCAGCATGCTGGGCGGCGGCTACATCAACTGGTTCAGCATGGACGAACGGTCCTACCAGGTGGTGCCCCAGGTAGAGCGCGACTTCCGCGCCAGCGCCGAGGCCCTGGATGCCTACTATATCCGTGCCGACAGTGGCGACCTGGTGCCCCTGGGCAGCGTGGTCAGCTTCAGCCACGACGTGGAGCCGTCCCAGCGCACCCAGTTCAACCAGCTCAACTCGCTGACCCTGCAGGGCGTGGTGATGCCCGGGGTAACCTCAGGCGATGCCATGGCGTTCATGGAAGGCCTTGCTGACGAGCTGCTGCCGCCCGGCTTCAGTTTCGACTACACCGGCGAGAGCCGGCAGCTGGCCACCGAGGGCAGCGCCCTGACGGTGACCCTGTTGCTGTCTCTGCTGGTGATCTACCTGGTACTGGCGGCGCAGTTCGAGAGCTGGCGCGACCCGCTGATCATCCTGGTGTCGGTGCCCATGTCCATTGCCGGCGCCATGGCGTTCATCGTGCTGGGCTTCACCACCGTAAACATCTACACCCAGGTAGGGCTGATCACCCTGATCGGGGTGGTGGCGAAAAATGGCATCCTGATTGTCGAGTTCGCCAACCAGCTCCAGCAGGAACGTGCCCTGAACAAACGCCAGGCGGTGATCGAGGCGGCGGCGATCCGGCTGCGGCCGATCATCATGACCTCGCTGGCGCTGATCGTGGCCATGGTGCCGCTGCTGATTGCCTCTGGCGCCGGTGCCCAGAGCCGCTTCGCCATCGGCATCACCATCACCGCGGGCCTGGGCATCGGCACCCTGTTCACCCTGTTCGTGCTGCCGGCGGTGTACATCCTGCTGGCCCGGGAACACCACGACGTGGCCCCGGCGAAGCTGCATCAGCCGGAACCGCAGGCCTGAGTGCATCCGCTAACCCCAGGGGGACAGGTTTAAACCTGTCCCCCTGCCATCTGAACCTGCCCCATCCCCTAAACCAGCCCCTGTGCTTTCAGTCGCATTTTCCCGCCAGTTCGGTGTAGGCTTGCACCTCCTTTTCTTGATGGCAGTGAGACCCTGACGTGACCCTCGGCACTCTGTTCTGGCTTTTCCTGATTGGCTTCATCATCTGGTACTGGTGGCGGGCCAAAGCCATCAAGGACTCGGTGCTGACCGCCGCCAAACGCTATTGTCAGCAGATGGACGTGATGCTGCTGGACGACGCGGTGTACCTGCGGGGACTGTGGTTCAAGCGCGACCGCCAGGGCCAGCTCCGGGTATGGCGGCGGTTCCTGTTCGACTTTACCGCCACCGGCGAAGAGCGCTACGTGGGCCGGGTGATCATGCTGGGCCAGCGCATCGAACACATGGAGCTGGAACCCCACCGCTTCGATAACAGCATTTGACGCAGACCACCCACCAAGCCATTGACCCAGAAACACTTTGTTACAGAGCCGCCACCGAATTGTCATTAAACTGTCGCACCCTGACCACCCGCTCCAATTCTGCTTGTCATAATGAGGCTCTACCATGTTGTCTGCTGTCCGCCACTTCCGGGCACTGTGCCTGCTTGCCGTCGCCCTGCCGCAACTGGGCCATGCCAATGACGTCGAAATTCACGGCTCCAACACCGTTGGGGCCACCCTCGCCCCCATGCTGGTCACCGGCTTCCTCGGCCAACGCTTCGGCAGTGAGGTAACCGCCCGGGCCGGACAGGCAGACAACGAGCAATTGCTGAGCGCCAGCCAGGGCAGTAAGCCCGTGTCCGTGCGGATTGCCGCTCACGGCTCCAGCACTGGCTTCCGCGCCCTGCACGACGGTACCGCTGACCTCTGGGCGTCGTCCCGACCGGCCAAACCCGGCGAAATCACAGCCCTGGCCGCCGCGGCGGACCTGACCTCCGCCGACAACGAACACGTCATCGCCATTGACGGCCTGGCCATCCTGGTCCACGCCTCCAATCCGCTGGATCGCATCAGCATCGATACCCTGGGCCGGATCTTTGCCGGGCAGATCCGCAACTGGTCCGAGCTGGGCGGTCCCAATCGCCCCATCCGCCTCTATGCCCGGGACAACCAGTCCGGCACCTGGGACACCTTCAAGACCCTGGTGCTCGGCAACACCTATACCCTGGCAGGCTCCGCCTTCCGCTACGAGTCCAACGACCAGCTCTCCGACGACGTCAGCCGTGATCCCGCTGCCATCGGCTTCAGCGGCCTGGCATCGGTGCGCAGAAGCAAGCTGTTGGCGGTGTCCGATGGTGATGCTCCGGCCCTCAAGCCCACCCAGCTGACGGTGGCCAGCGAAGACTATCCGCTGTCCCGGCGCCTGTACCTGTACAGCCGTAACGACGATCCGGCCCTGGTCAACGAACTCATCGAGTTTGCCCAGAGCAGCGCCGGCCAGGACCTGGTTGCCGAGTCCGGCTTCATCTCCCAGACCCCCATCGCCATGGAGGTGGAGCACGACGACAGCGTGCCTGAAACCTTCCGCACCCTTACCCGGGACTACCGCCGGCTGTCTGTCAACTTCCGCTTTGCCGAAGGCCGCACCCGTCTCGACAACAAGGCCCACCGGGATCTGGTGCGCATCGGTGAGTACCTGGCGCGCGAAAACCGGGACGGATCTGACCTGATGCTGATTGGCTTTGCCGACCAGCAGAGCAACGAGCTGCGGGCCCAGATGATTTCCGAGTTGCGGGCGATGTCGGTCAGCCGCGCCCTGCGGAACCTCGGCTCCCGGGTCACCGCCTACACCGGCTATGGCCACTACATGCCGGTGGGCAGTGCCGGTGGCGAGAGCGGCGCCCAGCGCAATGGCCGGGTGGAGGTCTGGGTACGGCGCTGAGCCTTCGGCAATTCCCTATCCCGTCGCACTAACCCTGGGGAAAACCGTTTCCTATACTGCTGGTGACGCCTTTCATTTCACCGCAGAGCGGGATCATGGACATCAACAGCACCGACCGTCATTACGCCATCAACCTGAACGTACGTGGCATTCAGCCATCGGCCACCCTGCGCATCAATGAGCTGAGCAACCAGCTGCGTCAGGAGGGCCGCGACATCATCAAACTCGGCCTGGGCCAGTCGCCTTTCCCGGTCCCCGACCGGGTGGTCAAGGCCTTGCAGGCCCATGCCCATGAGAAGGACTACCTGCCGGTCAAGGGCCTGAAAGCACTGCGGGAATCCATCGCCGGCTACATCAACCGGGGCGAGCGCATGCGCTGCAGCTGGGAAGATGTGCTGATCGGCCCCGGTTCCAAGGAACTGCTGTTCATCCTGCAGCTGGCCTACTACGGTGATCTGCTGATTCCCCGGCCGAGCTGGGTGTCCTACGCCCCCCAGGCGCGCATTATCGGCCGCTCGGTGTACTGGCTGCCGACCCACGCCGAGAACAACTGGCAGCTGACCGCCGAGGAGCTGGACATCATCTGCCGCGACGATCCGTCGCGGCCTCGCATCCTGATCCTTAACTACCCGTCGAACCCCACCGGCTGCACCTACGCCGACGACCAGCTGCTGGCCATCGCCAACGTGGCGCGCCGGTACAAGTTGATCCTGCTGTCGGACGAGATCTACGGCGAGGTTCACTTCGAGGGCAAGCACAAATCCATCGCCCGCTATTACCCGGAAGGCACCATCATCAGTACCGGCTTGAGCAAGTGGGCCGGCGCCGGCGGTTGGCGGCTGGGCACCTTCATCTTCCCGCCGGAACTGCGGCCGTTGCAGGACGCCATGGCGATCATCGCCAGCGAGACCTACACCGCCACCAGCGCACCGATCCAGTACGCCGCCATCACTGCCTTCGACGGCGGTGACGATATGGATGAGTACCTGACCCAGTCACGCCGGGTATTGAA
>JBFHLR010000110.1:0-8923 GCA_041594735.1 Marinobacter sp.
ATGGCCCGGGCCGCCTGCAGAGCAGGCCGCTGGGCCAGTCTGGCGGCATAGGCCTCGAATTCCGGCCGTTTCGGCATCGAGCCGAACTGCATGCCCCAGATCACATGGGAGCCGACGTAGACATCCGCCGCCGAAAAGCGATCACCGGCGATGTAGTCGGAGGCGGTCACCGCCATCGCCAGCACGTCCAGGGTCCGTTCGAAACTGCCGTACCCCACCATCCGCTGCTGCTCCGGGCTGACGCTGACGTGGCGCGCCCGGTCGATCACCGCCGCCTCCACCGGCCCGGCGGCAAAGAACAGCCAGCGGTAGTAGGCCGCCCGGTCGTCGGGCGTCGGCGCCAAACCCGCCTCCGGGAAGGCATCCGCCAGGTAGGCACAGATCGCCGCGCACTCTGTCACCACCTGGCCCTGGTGGCTAATCGCCGGCACCTTGCCCATGGGATTGATGGCCAGGTAGTCGTCGGCCTTCATCGCCGCGCCATATTCCAACAGTACCTGGCGGTAGGGCACGCCGGTTTCCTCCAGCATCCAGCGCGCAATCCGGCCGCGGGACTGGGGGTTGGTGTAGAAGACCAGATCACAATCCGCTGCATCGGTGATTGGCATCAGGAATCTCCTTGTGGGTGATTTCGGTTCCTTTCAGGCTAGTCGATCTTGTCCAAAGTTGGGAATCCGTTCGGGGCGGGGTAATGCCAGCAGACAACCGTTTGGTTATCGCTGGTCCAAGGAGCCGTGAAACGGGCAGCCAGTGGTGGCGTTGCGGTGTTGGACCAGTTTGCGGGGGCCCAACTGGCAATAGTCCAGCCGGTTACCCGGATAACTGGGGTAATGGTTGGCCAGCCAGCCCTTCGAGAACGGTCGGCGCTTCCAGGGCCGATAGACTTTTCCGCTGAGCCGCCACAGCCCCAAGCCACCACGGACGACCGCTGTCTGGAACCCGGTGGGCGACGGCAGCCCGAGATGGGCCAGCAGCGTGCTATCTTCCAGCAGTGCGGCCACCAGAGCCGGAATGACCGGCCGCAGCCAGCGCGGGAACTGCGCCTTGATGCCCTCGATGGTGCCCAGGGCGACCGCCTGATTGGCCGGGTGAAACCGCGCATGGCGGCGACGGTACTCCTGCTGCCAGCGCTGCAGCGACGCCAGGCTGTCCGCATCGCCCTCAGTATCCCATTCAAATGCAATACCCATGGCCTTGCCGACACTGACCATTTCAGCCGTGATCAACTGGATCTCGTCCCCGGTCAGGGTGCGCCAGCCCCAGCGGGCGTTCCAATCAACCGGATTGAGGAACAGCCGCACCAGCGTATACAGATAGTCATCGTTAGTAATGGCGTAGTGACTGTGCACCCAGTTCAGGTGGTCGATCATCCGCGCCCGTTCGCGGCTGCCGTCAGGGTGACTGAAAATGGTGGTCAGGGTCGCGCGGGTGTCGTCCAGCCGCTTCACCCCATCGGTCTCATACTGACCAGTGCGGTGCAGCAGCCTGGCAATGGAGGGAATGGCGTAGGTCTGGAATTGGGCCAGCTCACCGGCGATCAGGAAATCCAGCGGGAAGTCATGGTCGACGATCCGACGATAGCGGGCAAATCGCCGGCTTCGGTGGCGCTCGCTGGTGTCGTCGGCTGGGCTGTTGATTGCATCGTTCATGGTCTGACTTGTCCTCCGAATAGACACGTGTCTATTATTGATGCAACCGCACAAATCGCCATGGACAGAGATGCCCCGGTGTCCATTTCTGGACACACTGGCCGCCCTGTCCAGACGCCAGTCCATGAGCCAGCGAGGTACCCATGCATTCAGCCAAGCATGCCATCCAGCAGGCGTTTGTGGACCAGCTGGCACGGCGGCCCTTCGCCCAGATCCAGGTCAAGGAGCTGGTGGAACACGCCGGCGTGGCCCGGGCCACGTTTTACCTGCATTTCAGCTCCAAGGAAGAGCTGCTGCTGGATTATATCGACGACATGTTCGATCGTTTCTTCGAACGGATCGAACACCAGCTGGACCTGTCGGCATCGGTGGATGAACAGGTGGCCCAACTCATGTTCGCCACCTTCGCCGCAGAGAAAACCTTCAGCAGGGTACTGACGCAAGACTCGGTACAGTCGATGCTGCTGGGCCGGTTCCAGGGCTATCTGGCGCGAGTGGTCGGACATGTATCCCGCCAGTCCGGCGGCTACCGCCTGCCCCCCAATCAGCTTACCTACCTGATCGACTATTGGGCCGGAGGCTCGTTTTTGCTGATCAAACAGTGGATTGAACGGGATTTTACGCCAGGGGAGGCGGACATGGCCCACCTGTATGCGAAGCTCGCCCTGTCTGGCCTGCGGGCGCTGATGGATTAGGGGGCCGGTGCTGCCGGTACCGGCATGAGCGACGACCGGATCCGGACATCGTGCACCAGGGTGGTGGCGCCGGACTGGGCCAGGGTGATATCCAGCTGGGCGTCACCGGCGGAAAAATGGGCCAGCATAGAAAAGCCCAACAAATCGTAACGGCTGCCATCGATGGGCACGTCGGTATCGGCGCCGAGGTACTGCAAGCGCTCGAACGAGTGTAATGCGCCAAGCCGGGAGGCCGCCTGCACGAAACGCCGGCCCTCGTCGGAGGTCAGCTGGTCATAAAGGGTGGGCGTCAGCAGCGGTGCCAGCCGCTCCAGGTCCCAGGCCACCAGGGTCGCCAGGTTGTCCTCGAAGTAGGGCTGGGCAAGGTCGATATTTTTTGAGGTGTTGATGCCGAACCACACCGCCACCAGGAGCACCAGCAGAGCCAGGGTCAACATCAGATAGCCGAGCGCTTTCAGCAGGGTGTTCATGTGGACGATCGCTCCGCCTTTAACAGCAAGTGAATCGGAACCGCGATCATGGCATCGCCTCGAAGACCTGCTCGATGCAACCGGCACGCTGGCGCTTGAATGGGTCCTCATTCACGCCCTCCGCCATGCAAGCTGTGTACAGGGCAATGTAACGATTGAGCAAGGCGCGCCCCTCTTCCACCGACTGGGCCGCCAGGGTCTGCACGAAGGACCTCGGCCCCACCTGAAAATGCTGGTAATCGATGGGGTAGTTCCAGTCGCCACCCCAGACAAAGAAGCCGTGACGGGCAAACAGGTCCGCCACATGCTCCGCCATACCCGGGCGGGGCGGTTTGTTTGGGCGGCTGTCGGAGCGATTGACCCCGTAGCGGGCGCTGGCGGAGGGCAGGATTCGCGCACTGCCGTCGGCCCGAATGTCGATAAACGGGTTCTGCACCGGGTTCAAGTCAATCGCCACACCGTAGGCGTGGGTGGACCAACTGCTACTGCCAGTCATGCGCCGGCCGTTGAAGGCGGAGGTATTGTTGTCGGCCATCGAGGCTTCGTCGTTGCCGCCGTAGACTTCCATGGGACGGGCCTTGGCGATGAAAAACTTCCGCGCCAGCAACTCGTCGGTGATCGCGGCAACGTTGGGTGCGACAACGTCCAGCACGACCAGTTCGCCGTCCCGCCTGAGTTCCCCGTTCTCACCGGCGTAACTGAAGGCCACCTTGCTCAGGCGATGACAGGGCACCGGATTGTTGTCGGTGATGACCCCCTGCGCCTTCAGTTCACGGCATTCCGCCGAGTTCAGTAATCGATAGGTGGCGGTTTCCACGGCGCTGACATCCATGGAGGCCAGGGCGGCGCCGGCGAGCCAAAGCTGCAACGCGGCCGCCAGCACAACCAGCCTTTGCACCGATTTTCTGTTCACACCCGACTCCTTAGCCTCATGGCAATTTCGCGCAGACGTACTGTATCCAATGGCAGTGATGCAGTCACTTTAAAACACGCCCAGCGGTGTCCATCCGCAGGCACAAAAAAACCCGAACCACACCGGGTGATTCGGGTTTTTTGTTCAGCAGGCCGTCAACCGGCCCTCAGATCGCTCAGGCGACGGACGCCCGGGCGTCCGCCAGGATCTTGTTGAGGGTCTGGCTCGGCTGCATCACCTCGCACACCTTGTCGGCCGGGGCGTTGTAGTAGCCACCGATCTCGGCCGGGTGGCCCTGGATCACGCTCATTTCTTCGAGGATCTGGTCCTTGTTGGCTTCCAGCTGCTCGGAGATGTTGGCGAAGTAGGCCTTCAGCTCGGCGTCCTCGTCCTGGCTGGCCAGGGCTTCCGCCCAGTACCGGGCCAGGTGGAAGTGGCTGCCGCGGTTATCCAGCTCGCCGGTGACCCGGGACGGGGACTGGTTGTTGTCCAGCAGGCGCTCGGTGGCCTTGTCCAGGGTCTGGCCCAGCAGACGGGCGCGGGCATTGGCTTCTTTCTCACCCAACTCGTCCAGGGAGACGGCGATGGCGAGGAATTCACCCAGGGAATCCCAGCGCAGGTGATTCTCTTCCAGCAGCTGCTGTACGTGCTTGGGCGCGGAACCACCGGCACCGGTTTCGTACAGGCCACCACCAGCCAGCAGCGGCACGATGGACAGCATCTTGGCACTGGTGCCCAGCTCCAGGATCGGGAACAGGTCGGTGAGGTAGTCACGCAGCACGTTGCCGGTCACCGAGATGGTGTCGAGGCCGCGAATCAGCCGCTCCATGGTCCAGCGGATGGCGCGGACCGGGCTCTTGATGAGGATGTCCAGGCCGTCGGTGTCGAGCTCCGCCAGGTAGGTCTCGACCTTCTTGATCAGCTGGGCGTCGTGGGCGCGCTCGTCGTCCAGCCAGAACAGCGCCGGCATGCCACTGGCACGGGAGCGGTTGACCGCCAGCTTGACCCAGTCACGGATCGGCTCGTCCTTGGTCTGGCAGGCGCGCCAGATGTCGCCTTGCTCAACCTTGTGCTCGATCAGTACGCGACCGTCGGCATCGATCACCCGCATGATGCCGTCTTCCTTCATTTCGAAGGTCTTGTCGTGGGAGCCGTACTCTTCCGCCTTCTGCGCCATCAGGCCGACGTTGGGTACGGTGCCCATGGTGGTGGGATCGAAGGCGCCGTGGGTCTTACAGAAGTTGATCACTTCCTGATAGATGGTGGCGTAGGTGGACTCCGGCATGACCGCCTTGGTGTCCTTCAGCTTGCCGTCGCGGGCCCACATCTTACCGGAGTTGCGGATCATTGCCGGCATGGAGGCGTCGACGATGACGTCACTCGGTACGTGCAGGTTGGTGATGCCCTTGACGGAATCCACCATGGCGATTTCCGGGCGGTGCTCGTAACAGGCGTGCAGGTCTTCCTGGATCTGCTCCTGCTTGGATTCCGGCAGCTGCTTGATCTTCTCCAGCACGCTGGACAGGCCGTTGTTCGGGTTCACGCCGATTTCGTCGAACAGCTCGCCGTACTTGTCGAACAGCTCCTTGTAGAAGATTTTCACCGCATGACCGAACACGATCGGGTGGGAGATCTTCATCATGGTGGCCTTGACGTGCAGGGAGAACATCACGCCGGTTTTCTCGCAGTCGGCAATGGCGTCCTCAAAGAACTGGCACAGGGCCTTCTTGCTCATGAACATGCCGTCCAGCACTTCGCCTTCCAGCAGGGCCAGGTCGTCTTTCAGTACGGTCTGCTCGCCCTGGGTGTTCTCGAACACGATGCGTGCATTGGTGGCCTTGTCCAGGGTCAGGGACTGTTCGCTGGAGTAGAAATCGCCGCCACGCATGTGGGCGACGTGGGTACGGGATGCCGGACTCCACTCGCCCATGCTATGGGGGAACTTGCGGGCGAACGCCTTGACCGCGGCCGGGGCGCGACGGTCGGAGTTGCCTTCCCGCAGTACCGGGTTAACCGCACTGCCCAGCACCTTGGCGTAACGGGCCTTGGCCTCTTTTTCCGCATCGGTCTGGGGGTTCTCCAGGTATTCCGGCAGTTCGTAGCCCTGTTCCTGGAGTTCCTTGATCGCAGCACGCAGCTGGGGAATGGAAGCACTGATGTTGGGCAGCTTGATGATGTTGGCTTTCGGGTCCTTGGTGTACTCACCAAGTTCGGCCAGGGCATCGGGAACCCGCTGGTCTTCGCTCAGGTAATCCGGGAACTGGGCCAGGATACGGGCCGCCAGCGAGATGTCGCTGGTGTCGAATTCGATGCCGGCCGGCAGAGAGAAGGTTTCCAGAATGGGGAGCAGGGAACGGGTTGCAAGCGCCGGTGCTTCATCCGTCAGGGTGTAAACGATCTTGGATTTTGATGCGGTCATTTTCGTCCTCTGGCTAGTGTTGGAGTTCAGGACGGTCATGGCCAGACCGGATGTCTTGTGAACGAACGGTCAGGGCAAAGACTGATTACGAACTTTTGATGGGCGTACAAAGATACCAGTTTTTTCATCACAATGAGTAAGAAATTAGTATAACAACCAACTTATTGTCCCACTGAGCGGTGACAATCCCGTTAAATAGCGGATTTTTTCGGAACATTCGGAAAACTTGCGAAATGACGGGGGCACACCCCGCACCAATACCAAGCATAGGCACCAGTGCGGGGCATTTCCATGCTCAAGAAGAGGGCAAGAGCCCGGCAGCGATCAGTACCTCACCGATCCGGTCCAACGCGTCCGGGTTAGCCAGGGCGTCGCGGTTGTCGCTACGGGCTGAGCCGTTGATCAGTCGCGCCACCGCCAGTTCCACTTTCTTGCCGCTACGGGTGTAGGGAATGTCTGGCACCGCGACAATGTGGCGGGGTACGTGTCGTGGGCTGGCGCCGTCCCGGATACGCTTGCGCAGCCGCGTCGCCAGTTCGTCGTCCAGCTCATGGCCCGCCGCCGGTACCACCAGCAAGACCACTTCCACGTCGCCGTCGATCTGCCGGCCCACCACCAGGCTGTCCTTCACCGCCGCCTCGGTCTCCACCTGACGATAGATCTCGGCGGTGCCGATACGTACGCCACCGGGATTGAGGGTGGCGTCGGAGCGGCCATAGATGATGGCGCCGCCATGCTCGGTGAATTCGATGAAATCGCCATGGGCCCAGACCCCGGGATAGGTATCGAAGTAGGCGTCGTGGTAGCGGCGGCCATCGGCGTCGTTCCAGAAACTCACCGGCATCGAGGGCAACGGCTGCCGACACACCAGCTCGCCACGACCGTCAGTGACCGGCTGGCCGTCGTCGCCATAGGCCACCGCATCCACCCCCAGGAAGCGGCACTGGATCTCACCCCGGCGCACCGGCAGCAGGGGCGTGGCACCGACGAAGCAGCCACAGATGTCGGTGCCTCCGGCGATGGAGCCGAGCAGCGCCTCGGGCGCGCCGACGGAATAGATCCAGTCGTAATCCTCCGGCAGCAACGGCGAGCCGGTGGAGAACACCACCCGCAGCGCACTCTGGTCCAGATCCCGTGCCGGCGCCAGTTCCGCCTTGCGGCAGCCGGCAATAAAGCGGGCACTGGTGCCGAAATGGGTGACCTTCTCGCCCGCCACGGTCTGCCACAGGTAGTTAAGATCAGGGTAGCCCGGCGAGCCGTCCACGGTGATCACCGCAGCGCCGGTCAGCAGCGCCGACGCCTGCCAGTTCCACATCATCCAGCCGCAGGTGGTGAAGTAGAGAAAACGGTCGTTGGCGCCGACATCGCCATGGAGCATCAATTCCTTGGCGTGGTTGACCAGCAGCCCGGCGTTGCCATGCACGATGCACTTGGGTTTACCGGTGGTGCCGGAGGAGTACAGGATATACACCGGATGGTCCGGCGGTAGCGGGGTAAAGGAGGGCGCCTGGCCGTCGCCGAAGGCCAGCGCCTGTTCCCACGGGGTGACCCGCTCGCCCTGCAAGTGGGGCTGGTCTGGCAGCTGCCGTACGCTGACCACGCAACGCAGGCTGGGCAGGGCGGCGGCCAGCTCGACAAATTCGGCCTGACGAGGGAAGACCTTGCCGCCGTAACCATAGCCATTCACCACGATCAGCGCGGCCGGTTCGATCTGGCCGAAGCGGTCCTGGATGGCGCCAGTGCCAAAGTCCGGCGAGGCGGAACTCCACACCGCCCCCAGGCTGGTGGCGGCCAGCATGCCGACCATGGCCTCGTAGCCGTTGGTGACCACCCCGGCAACCCGGTCACCGGCCACGATGCCCTTGCTGCGCAGGAACGCCTCCAGCGCCCCCACATCCCGCTTCAGTTCGGCGTAGCTGCGCCGCAGCACCGGGCGGGTCTCACAGTAGGCGACCACCGCCTCCCTGGTGGCGTGTTCGCCGTCGGCGTGGCGCAGCAGGTTGGCGGCGAAGTTCAGCTGCATGCCCGGGAACCACTGCGCCCCCGGCAGATCGCGCTTGCCCAGCACCCGCTCGGCGGGGGCGTCACACTGCAGGCCGCAGAAGTCCCACACCGCCTGCCAGAAGCCTTCCAGGTCGTCGATCGACCACTGGTGCAGGGCGTGATAATCGGCAAACGGGCCCTTGCCCTGGCCTTCCAGCCAGGCTTTGAATCGTGCCATCTGGCTGTTGTTCAGTGTCTCGTCGGTGGGGGTCCAGACCACCGACGACGGTTGGGTGTTACTCATTCTTTCTCTTCTCCTGTCGATACCGCCATTCCGGGCCAGCGCGCTATTGCATGTGCCAGCCATGACTGACCACTACGGACTGCCCAGTGAGCGCCACGGACGGGAAGGCGGCCAGGTGTACGGCCAGTTCGGCGACATCTTCCACGGTGGTAAACTCACCGTCCACGGTGTTCTTCAACATGACCTTGCTGATCACCTCCTGCTCGGAGATGCCCAGCTCCCTGGCCTGTTCCGGAATCTGCTTGTCCACCAGCGGGGTGCGCACGAAGCCGGGGCAGATGATGTTGCTGCGCACGCCATGCTCCGCACCTTCCTTGGCCACAGAACGGCACAGCCCCAGCATGCCATGTTTGGCGGCCACATAGGGCGATTTCAGCGGCGAAGCTTCCAGCGAGTGCACCGAACCCATGTACAGCATGGTGCCACCGCCGTTTTCGTACATCCGCTGCAAGGCGGCCCGGGTCACCAGAAAGGCACCGCCGAGGTGGAC
>JBFHLR010000111.1:0-8891 GCA_041594735.1 Marinobacter sp.
AAGATGGCGTTGAAGATGTCGGTGCGCGATACTCGGCGTTCCGCCAGGATGCGAGGGTGCAGCCGGCGATAGACGCGGATAAAGCGCACCAGGCGGGCATCGTCCGCGGTCCTGCACTTTTCCTCCGGCAACAGCCGCTCCACCAGCCCCAACCCTTCCAGTTGCGGCAGCATGTCTTCCATGGCGCTGAACATGGCATCACTGGTATCCACCAGGGTGCCGTGCCAGTCGAACATCAACACCTTCGGCGGCTGTAATTCGTCGGAAAATCGTGCCATAGCGTCCCCCTCAAGGCGCTGGTTAACGCAACCGTTTCTATCCTCTAGTTAAACCCATGATGGGCAATTGCACAAAATGAGGGCGCCAAAGCGCAGGGTATTAAAAAAGGCAGACCAACGAATCGTCAGTCTGCCTTTTTGACCACCGAGAGTCTGAGGTGACTTACAGCGGTGTAACCGTCAGGTTATAGAGGCCACGGTTCTCTTCGTAGCAGCGGGCGGTCAGGGTATAAACGCCAGCCTCCAGCCGCTCGGTGAGACGGGCGTTGTAGTTATCGCCGCCATCGTCGTCTTCGGCCATGTACCCCGCCGGACCTTCCAGTGTCAGCATCGGATCCAGACCATCGGCACGCATGTCGATCTGATACATGCCCGCCTCTTCGATGGTCAGGGTATAGACGTCAGGGCCACTGCGCATCCACCCGGCCACGTCGGCCGGAGCGGAGATCTCCCGGCCCTCGTCGATGTCGACGTTCAGTGCGGCGATTTCGATGGTGAACAGGCCACTGTTCTCTTCATAGGAACCCGCCTTGATCTGGTATTCGCCCGCCTCAAGGATGTCGCCAATGCGGGCGTTGTACTCGTCGCCACCATCGTCATTTTCGACCTCGTAGCCATTGGGGCCGGTCATGACCATCAGGGTATCGAAGTCATCGGAACGCAGGTCAATCTGGTACGCGCCGGACTCGGGGATGGTGACATTGAAAACAACGGGCTCGTCCTGCAACCAGCCGGTAGCGGTGCCTGGCGCGGTGAGACTGCCGGACAGTTCCAGGTCGATGGTGCGGGAGACGATATTGAACGGGCCATAGCTGCTGGCATCGATCCCGCTGACCACCACCCGGTAGTCACCGCTCTCGGCGATCTTGTAACGCAGCGGCGATGCCACCGTGAGCATCTCGTCCTGCTCGTTATAGAGCGTCAACAGACCGTCGAGACTGCCGTCCAGCTGGATTTCCAGCAGTGTATCCGCTTCCAGCGCCATGGCGAAGGTTTGATAGCGGCTACCGTCCTTGCGGTTCAGTCCGCTCTGCGTAGTCAACTCACCACGGGCGCGATCGCCCAATGCAATTTCGGTCACACTTAGGCCGCCAGAGGCCGTGCCCAGGTTGGACGGCATCATCTGACAACCCGCCAGCAAAGCGGTGGCCACCGAGCCCACGATCAGGGGTAACGTCTTCTTAGTCATGAGGTAACCTTTAACATCCTTAGGTTGGTCAATCACAGGACGCGAAGCGGCGTCCATTCCTTGAACACAGAACTGTCTGTGCAGTACGCGAAACATCTTAGCGCCAAAAACGTGATGGGGAGGCAAAAAAAATGCAAAACCCGCGAGAAAAATCATGTGGGGCCACGTCAGGTCCGCTGGGGCGGCAAGACCACCCACTCCGGTTCCTCGTACTCCCCCACCCGCCGAATCTCAACGAACGGCGCCGCACTGCGAATAATGTCGGCAATCCGAGGATCCTGGCGCGACTCCATGGCATCCCGGTCATGCTTGCTGTCCCAGTGGGCGATGGCAATCAATGCATTGGGATCGCCAATCTTGCGATGCAACTCGGTGCCACGGGCGCCGGGAGCCTGTTGAATGAGCTCCGACGCACGCACCCAGGCGTCGGCATATTCTTCGGCGCTGTAGCCCTCCCTGACCCGGATTTCAAAAATGTACTTCATGCTCTTCCCTCCCGACCTGCCCCGGATCGTCGCACCGGGTATCTTCCGCCATAATGGTTGCTTCAGGAGTCCCTGGCTAGCTCCTTAAGGGATAGGTGAATAGCAGCAGGTGCGACAGGTTCAGGAGCCAATGCACCAACACCGCCCAGACCAGGCGCCCCGTCCACAGGTAGGCCAGGCCATACACCAACCCGGCCACAGAGGCCACCGCCACAAATTTCCAGCCGCCAGCCAGGTGGGCCAGTCCAAAGGCGCCGCTGGCAATGACCAGCGCGGTAATCCAGCCAAAACGAATCGCCAGCTGGCGTTGCAGCAGGCCCCGGAACAACAGTTCTTCGGCCACGCAGGTGTTGACCAGGTTGATGACCGCGAAGGTCCAGAACCAGGGTGTCAGGGCCGGCTGCCAGAGCACCAGACCCAAGGCCACCGCCAGCGCCATCACGGCAGCCACGCCCACCGCCAGCAAGATCGGCACCAACCAGCGCGGGAACGGTCGCCGCAGCGCCATGCTCAGGCGAGCCAGTGGTAACCAGCTCAGCAACGACCAGGCCACCCAAACCTTGTCGTGATTCAGGTACAGGGTGGTGGCCACGCTGCCCTGCTTCAGAACCTCCTGCTCGGCTAACAGCAAACCGTCATCGCCGGGAACGGCGTGAAGCAGCAACACCGCGCTGGCACCGAACCAGCACAGATAGCGCAAGTTTCTCAGCCAGGGCGGGAGCAGTTGCCATACCATCCAGGCGGTCAGCAGCAAGTAGCCTAGGGCAAAGCTGGCAAACTCCCAAGTGGTGTAACCCACCAATGGCGCGGCCAGCAGCAGCGCCAGCGCGCCGCCGTAATGCACACGAGGGTCGCGACTGAGCCCACAGGCAATCAGTGCAATTGAATAGAACAGACCGATGAGCAGCATGTCACTCCGGTGTCCAAAAATCGGCCAAACTCCGCGAGAAAATCTGAGCACCTCCATGAGCGATGAACTCTGCCTCAAGTTGGCGGCTTTCACTGCGGGAGAGGCTCTGAGGGCGGTTATTGAGTGATCAGCCTTCGCTACCTTTGGGCCATTGGGAACTCATTGAGCAGGCCTCCGAGCACTTTTTCATCTCGCTCCGCCCGATTAGCCAGGTAACTCTCGATGACGCCGCGGTTGAGTTTGCGCCAGGTTGCGGCCTTGATCCTGTGAGTGTATTGTCGCCCCAAATACAGCTCACCACACTCGGGCAGCGGCACCGACTGCACGACACCATCGCTGATGTTTTCAATGGCCTTAACCATCATCTTGACGCCCAGTTTGACCACTTTGACATAAAGGCTGTTGGGCGTGTCGCCCAGCTCAACTTCAGGGCGCCCCTGGAAGATGACTTCACCACTATCGATACCGGGCGAAACATAGTGAACCGTAGCGCCGACGTACTCTGGCTCTTCGTTAAAAATGGCCCAATCCGTCGTAAACAAACCTCGATATTTCTGCGCCAAGCCGCCGTGTAAGTTGATGACCCCTTTAGGGGGAAGTCCCAGAATGTCCGTCCCCAATATGGACGCCCCACAGACCGCGATAACGTCGGGCTTTAATTCACGGATCCAGTCGACGTGTTGCGCGTCGTTGATGTCGTTGACACCTTCGGTGTACCGCAACGGCACTTGCTGGCTGGCGGCCAACGCCTTATCCAGCCTCTCACCCTGGGAACCAAAATCCGCTTTATTGGCCGCCTGATTATAAGGCGCGTGCCGCCTTAGCCGGCGTCCGATGAGTACGTCATAGATTTTTTCCAGCAAGCTGCGTGGCTTAAGGGCATACCGCAAAAACTTGAACAAAAGTGGCCGCGTATCTTTGGGCGCAAGCTGGTTCTCAACGACCACCCCAACTACGTGCAGATGGCGCATGAGTTCATTGGCAAAATAGATATCAGAAGCGTCGTTACTGACAATCACCAGAACCTTGGCATCACTCATCACCCAATACCCTATTCCATGAGACCGGACTTGGCCGAATTTTCCGCTAAATGGGCCGTTAATTTAGGCCTTAATTTATCAAACAATACACGAACCCGGTCTCGCACATTCCTCAGTATCGGAATGAACTTATATTCCAGACCATGGAGCACGCGCCCCTTAACGCTGTCTCGGAAAACCTCAACACTGACGCAATGCTCGGCATCCGTGGTCCAATTTCTCAGATATTGATAGCTATCGGCACAACTGTAGTAACACCCTACTGAAGGGTCCGCAAACAATGACTGCAGTGCCCGGTACTCCAGCACCGACCCTGGACTGACCGGCGCAAAGGCTTCGTCATAGTCTGCCCGAAGGGGATATACCACCGAGTTGTAGGTGATATGGAATTCATAGGCGATGGCCTTGTCGCCACTCCGGGCCAACCACAGGTCGACACCCTCCTTGGCACCAAATTGGTCAGCGAGCCCGAACAGGAAATTGCGGCCGGCATGATTGGACATCAGATCGTTCTTCACCCGCGTCTTCCAGCTACGCCCAGACACCTGGACGATTTCCGCCAACTCGTCTGCACCGGAATCACGAACCTTGGTCTTGATGATGTTCAGCTTGTCGTTCTTGCCGAACCGGTTCACCTTGTTCGCCAGGTTCCTGCGAAATTTTTTCGATCTTCCTCGAAAATAGCCATCCCAATCGGGGCGGGTGTCAATGACGGGCGTTGTGAGAATTTCCTTGGTACCGAGACGATTCCCCGCTGAGAGGCAACACTCCGAAACCAAACCGTACAACCGGCTGGAGCTTCGGATTTTCGCGAAGACAATCAGGTCCCGCTCGCACTTGGTCAGTATTTTTATAATAAATTTTCGGTACAGTTCGACAGGATAGGTAGCATCAAAAACAATGTCGCTGTATGGCGCATGTCCATTGGCCATGAGCGTTAAAATGTTGCAGGGCACCCCCCGATATTTCTCCACATCAAGCATGAAAGGCGCGATCGCTATCAACCGCTCATCATCATAAGCGCAGATAATATTAAGCTGACGATCACCACCAAAACAGCGCCACCAGCAGAACAGCCATTCGTGAGTGAGAGGGAGCGAATCGTTGTTTGAGCGCGACAGCAGCGAGCTCCAGGGGTCTCGCAGGGCAGAGAACTCTTCGACTGAACGTACAGTTTTGATATTCAACGCCTTACCTCAACTCGACAGAACAGAGCGCCAAATCCAGCCCGACACTTAGCCCATTGCAGTAAACAATTCAATCAAAATAAATAACCCATAAAACCAAAACAACAATAACCGACCAAATTACTCGATATTACGATCACCCTTGCAATAACCCGCGTTCCTTCACCGCTTCATCTTCTTGCCGCCATATAGATTTTCACCCAATATTCTTCACCATATTTCTTGCCGACACTTTCATTCGATTTATAAATGAAGACATTTAGATATTTAAATACACAATTAATCAATCAACCCCATCGAATTCCAACTATTGAACAGGAGCTTGACTATTCAGGTGGGCTAAAAAATCCAGCCCCCCGCGCTTCAAGAACCAAACACCACAATCAAAACCTTCAAAAACAATGAGTTGACCAGAGTCGACAATTAATTTTTTTATTTCATCGAAAGAAGGGTCGTCGCCCCACATAACTGGGCTCGCATCAACATCATGAGTAGTCATACCCGTTTACGTCTCTATGTAACTGAGGCTTAGAACATGGAGAAATAGCGACACTAATAAATTCAGGCTAGCATGGAGGTATGAACTTGGAAAGAAACCGTAATACCCACCTCATACCGTTACGTCATGAAAAATATCATTATCATTCTAGCGAGTCCTTGAATAACTCCACATTATCAATGCACGCTCCGAAGGGTGCAGCTGCCAGGCGCGGTGCGCCGCCAATGGCCGTAGCTCTTGGCAGGAACCTCAGCGCCGCCGATGCAGCCTGGGGAGTAAGCCCTTCCGGGCGTTCAGAGGCTCCTTCGCTCACTGCCCGAATACAGAGGTGATTGCCATGCCCATTCGGACCACGATAAACAAAGGTCGGGTGCCGGTGAAGATATTCACCAATCACGTCGAACCCGCCGCCCTGAACCAGTTAGCCAACATTGCCCAGCTGCCGATTGTGCACAGCCACATCGCCGCCATGCCCGATGTGCACCTGGGGATTGGTGCCACGGTGGGCTCGGTCATTCCCACCCTGGGCGCCATCATCCCGGCCGCGGTGGGGGTGGACATCGGCTGCGGCATGAATGCCGTGCGCCTGACACTGAAGGCACACCAACTGCCGGATAGCCTGCGCCGGATTCGTCAGGCCATCGAGAGCCGGGTACCCGTGGGGTTCGACATGCACACCCAGCCCAGCATCCAGCGTAAGTCGGTGAGCCAGTTGGATGTCGTGCTGGCGCAGATACTCAGCAAGCACCCCGGGTTGGCAAAAATGCAGAAGCCCCATACCTGGCCCCGGCAATTGGGCACCCTGAGTGGCGGCAATCACTTCATTGAGCTGTGCATTGATGAGAACCAGGACCTGTGGGTGATGCTCCACTCCGGCAGTCGGGGCATTGGCAATGCCATCGGCCGTTACTTCATCAGCCTGGCCAAGAAGGATGCCCAGCGCCATCAGCTGCAGCTGCCGGATCGGGACCTGGCCTACTTTTCCGAGGGGGCAGAGCACTTCGATGACTACGTACAGGCAGTGGAATGGGCACAGGAGTATGCCCTGGTGAATCGCCGGGAAATGATGCGGCTGGTAGTGGATGCCATCCGCCCCCAGTTGCCGGAGTTCGCCGTCAGCAAGGAGGCCATTAACTGCCACCATAACTATGTGGCCCGGGAGACTCACTTCGGCGCTCAGGTGTTCCTGACCCGCAAGGGAGCGATCGCCGCCGCCAAGGACCAACTCGGCATTATCCCTGGCAGCATGGGGGCCAAGTCGTTCATCGTGCGCGGCAAGGGCAATTCGGAATCGTTCTGTTCCTGTGCCCACGGCGCCGGCCGCGCCATGAGCCGAACCCAGGCCAAACGGCAATTTACCCAGGCGGACATGGAGTCACAAACCCTGGGTGTGGAATGCCGCAAGGACAAGGGCGTGCTGGACGAAATACCCGGCGCCTACAAGGACATCGATCAGGTCATGGCCAACCAGAACGATCTGGTAGAGGTCGTGCATACCCTCAAACAGGTGGTGTGTGTCAAAGGTTGAACAAAACGGGACAGAATCTGGCAACGGCCCCCAAGCCCCTGATACTATCGACCAATAACAACAAAGGAATGGTTGCATGACCCACAAGTCAGACGATGTACAAACCGATTCCACCTCGCAGGACCAGCGCAAGCAATTGGTGGCCCAGGCCCGTGATATCGTTCGCAACCACGGCATGACCGCGCTGAGCCTTCAGGCCTTGGCTGATCAGGCCGGAATCCCCCTGACCACCCTTGAAACGCTGTTCGGCGACACCCCCAGCCTAATCCGTGCACTCTACGAAAGCTGGGTGGAGGAGTGGCAGCGAAGGCTGATGGTCGCACTCCCCGAAACCCCACCGGAAGCCATGCTGCGACAGGCCGCCTTTATCTACCGCGAGCTGGCCTGCTCGGATCGTGCGCTGTTCCTGGCCGCCACTACGCCGGTGGCTATTGAAGCCGACCTGTTCGGGATGCTCTCCAGATCCACAGCGTTCGAGATGTTTGCTAATTTCATCAAAGCCGGCATGGCCCAGCGGCGATTTCGCGTGACCGCCGATCCCGACGCCACCGTTCGCACTCTCTGGGCAGGCATCCATGGTGCGGTACTGATGGAGATTTGTAGCGGTTATGACGAACTGACCGGCAAGCGTAGGCTGGAGGAAGGACTCAGACTGCTGACCCGGGGCCTGCAATACTGATTGCCCCTAACGCTATTTGCCTTCAGAGCACATCGACGAACACCGCTATGTAATGGCAGGTACTGCCGCCCAGCACAAACAGGTGCCAGATGGCGTGCATATAGGGATAGCGGTCCAGGATGAAGAACAGCACCCCCACCGAGTAGGACAGCCCTCCAGCCACGATCATGATCAGACCTAACTCGGAGAAGCTCGCCACCAGCTCGCTGGCGGCAATGACGATGAGCCACCCCATCACCAGGTAATTCAGCAGGTGGGCGGTTTCATAATGCCGGGATCTGAAGATCTTGAGCAGGATGCCGCCAGTGGCCAACAGCCAGATCACCCCAAACAGACTCCAGCCCCACGGACCGCGCAGATTGACCAACAGGAAGGGGGTGTAGGTACCGGCAATCAGCAGATAAATGGAGCAATGGTCGATGATGTTCAAAACCGGTTTGGCTTTTTCGTGCTGGATGCCATGGTAAAGCGTCGAGGCAGTGTAGAGCAGAAACAGGCAGCCGCCATAAATGGACACCCCCACAATCTTCCAGGGGTCGCCATCCAGGCTCGCCAGAGTCACCAGCAGCGTTGCCGCCGATAACGCCATCAAGGCGCCGATACCGTGTGTGATCGAGTTGATCAGTTCCTCCGCGAACGTTTGCTCTCTCGCTGCGGATTGCAACATCGCTGATTCCGACACGAACTCTGCTCCTTCGACATTCCCTGCATGCCGTGGTCAATGAACCAGGGCGGCTCCCTTCCCGATCCAAAATGGCCTCGGGCCGGTACTACGTCCGTTATACCCTGTCGCCATGTCAGTTTTATGATGGCAGCAGGTCGGTTATTTGAAAACAATCCCGCCCGGATCGGCGGAACTTCAGGATCCTCTGCTTACTGACTGTTTATTTAGGGAGCGCTCTTCTGATACGCCCGGCTGCACGAAGAAGCAGCAGCCCATGGGAACTCCCCGGAAATGGCTCAACGGGATGCGCGGTACTGCCCCGAGCGAATTTCCCGCCAACTCACGTGCCAGGGCGACGTGACCCAAAGGCGAATGGCGCGGAACAGGCCGGGACGGCCAAGAGCCTTATCTTCCGCAACCGCCTGAACCTCC
>JBFHLR010000112.1:0-8880 GCA_041594735.1 Marinobacter sp.
CACCGGTCATCTACGGCGACGTTTCCCGTCCCCAGCCGATGACCGTGACCTGGAGCCAGTATGCCCAGTCACTGACCGACAAACCGATGAAAGGCATGCTCACCGGCCCGGTCACTATCCTGCAGTGGTCGTTCGTACGGGACGACCAGCCACGGGAGACCACCTGCAAGCAGATAGCGCTGGCGTTGCGCGATGAAGTTGCCAATCTGGAAAGCGCGGGCATTCGCATCATCCAGATCGACGAGCCGGCGCTACGGGAAGGGCTGCCGCTCAAACGCAGTCAATGGCGCAGCTACCTGCGCTGGGCGGTGGACAGTTTCCGCCTGAGCGCTGCGGTGGTGAACGACAGCACCCAAATCCACACCCACATGTGCTACAGCGAGTTCAACGACATCATCGACGCCATCGCCGAACTGGATGCGGATGTGATCACCATCGAAACGTCCCGCTCCAACATGGAACTGTTGAACGCCTTCCAGGACTTCGATTATCCCAATGAGATTGGCCCCGGCGTCTACGATATTCACAGCCCCAACCTGCCGGACACCGAATGGATGGTGGCGCTGATGGCAAAAGCGGCGGAGAAGATCCCTCCCGAGCGGCTCTGGGTCAATCCGGACTGCGGCCTGAAAACCCGGCGCTGGCCGGAAGTGGAACCTGCCCTGGCCAACCTGATTGCGGCAGCCCAGGCGTTGCGATCCCGCTTCGGCTAATCACACACCTTCCGCGGGCGGGACTTTCCCGCCCCACCCCTTCGCCTGAAGAAATCTGCCTGCAATTGCTACAAATGGCATCAGAGCGACTATGCTAGCTGAGGAGTCGCCCAGGATTAACGTTGTTCAGTGGCGTCCTTCACCGTCGCCACTTGCCACCCTTCCGATGATCGGCATGCTCGTGGTATTCAAGCAACAGAGCACTCACTCACCATGGCTGGTATCACTCAAAGACTAGGGCTGACCAATCCGACACTGCTGCTAACGCTTCTGCTGATGGCCCTCGCGCCATTAGCCAATCGGGTGTATATCCCGGTACTGTATGACGTCTACCTGATCTTCGGCTCGGTGGCGGCGATGCTCGCCGTGCTTACCCTGAGCGTGCCGGCCGCCGTCGCGGTGGCCATGACGGGCGGCCTCGTCACCCTGTCGCTTTGGGGGCACCCCTACGCGTTTGTCATCTTCAGCCTGGAGGCGCTGGTGGTGGGCCTGCTCCACCGCCGTTACCGCTACAACCTGGTGGTGGCGGACATGGGGTACTGGCTGCTCTGTGGCATACCGCTGGTGGGCATCTTCTACTATTTCGTGATGGGCAACGACTGGTCCACCACCGTGCTGATCGCCCTCAAGCAGCCGCTCAACGGCGTCATCAACGCCCTGCTGGCGTCCCTGATCGTCCTTGGGGCGCTTAGCCTCATGCGCAAGCCCACCCTGTTTCGCAGTAGTCGGTTTGGCTTTGCCGAGGTGCTGTTTATCGCCCTGTTGTTGGGGATAGCTCTCGCCGGCACCCTGCCCATCGCCTTCGTGGGCGTGCGTGCCCAGAAGGTGCAGGAGCAGTTCGTGGCCGAGCGCCTCAGCGACCAGGCCAGCTTTCTCGCCGACTGGCTGGAACAGGACGCGGGCCGAATCGCCCCGCCCCTGAACTATTACCTGGAGCACACCCAAACCCGACCGGAGATGAGCATCGCGGTGCTGGACCACACCGGCCGAACCATCAGCCAGCTGGGCCCACTCACCAGTCTTGATCATGCCAATGGCGAGCTGATCAACCGTTCCGACAATTTGAGTCTTTGGCTGCCGCTGGATGAAGCCCACGATCTCAAGCGCTGGCAGTCCGGGGCCTATCGCACGACGGTCGAACTCAGCAACCTGCCAGGACTCGCGGCGGTGGTGGTGGAACTGCCCGCCCGGCCTGTGGTTGAGCGGCTGCGGGTCAATCAGCTGACACTGCTGGCCATCCTGTTCACCACCGTGATGCTGGGCACCCTCGCGGCCCGGCTGTTAAGCCACTGGCTCACCCGCCCCCTCAGCCAACTGACCCAGGCCAGCCGGGCGCTCACCGAGCAGGTAACCGAAGGCCAGGCCGTCACCATGCCCCCCAGCATCCTGCGGGAATACGACGGCCTGGCCTCATCGCTCACCACCGTGTCCCAGGCCCTCTCGGAGTCCTTCGGCAACCTCAGCCGGAACCGGGCCTCACTGGCGCAACAGGTCGAAGAGCAGACCTCCCAGATCACCTACACCAACACCCTGCTGAACAGCATGCTGGACGCGGCAACGGAAGTCTCCATCATCGCCACCGACCGCCAGGGCATCATCACCATCTTCAACCGCGGCGCCGAACGCCTGCTGGGTTACCCGGCCGAGGCCATGGTGGGCAAGAAAACCCCCGTGCTGCTGCACGATCCCGGCGAACTGGCGAGCCGCAGCCGCGAGTTAAGCGAAGAGCTGGGCCACCCGGTCACCGGCTTCCAGGCCTTCATCACCAGAGCGGGCCAGGGCGAAGCCGACATCAGCGACTGCACCTATATTCACCATGACGGCCACGCGGTTCCGGTGTCACTGATTGTCACCGCCATCACTGACCGCAACGGAGACATTTCGGGGTATGTATGCATCGCCATCGACATCAGCGAACGCCGCCGCATGGACAATTTGAAGGACGAATTCATCTCCACCGTCAGCCATGAGCTGCGGACCCCACTGACCTCCATCGCCGGGGCGCTGGCGCTGATGGCGAGTGGCAAGGTGGGCGAGGTCCCCGAATCGATGAGCCAGATGCTGTCCATTGCCGAGAGCAATTCCCAGCGCCTGACCCAGCTGGTCAATGACTTGCTGGATTTCCAGAAGATCGCCAGCGGCGGCATGGACTTCACCCTCAAACGCCATGCCCTACCGGGCCTGGTTCGGGAAGCCATCGACCAGAACCAGCCCTATGCCGGTGACCGCAACATCATCCTGGCTGCCGACGAGCCGGTTCAGGATGTCGACATTAAAGTGGACCGGGGACGTTTGATGCAGGCGATGTCCAACCTGATATCCAACGCCATCAAGTTCTCGCCGGACGGCGGCGCGGTGCGGATCCGGACAATGGCATCCGCGGCCGCGGCCACGCTCTCGGTGATCGATCAGGGTCCTGGCATACCGGCTCATTTTCGCCGCAAGATATTCGCCAAGTTCGCCCAGGCCGACGCCTCCGATACCCGCCAGCAGGGGGGTACCGGACTTGGCCTGGCCATCACTCGTGAGCTGGTGGAACGCATGGGCGGCTACGTCCACTTTGACTCGGCGCCGGGCCAGGAAACCGCCTTCCACATCACCCTGCCCCTGGCCGATCACGCCGAGGGTCTCGATGCCCCGGCCTTATCTCCCCCGGTCGTCAACAATTCCGAGCCGACGGTAACGGCAGAGCCGGCCCAAACGCCGCGCGTCCTCCATGTAGACGACGACGAGGACCTGCTCAACGTGATCAACGCCGCGGCAAAGGGGCGGTTCGAGTGTGTGCAAGCCACCAGCCTGGCGCAAGCCCGTCAACGACTGGTGGAGGAGCGGTTCCAGTTGGTGATTCTGGACCTGGGCCTGCCGGACGGCAATGGCTGGCAACTGCTGCCAGACATCTACCGCCGGCAACCCCAGGCCCATGTGATCATCCTCTCCGGCGAGTCTATCTCGCACCGGGAACTGGATCTGGTGGAAGCGGCGTTCACCAAGGCGCAGGTCTCCATCGACGTGCTGCTGTCAGCGCTGGAAACCCGCCTCCATCGCACAGAGAAAGACTAGTGTCCCTATTCCACCGGCGCCACGGTGTTCAGATAGGCGCGGTCGGAGATGTTGGTCCAGCGCCGGATGCGGTTCAGGTAATCCTGCTGGGAGCGAATGATGGCGTTGGCCAACGGGTCCGCTTCGGCCGCCTCCGCCAGCAATTTGTTGGTGGCGGCACGCAGCGCGTCAATCACCTCGGGCGGGAAAGTCCTGTGGGTGACACCGGGATACTCGTCCTTCATCCGGTCCCAGGCCACACCGCTTTCATGGGTGCTCTGGATGTACATATCGTAGGCGGCGGTACGCATGGCGACCCGAAGAATTTCCTGCAGATCCGTTGGCAACTGGTTCCAGCTGCGCTCGTTAATGAGGAACTGCACTTCCGCCCCCGGTTCCTGCCAGCCGGAATAGTAGTAGTTGGCCACCTGATGGAATCCCATGTTGAAGTCGAGGGCCGGCCCTACCCACTCCAGGGCGTCGATGGTGCCCCGCTCCAGGGCGGTGTAGAGTTCGCCGGGAGGAATGTTGGTGACCGCCACGCCCAGTTCCGCCATCACTTCGCCGGCAAACCCGGGGGTGCGCATTTTCAGCCCCTGCAGATCCGCCACCGCGGTGATTTCATCGCGGAACCAACCGCCCATCTGGTTACCGGTATTACCGCCGGGGAACGACAGCAGGCCGTGGGGGGCGTAGACCTGCGCCATCAGTTCCATGCCACCACCGAAGTAGAACCAGGCGTATTGTTCCGGCGCGATCATGCCAAAGGGCACGGTGGTGAAGTACATGGCGTTGGGAATCTTGCCCTTGTAGTAATACGACGCGGTGTGGCCCATGTCGTACTGACCGGCTTTGACCATGTCGAAGATGCCAAACGGCGCCTTGTGCCTGTTGGACGAATCGATCCGGATACGCAGACGCCCGCCGGACATGGTTTCCGCCATGGCCGCCATATGCCGGGTGGCCTCGCCAAGAATGGGATAGTTGGGGCCCCAGGTCTCGGCCAGTCTCAGGGTGTGGGTTCGCTCGGCCTGGGCCGGTACGCTACAGAGCAGTGCCAGCAATGTCAGGGCGACAACACGCAATGCCTTCATGAATTCCCCTTAGTGATGGATGGTGGGCGATAGGTTGTTGAGTGGCGGACATTCTAACGACGAATTGGCCTGCTCTGAAGCGACGCTTTCGATAAATCAACGGCAAGATCATTCGGCACTTGACGGCACAGTGGGCTACGCTTAAGGATAGTGATATCTGTTCGCATGGAGCCGCCTCACCACCATGGAAGAAACCGGAACCCCCAAGTCTGAGTCCGCCTTTTCTGCAGCAGCCCAGCTGGCCAAGCTTCGCAAACACTTTCTTGCCGAGCTGCCCCAGCGTATCGACGCCATCCAGAGCGCCCTGTTCGATCTGCGCAACAGTCTGGATCAACGCAACATTTCTCAGGTGCTCGCTTGTCTGGAGCAGTTGCACCAGCGCCTGCACAAGCTGATTGGCGCGGCCGGTACGTTCGGCGTGGCCCGGGTGAGCGCCAAGGCGCGGGAAATGACCGAACTGATTGACGATACCTTCCGCGCCTCCAGCTGGCCGAGTCTGGACCGCATCAACCAGTTACACAAGATGACCGAAGAACTGCGCCAGTGCCAACTGCCGCCCTTCGAACCGGGCATCGGATTTGTCGACAGCGATGAGCCGCTGAGCCCGCCGGCGAAATCCCAGTACTCCGCCCACGTGGTGGACGACGACCCCATCCAGGTCGAATTGATCCAAGGCACCCTGAGCAAAGCCGGTTACCGGGTCAGCGTGTTCAACTCGGTGATCGTCTACGCCGACCTGTACGCCAGCCTGGAACGGCCAGACCTCATTGTCATGGACATGCGTTTCGACGGCGACCAGTACGGCGGTGCCGACCGAATTCTGGAACTGAAGCAGAATAATGAACAGCTGCCGCCGGTGGTGTTTGTCTCGATGATGAAAGACATCCATGCGCGCCTGGCGGCGCTGCGTGCCGGCGCCACCCGCTATCTGACCAAGCCGCTCGATACCCGGCAACTGGTTCGCATGGCCGACGAACTGACGCTGCGGGTGCCCGAACAGCCCTACCGGGTCATGATGGTGGACGACGATGCCGATGTGCTGGCGGCCTACAGCCTGGTTCTGAGCCGTGCCGGTATGACCGCCCTTACCGTCAACCGACCGCTGGAAACCCTCAACCAGCTCGAACAGTTCCAGCCGGACGTACTGATCCTCGATCTCAACATGCCGGAGGTCAGCGGAGCGGAACTGGCCGCCCTGATTCGCGAAGATGAGGATCACGAGACCTTGCCGGTACTGTTCCTGTCGGCCGAGTCCGATCCCTGGCGGCGGCTGTCCATCATCGGCTTGGGCGGCGATGAATTTTTACCCAAGCCGGTGGCGACGGATTACCTGATCACCACGGTGACGGCGCGCGCCAGGCGTTCCCGCCGGCAGCGCAAACTACTGCAACTGGCGCGCCAGTCGGCAGCATCACCCATCCTGTCCTGACGGACCATGACCGGTCTAGGCTTCCCTGGGCAAGGTAATGTAGAAGCAGGTGCCCTGACCGGCCCCGGTCTCGAAACGGATGGAACCGCCCATGTGCTGCAGCAGGCCGCGAGTGATCGCCAGCCCCAGCCCAGTGCCGCCTTTGACCCGACGGTCGGAGCCGTCGGCCTGGGCAAACTTCTCGAACACATAGCTGTGGAACGCTTCGGGGATGCCCGGCCCCTGGTCACTGACCGCAATCTGCACCTCCCGCTCTGACTGCGTGGCCACCACCGACACCTTGCCACCGGCCGGTGAGAATTTGATGGCGTTGGACAACAAGTTGTCCATCACCTGGTGAAAGCGGTGTTCATCGGTTCGTACCGCCACGGTGCCGGCCTGGTTGTCATAGGTCAGCGTGACATCATGATCCTGGGCAAAGCCGGCGATGCCGTCCAGACTCGACTTCATCAGAACGGCCAGCGGGCAGGCCCGTATCTGGAAGCTGGTCTTGCCCGAGATCAGTTTATCCATGTCCAGCAAGTCATTGATCAGGTGAGTCAAACGCTCACTGTTCTTCTGCGCGATGCCCACCATTTGCTGGGCTTTGTCCGGCAACTCTCCCAGAATCCCCTCACTGATCAGCTTTAGCGCGCCAGCGATGGAGGTCAGCGGGGTACGCAACTCATGGCTGACGGTGGCGACGAACTCACTTTTCATCTGCTCCACCCGCTTCTGTTCGGAGATGTCCTGCACCACCGTCCACACCAGTTTTCTGCCATTGGCATCCCGTAGCAGGACGCCAGCCAGTAGCACCGGCAGCGGCGCCCCCTGCTGACGTAAGCACTGGAATTCCAGCGGGCCAAAACGGTCCCCATCCCGCAAGCCCTGCCAGGGGTAGCCCTGATCCGGTTCTTGCAGAATCTGACCAATGCCTTTGGTCTGCAGTCTGGAGGCGGCAAAACCGGACATGGTAAGCAGGGCCTGATTCAGCCGCACGAAATTGCCGGATCGCCGATCAATCAACGCCATGCCCATGGGCGACAACTCGAATAAGGCCTGCAGCCGCTGCTGGCTGGTGCGTTCTCGCTGGATTGAGGCGGTGAGCCAGATCCCCGGCAACAGGATCAGCGATGCCGCCCCTACCAACAGGGTGCGAAATTCAATCACATTGTCAGCCTGACCGGGCCAGCCACCGGTCGGCACTGCCGCGATCTCCCACAGCCCGCCAGCCACCGGCACTGGAAGCACCGCTGGGTTTTGCGCAAAGGTCTGGGCATCGCCGAAAAAAACCTCTGCGGGCTCACCGGCATTACCGGTTCTTCTCAGCGCCACCTTCAGCTCGCCAACCTCGTTGAGGCCAACAACCTTATACAGCGCTGGAACATCGATCACCGCCGATACCAACCCCCAGAACCGGTCCTGGACACGATCCGGAGAGCGAGAAAACACGGGTACCCGGCCTATAAAGCCCTGCCCACCCTGTACCAGATTCACCGGGCCGGCCAGCACCAGCTGGCCCGATTCCGCCGCCTGTTTCACCTTGGGCCACTGGGCCGCGTTGCTGCGATAGTCCAGGCCGACCGCGGCTTCGTTGCCGGCCAAGGGAAACATCAGCCGGATCACCATGTCCGGGGCGGCCGCGATGTTGCGCAGTTCTTGACGATCCTGCAACACCACCTCGGCAATCTCGGCGAAGCGGGCCTGATCCATGGCCGGTTCGGTAGCAATCACCGCCACCAGGCCGCGGATGGTCTGGATGTTCTCGTTGATACTACCTTCCAGCCGCGCCCGCAACACCGCTAATCGTTGCGTGACATCCACCCGTTCCTGATCGATAAAGGTCTGGTAGTTTTGGCGGTCGAGCATGTAGGCACCCAGCAGAGTCACCAGGATGACGCAGGCGCGGGCTGCCCAGAGGGACGCATTCACCGTACAGCCTCCCCGGAATTACACCGCTTGCCTGGGGCAATCGTCGAAGCCACGTTTGGACATGCAACGTTGAATAAGATTGCGTTGAAAAAGACTGCTCTCGAAATGCGTGAGAATTCCATATTCGGTTACGGCTCCGTTACGACGATGCCAAAACTCGGCTGCACCGGCCAACACCAGTTGGCACCGCCGGCCTGTGGCCATAGCTTAGCCGGTATTGGGCTTTTCGTCAGTGACTTGGGATCACAGGTGATCTATCTCAGCGCCCTCGTCGCACTTGCGGCAATCCAGCTCAGTGCCCAGCTGTTGCCTCCGCCCCGCCTCGATGATGACCCAGGGCCGGTTCATCCAGGGTGGGTCGTGGCGGACGTGCTGGTTGTGGCCGCAGGCCAGCTCTGCCACCCAGTGGTGTTCATCATCCAGGTGGTAGCCGGTGATGGGTTGTCGCACGGGTCAAGGACCTCCCCGGGCTAGCGTTTGCTGCCGCGCCGCGAGCGCGAGCCCGGGCCAGCGGTCGATGCCTTGTGGCTGGGCCTGGCCTTGGCTTTGGGCCTGGCCTGGGACTGCGGCTTCGGTCGCTGGCTGCCATCGTCCCGGGGCGGCAGCCCGGTGTGCTGGGTCAGCATCGGCTTGCCGGACTTGCGACCACCCGGCGGGGTGGAGTTCTTGCGGCGAGCGCTCTTGTAGCCGTGGG
>JBFHLR010000113.1:0-8816 GCA_041594735.1 Marinobacter sp.
GAACCTACATCGGCATCAAGGATGAGGAAATCAACAACCAGCAGGACGTTCGCATCAACGTCTGCCTGCGCTACGATGCCGGTAACGCCATCGACCGCAACGAGATTGAGTCCGCGCTGAATTACCGCACCATCACCAAACAGATCATTCGTCACGTCGATGGCAACCGGTTTGCCCTGCTGGAACGCCTGACCCATGAGGTACTGGCCATCATCATGGACCACCTGCCGGTGCAGTGGGCCCAGGTAGAGATCGACAAGCCCCACGCCCTGCGCTACGCCGAGTCGGTGTCGGTCTCTCTCGAAGCCAGCCGGGACGCCTGACGCCATGCCTCTGAACGACCCCAAGGCCATCCGCCAGTTACTGGAGTCCACCGTCACCATCGCCCTGGTCGGTGCCAGCGACAAACCTCAGCGTCCCAGCCATGAAGTGATGGCGTTTTTGCAGCAACAGGGCTACCGGGTGATCCCAGTCAATCCCAGGCTGCAGGGGCAGACCCTGCTGGGCGAGCAAGTCTACGCCACCCTCAGCGACATTCCGGAACCCATTGATCTGGTGGACGTGTTTCTCGCCCCGCAGCGAACCGATCCGGTCATTGACCGGGCCATCGACCGCGGCGTGGCCGCTATCTGGCTGCAGATGGGCGTTATCAATCACGCCGGCGCCGCCCGCGCCGAGCAGGCCGGACTGGAGGTGGTGATGGATCGTTGCCCCAAACGGGACATCCCCAGCCTGGGCATCCGCGGGCCCAGCTGCCGCCCGGCGTCTGCCCACTGACAACGATTTAGCTTTACCGTATCTTATTGATTAGACCTACAATAATAATATCGATCCTAACTAGCGCCTGCGCCCCCACAACGGAGCCAGGCATCGGAGCCTTCAGTGCCAGCACCCAAATCGGCAACCCGACAGATCGTAGCGGCCCTGCTCAGCCCGGCGTTTCCGGCGCTGATCCTGTTGCTGTTCCTGGCAATCGCCATTGCCCTCAAGCACAGCGCAGACATCCAGCACCGCCTTCAACTGCAGGCAACCCTGGCGGCAGAAGCGCAGACTCTGGCGCGGGATCTGGAACGGCGCTTCGACAACCATGTCCAGGCCCTGAGCCGCATGGCCAAGCGTTTGGCGTTATCCCCTGACACCCCGGAAAACGTCTGGCGGGCGGACGCACGCAACTATCTGGCAGACTTCGGCAGCTATCAGGCCATCGAGTGGGTCGACCGCGATTTCGTCATCCGCTGGCTGGAACCCCTCGAGGACAACGAGCTGGCCGAAGGCTTCAATGTCGCCTTTTCCCGTGCCCGACAACAGGCATTGGCCCGCGCCGCCGCCACCGGCCAGTTGGACACTTCTGGGACAATTGAGCTTGCCCAGGGCGGCGCCGGGCTGGTGATCTATGCCCCGCTGGGCGCCGGTGACGCCAACAGGGGCTTTATTGCCGGCGTGTTCCAGATGGCCGACCTGGCCGCCTCTCTGCTGACCGAACGGGTCCGCAACACCTTCCAGATCGAGATTCATGAGAACGGCAAGTTAGCCTACCGGCTCGGCCCGGAGGCCAGCGGTCATGAGGCCTATCGTCAACGGGTGGCGGTCAACCTGCCCAACATCGAGTGGCAGGTCACCCTCGCGCCCTCCAGCAGCTGGCTGGCCAGCCGACACAGCAACCTGCCCTGGATCACCTTCTCGGTATTGATGGTGGTGGGGCTACTGGTGAGCCTGTCGACCCTGCTGATCCAGCTGGTGCTGAAACGCCATCAGGACCTGCTCAAGACCCGCAATGAACTGGACCAGGAAATCCGCCAGCGTCAATTGATCCAGCAGGACCTGGCCCGGCTGGAGTCCACCGACACCCTGACCGGCTTGGCCAATCGTCGCTTCTTCATGGAAGACCTCAGCCATGCGCTCAGCCTGGCCGACCGCCACCAGCGCCAGGTAGCGCTGATCATGATCGACCTCGACCGCTTCCAGATGCTCAACGACTCCCTGGGCCATCAGTTCGGCGATGAGCTGCTGATTAAAGTCTCCGAACGCCTCAACGCCCTCAGTGATGAACGGGTGCTGGTGGCCTATTCCGGCGGCGACGAGTTCATGGTGTGCCAGCAACACGTTGATGACATTGACGACGCCATCCATCTGCTGGGGCAAATCCAGAAATGCTTCGCCGAGCCGTTTTCGATTCAGCGCCAGATCCACAGCATCACCGCCACCATGGGCATCGCCGTCTACCCGCAAAGCGGCCTGGACGCCGACGAGCTGTTGCGCAACGCTGACATCGCCCTGTACCGGGCCAAGGAAAGCGGCCGCAACAGCTATCAGTTCTATACCGAGGGCATGCAGGACCGGGAGGTGCGGCGCCTCGAACTGGACAAGGATCTCAACCTCGCCCTGGAACAGGACCAGTTCATCCTCCACCTGCAACCCAAGCTGGACCTGGACACCCTGCGCACCGACAGCGTAGAAGCGCTGATACGCTGGCAGCACCCCACCCGCGGGCTGGTGCCGCCGTTCGAGTTCATCCCGCTGGCGGAAGAGAGTGGCCGCATCACCGACATCGGGCGCTGGGTGGTGATGGCCGCCTGTCGCCAGCTGGCGGCCTGGAGCCAGGGTCCGCTGGCGCACCTGCGCATTGCCGTCAACCTGTCGGGCCGGGAGCTGGACGATGAGGATCTGATCGACAACATCCAGCAGGCCCTGGCCGAGCACAACGTGCCCGCCAGCCGCCTGGAAGTGGAGTTGACCGAGGAGATCTTCATCCAGAACATCGAGCGCAACCGCAATCAGCTGGTGCGCCTGCATGAGCTGGGCGTGCACCTGGCCATCGACGATTTCGGCGTTGGCTATTCGTCCCTGGCCTACCTGCGGGATTTCCCGGTGGACCTGCTGAAGATCGACCGCTCCTTCATCACCAACGTCACCGAGCGCCACGACGACGCGGTGATCACCCGGGCGGTCATCAACCTGGCCCACAACCTGGGCGTCAAGGTGGTCGCCGAAGGGGTCGAGACCGAACAACAGCTGCAGTTCCTCCAGCAGCACAGCTGCGACTACGCCCAGGGCTACCTCATCAGCCGCCCAGTCAGTGCCGAACAGCTGGAGCGCCTGCTGCTGGACGACCGCTCGCCACTGCGCCAGGATTGAAAAGCCTCCGCCAAGACGACACAATGCCAGCCAACCGGTCAGCCCCACCTGGCCGGTGTCCGCCCACGATGAAAGCGATGCCGTCATGCCAAGCCACTCTCAGAGCCACTCTCAAAGCCACTACCTCACCCCCGAACAGGACCGCCGTCTGCGGCGCTGGGAAAACTGCAACCGCGGTTACTTCATCTTCGCATTCTTCGCGCTGATCGTGGTGCTGGTGTTCAGCACCCAGCTTGGCCTATCCAGTGGCGACAGCTGGGGCCCACTGGGGCTGCTGCTGGCGCTGCTGATCACTCCCATCATCGTGCTCCAACTCCGCTTGGCCTGCCCCGCCTGCCATCACAAGATCGGCTGGCAGGCCAAACTGATGGCCCCCGACCAATGCAGCCACTGCGGGGTGTTCCTGCGGGCTAAAGAAAAACCGTCCGGCTGACGCTTGACCTGTGAGTTACTCACAGGTTTTAGACTATCCTCATTGTCAGGGGGCCCACCCGGCTCCCGTTTACCCGACGCCCGATGAGGAACCCCACCATGAAGGTCAACGAGCTTGCCAAGGCCGCCGGCACCAGTCCGGATACGGTGCGGTTCTACACCCGCGAGGGCCTGCTGGCCCCCAGCCGCGATCCAGCGAATAACTACCACCATTTCTCCGCGCAGGATCTGCGGCGGCTGAGATTCGCCCGCAAGGCACGGCAACTGGGCTTCTCGCTGCCGGAGGTGAAGGACATCCTGGCCCAGGCCGACGACCACCACTCCCCCTGCCCCATGGTGCGGGAGGTGTTCGAGCAGCGCCTGCTCAGCGTCGAGCGGCAACTGGCCGAACTCGGCCAGTTGCGGGATCGCATGCGGGCGGCGCTGACGGCCTGGCAGGCCATGCCCGATGGCACCCCGGACGGCCACACCATTTGCCAGCTGATCGAACATTGGGACGACCCGGACACTGGGTCAGCCACGGAGGAAGAATAGCGATGACTGACGTCAACGGGTCCGGCCCGACATTGACGATCTCCGGGGCCTCCTGCCAGGGCTGTGTCAAAAAGATCCGAACCGCGCTCTCGCCCCTGGTGGCCGACGCCGACCAGGTGGCGGTGGACCTGCCCACCCAGACCGTGCAGCTGCCCTTCGGCGTCGACAGCTCCGTCGCCGCCCGCCTCCTCAGCAACGCCGGCTATCCTGCGCAACCGGCCTGCTCGGTGGCCGCCACGCCGGCAGCGGCGAGCGCCGACGTCGGCGGCCCCGACACGTCCGCGGCAACCGGCCCGGCGACGCAGCTGGCCATCAGCGGTGCCACCTGCGCCTCCTGCGTCCGCACCATCGAACGGGCGCTGCTGGCCCTGCCCGGGGTCGAAGCGGCCCAGATGAACCTGGCCGACAGCACCGCCACGGTGTTCGGCAACGCCGACGCCAACGCCTTGGCTAAGGCCGTCGCCAGCGCCGGCTACGGTGCCCAGGTGATTGCAGACCCGGAGCAGGCCGACGACCGCCGGGCCCGCGATGAACGCCGCCAGTACCGGCAACTGCTGGTCAAAATGGCGCTGAGCCTGGGGCTCGGCCTGGGGCTGATGGTGTGGGGTATGGGCTTCGGCACGATGATGGTCACCCCCGCCAACCAGACGCTGTGGCTGGCTCTGGGCGGCCTCACCCTGCTGGTGATGGCCGCCACCGGCGGCCACTATTTCACCGGGGCCTGGAAGGCCTTCCGCCATCACAACGCCAACATGGACACCCTGATCGCCCTGGGCACGGGGACCGCGTGGCTCTATTCCATGGTGGCGGCCAGCGTGCCTGACGCGCTGCCGGAGCTCGCCCGTCACGTCTACTTCGAGGCCTCCGCCATGATCATTGGCCTGATCAATCTGGGCCAGGCATTGGAATTACGGGCCAAGGGCAAAACTTCCCAGGCCATTCGCCGGCTGCTGGACCTGCGGGCCAAGACCGCCCGCGTCATCCGCGACGGCGAGGAACGGGACCTCCCGGTGGACCAGGTCCGGGTGGGCGATCGCATCCGGGTCCGGCCCGGGGAGAAGCTGCCGGTGGACGGCGAGGTGCTCGACGGCGAGAGCCGGGTCGATGAAAGCATGCTTACCGGGGAGCCCATGCCAGTCGCCAAGGGCCCCGGCGACACGGTGTCCGCCGGAACCCTGAACAGTCAGGGCTCAATCCTCTATCAGGCCACCCGGGTGGGCAACGAGACCGCCCTGGCACAGATCATCCGTCTGGTGAAAAAAGCCCAGGGCTCCAAGCCCGCCATCGGTCGCCTGGCAGACCGGATTTCCGCGGTGTTCGTGCCCAGCGTGATGCTGATCGCCGTGGCGGCCGCACTGACCTGGTATAACCTGGGACCGGAGCCGGTGGTGGCCCACATGATGGTGGCGGCCACCACCGTGCTGATCATCGCCTGCCCCTGCGCCCTCGGTCTGGCCACCCCCATGTCAGTGATGGTCGGCGTCGGCAAGGCCGCGGAATACGGCGCCCTGATCCGTCAGGGCGATGCGCTGCAAAGCGCCGGCAAGCTCGATCTGGTGATTCTGGACAAGACCGGCACCATCACCCAGGGCCAGCCCACGGTGACGCGGGTGCAGGCCCTGGACGGCAACGACGGCGAGCTGCTCGCCCTGGCCGCTGGCCTGGAGCTGCATTCGGAACACCCCCTCGCCGCGGCGATCCTGCAACATGCCCGCGAGCATGGCATCGAACCAGCCTCGGTAACCGGCTTTCTGGCCCACAATGGCCACGGCGTCAGTGGCGAACAGGCGGGGGCCACCCTGCGCCTGGGCAACCGGCGCTGGCTGGAGAGCGAGGGCATCGAGCTGGCGGCACTGAGTGATGCCGAGCAAGCCATCAGCCGCGACGCCGGTACCCCGCTGTTCCTGGCCCGCGGCGACCAGGCGCTGGGGGTGATCGGCGTGGCCGATGCCATCAAGCCCGACTCCGCCGCCGCCATCGAGCGCTTGCGCCAACTGGGCCTGCGGGTGATGATGGTGACCGGCGACGTCGAGGCCACCGCGGCCGCCATCGCCCGCAGCGTCCACATCGACGACGTCCGCGCCGGGGTGCTGCCCGCCGACAAGACCGAGATTGTCCAGGCCATGCGCCGGCAGGGCTACCGGGTTGCCATGGTGGGCGATGGCATCAACGACGCACCGGCACTGGCCGAGGCCGACGTCGGCTTCGCCATCGGCAGCGGGACC
The DNA here is from genome assembly GCA_041594735.1 of Marinobacter sp. Taxonomy (GTDB): domain Bacteria; phylum Pseudomonadota; class Gammaproteobacteria; order Pseudomonadales; family Oleiphilaceae; genus Marinobacter. The sequence continues at coordinate 6,327 of JBFHLR010000113.1, forward strand.
GACGTCGCCATCGAAAGCGCGGCCATCACCCTGATGCGCGGCTCCCTGCACGGCGTCGCCGATGCCATCGAGGTGTCCCGCGCCACGGTCCGTAATATTCACCAGAACCTGTTCGGCGCCTTTCTCTACAACACCCTGGGGATTCCGGTGGCAGCCGGCCTGCTTTTCCCCCTTTGGGGTATCCTGATGAGCCCGATCCTGGCGGGCGCGGCCATGTCGCTTTCTTCCGTCACCGTGGTCAGCAACGCCAATCGCCTGCGACTGTTTCAACCCCGCGCCACGAGGACCCCGTCATGACCGATCTGTTCGTCAACGTCGGCGGCCTGGCCTTGATGGCCACCATTGTCTGGTGGTTCTGGCTCGCCCCCGGCCGAACCGCTTCAGCCAACGATACCCAAGCCACCCAACAGGAACCACGCCCATGAAACATCTGATTCTGGCCCTCGGCCTCACCGGCAGCCTCACCGTTGCCGCTGCCAGCCACGCCGACGAGGCCACGGCTATCACCGTGTACAAGTCACCGACTTGCGGTTGTTGCACCGACTGGGTCCGCCACCTGCAAGACCATGGCTTCGCGGTTCAGGCCATCGACACCCAGGACCTCCACACCATCAAGGCGGAAGCGGGTCTCACCCCCGCCCTGGCCAGCTGCCACACCGCCTTTGTTGGCGATTACGTGATCGAGGGCCATGTCCCCGCCAGCGACATCCGGCGCCTGCTGGCCGAGGGCCTGCCCGCCCGCGGCCTCAGCGTACCCGGCATGCCAGTGGGCTCGCCGGGGATGGAGATGGGTGACCGCCAGGACCCCTACCAGGTGCTGCTGTTCAACGACCAGGGCCAGACCCGGGTCTACGCGGAGCACCCCTGAGTCATGCCCGCCCGCTGACGGCGATTTTCCGCAGGAGCCTCTGACGCTGGCCGTTGAACGCGGTATACTGCCGGGCCAAACATTCATTGCCATTCCAGCCAGGTTCGCTCCATGCTCAATGCCGACGCCCTCACTCAACTGCGCCAGCTCAAATCCGACATCAAAGAGAACAAGGTGGTGTTTCCCGGCACCGTCAAAGCCACCAACGGCCGTTTCGGATTCGTGGTGCTGGACGAAGGCCGTGACGTGTTCCTGCCGCCGGAGGAAATGCAGAAGGTGCTGCCTGGCGACCGGGTCAACGTCACCGAGCAGACCGACGATCAGGGCAAAACCCAGGGCCTGGTGGACGAGCTGCTGGACAGCCCGCTGACCACCTTTGTCGGTCGCTACCTGGTCAAGGGCAAGGGTCACTTCGTGGTGCCGGAAACCGCGGGCATCAACCGCTGGATATTCATTCCCCCCAAACATCGCCAGGGCGCCGAACCGGACGACCTGATCTACTGCCGCATTCACAAGCACCCGTTCAAGGACGGCAAGGGCCAGGCCCGCATCGAGCACGTGATCGGCAAGGCCGGTGAGCCCGGCATCGAACGGGCCTTCACCCTGGCCAGTTTCGACCTCAGCGAAACCTGGCCCGAAACGGTTCAGGATCAGGCCGACCGGCTCAGCGAAGACACCGTAATGGCCGCCGGCAGTGATCGGCAGGACCGCACCGACGCGCCCTACGTCACCATCGACAGCCCCAGCACCCAGGACATGGACGACGCCCTGCTGGCGGAGGCCAACGCCACTGGCTGGAAGGTGTCGGTCGCCATCGCCGATCCCACCGCGCTGATCGCGCCGGACAGCCCGGCGGAACAGGAAGCCCTGAACCGGGCCACCGCCATCTACTTCCCCGGTGAGCCGCGACCGATGCTGCCGGATGCCATCAGCACCCGCTTGTGCTCACTGCAGCCGGACACCCAGCGGCTGGCGCTGGTTTGCGATATGCAGGTCAACAACGACGGCAGCCTGGGTGACTACAGCTTGCATCTGGCCACCGTGCGCTCCCAGGGCAAACTCAGCTACGAGCTGGTGGCAAGCGTCATTGAGGGTCGAGAGAACGACGACGCCAAGGCGCTGCCGGAGGCGGTAACCACCAGCCTGGATCAATTGCACCAGGCCGCCACTGCCCTGCGCCGCTGGCGCGAGCAGAACGCCCTGTTGAGCAGCGACCGCGCCGAGTTCCGCCTGCGCCTGGACGAGCACAAACGCATCCGCCAGATCGAGCCGGCCATCCAGAACGAAGCCCATCGGCTGGTGGAAGAGTGCATGGTGGCCGCCAACCGCTGTGCCGCGGATTTCCTCAGCCAGCAGGCGTCCGGCCTGTTCATCACCCACCCGGGGCTGCGGGAAGACCGGCAGGACAACATCCGTACCCTGCTGGCCGCTTTCGCACCGGCCCTGGCGGACCTCGACCCGGCCACTCCGGAGGGCTTCCGCGCTCTGATGCAGCGCAGCGAGGGCCTGACGGCCGAGGTGCCGGTGAAAGCCATCGTCTCCCGCCAGCTGGCGCGGGTCGAGCTGGCGTTCCAGCCGGCGCCGCACCAGGGCATGGGCCTGCCGGTCTACACCACCTTCAC